>DVHJ01000069.1 GCA_018712145.1 Candidatus Faecousia faecigallinarum | reverse complement strand
TCCCGTTCCTGGGGCCTTATGCCATGGAAATTCTCCTTTGGGCCGGGGATGAGGAATTTCCCCCCAGTGCCCAGCTATTGTACACCGAGAATTTTGCCCAGGGGTTTGCCCCGGAGGATCGGGTGGTAGCCGGGGATATCCTCATTAACCACATCAAAAGCGCAATGTGAGTCCATGCCCGGCGGCGAGACTGCCGCCGGGCATTTTCCCGCGGCTGTTGGAGACAAGACACAATGCATGAAGGAGGAATGCCAGATGAAAACAATTCTGGAAGTCTGCGTGGATAGCTATGCCTCCGCCATGGCAGCGGTGGCAGGGGGAGCCAACCGGCTGGAGCTGTGCAGCTGCCTGCTGGTGGGGGGCCTGACCCCGGATGTTGCCCTGCTGGAGCAGATCCGGGAGAAAACGGACATCCCCATCCGCTGCCTGATGCGGCCAAGGTTTGGGGATTTTCTTTATGATGAATCGGAAATTCAGCTGATGGAAACCCAAATTCGCCGTCTGGCGGCGGCAGGCGCAGACGGCTTTGTCATCGGTTGCCTCACCCCGGCAGGGGAGTTGGACCTGGGCCGGATGGCCCGGTTGATTGCCGCAGCCGGGGGCCGGGGAGTGACCTTGCACCGGGCCTTTGACGTTTGCCGGGATGGATTGACTGCTGCCCGGCAGGCGGTGGAGCTGGGGGTGGATACCATCCTCACCAGCGGCCAGGCCGCCGACTGCTGGACGGGCCGGGCTTATCTGAGCCGCCTGCTTGCGGAAAACCTACCGGTTACGGTTATGGCCGGGGGCGGGGTGAGCGGAGAAGTGATCCGTCGGCTGTTGGCCCTGCCCCTGTATGCCTTCCACATGAGCGGCAAAACCACGGTAAACAGCGGCATGACCTTCCGGCGGGAGGGGGTACCCATGGGCCTGCCAGGGCTGGATGAATTCACCATCTGGCAAACCGATGGGGCCAAGGTACGGGCTGCCGCTACGGTTTTGCGGGAGGCAGGCCGATGGAGCTGAATACTTATGCACGGCAGTGTTGGCTTTCCGCCCGGCCCGGCCTGGGCCGGGTGGGGGAGGGGCTGCAAGCCGGACTGGAGGGGCTGGACGGCCGGGTGCGCACCCTGACCGAGCTGGCCCTGGGCACTTTGCCGGCTTCCGACGTGGCCAGCGTTCCCCTGGCGGTGATCGTGGCCTATGCCCGCCACGCCCTGTTTCTCCGGGATAACTCTCCCTACTGCCGGGATGTGCCGGAGGATATTTTCCTGCACCATGTGTTCTATCCCCGGGTGAACTCCGAGGATTTGGTGGACTGCCGGGAATTTTTTTACCACCGGCTGGCCGGAGTGGTGGCCGGCTTGGACGGTGTGCAGGCAGCCTTGGCGGTGAATCGCTGGTGCGCCGCCCACATGACCTACGAGACCACGGACCCACGGAGCATTAATCCCCTTACCGCTTATTCCTGCGGCCTGGGCCGGTGCGGGGAGGAGTCCACCTTTGCGGTTACCGCCTTCCGGGCGGTGGGCATCCCGGCCCGGCAGATTTATGTGCCCTGGTGGAGTCATTGCGACGATAATCACGCTTGGGTAGAGGTGTATGTGGAGGGGAATTGGCATTTTCTTGGGGCTTGTGAGCCGGAACCGGTGCTGGACCGGGGCTGGTTTTCCGCAGCGGCCAGCCGGGCGATGCTGGTGTGCAGCCGCCGGTTTTGTGACTTCACCGGCCAGGGCCTGAAGGACGAGGCCATGACCCAGCGTCAGGGCATTTGCCGGATGGACAACCAGACCCGGCGCTATGCCGCCACGGCCAACCTGACCGTGACGGTACATCACCCGGCTGGAGAACCGGTGTCCGGCGCTTGGGTGCGGTTTTCTGTGGTGAACATGGCCGCCCCGGCGGTGATTGCCGCCCTGGAAACCGGTGCCGATGGCCGGGTACACCTGGAAACCGGCCTGGGCAGCTGCCTGGTGGAGGCGGAGTATGCCGGAAAATTTGCCTGGACGGCAGTTACCGTCACGGCGGACACCAGCCTTACCCTTACTCCGGACACGGCCCAGCCGGAGCCGGGATGCTGGGACATGGATTTTGCCGCCCCGGCGGCCAGCGGGCGGAATACCCAGCCCCTCACCCCGGCCCAGACCCAACGGCGGAAGATAGAACTGGCCCAGGCGGCAGAGGCCCGGGCGGCCCGGCAAGCCGGCCGCTGGCGGCCGGAATATGCCGGGGAGGATGAGCCAATGCTCCGGTACGCCGGGGATCATGCCGGGGAGATGTATGGATTTCTCCGGCAATATGGCCGGGAGGCCCGCCGCCTGCTGGGGTGGCTGGCCAAGAAGGACTGGCGGGATGCAAACCGGCAGGTGCTGGAGGCCCATTTGCTGGCGGCCAGAGCCTTGCCCAATGGGGACAATCCTTGGGTAGGGGGGCCAAGAATCGGCTTTGAACTGCTTACCGATTGGCGTACGCCGGTGCAAAATGGTTTGACGCCGGCGCAAAAAATTGCGTTTTCCCGGGATCCTGCCGCTTTGTGGACTTGGATTCAGACGAATTTCCCGGATGGCCGGTGCCGCTGGCAACCGGTACTGTGGCTCCAGCCCGGGGCGGCCCTGGCTCTGGGCAGGGCAGATGAAAAGGGCCGGCGGCTGCTGTTTGTGGCGGTTTTGCGTACCCTGGGGGTGCCCGCCAGGCTGAATCCGGTGGACGGTAAGGCCCAGTACGATTTGGGGGCGGGATTTGTCACGGTGGAACAGGCTGGGGAGCCGGGCGCTACGGAACCCTTCTCCCTGCCGGAGACATTGACCTATGGCTTAAATTGGGGCCTGGCCCGGTGGGAGAAGGGATGGCGTCCGTTGGACTTGGCCGGGCAGACCGGCGTATGCGCCCTGCCCCGGGGCCTCTACCGGGCCATCACCACCAACCGGCTGCCCAATGGCAACCAATTGGTGCGTTTCCAGGTGTTTACTTTAGGGCACGCCGTGGATCTCCGGCGGCGGGAAGGGGAACCGGAGCAAATGCTTGCCCGGTACCCGGTGAACTTGCCGGTACCGGTCCGGGGGCTGACGCTGCAAATTTATCTGGACGTGGGCGCAGAGCCTACGGCCCACTGCCTCAACGAACTGCTGGAGAACCGGCTGAAGGTGGAGCGGGCAATGGCGGGGGGGCTGTCCGTCTGCCTGCTGCTGCCCCGGGAAGCGGATCGGGCCGATTCCCTGCTGTGCCAGGTGTGCCAGGCGCTGCCTCAGGTGCAGGTGGCAGAAGCGGACTTTGGCGAGGCGGAGCCCTTGGCCCGGTCGCTGTACTTAGAGCCGGGGATGTGGCCCATGCTCCTGCTGACCGGCGGCAGCTACGCTTTCTACGCCCACGGCGGCTATGCCGTTGGCGCCGTTCCACTGGCCCTGGAGCTGCAAAAAACCGCAAAAAGCCTGAAAATTTTCTGTTGACAGCCTGGCGCCTATGTGGTATACTTCCAAATAGATACTGACGTATCGATAAAAAAGTACGAAAGGACGCGTTGCGATGAAAGGATATGCCATGTTGGGCATTGGGCGCACCGGCTGGATTGAGAAGGATCGCCCGGTCTGCGGTCCCCTGGATGCCATTGTACACCCCATTGCGGTTTCGCCCTGCACTTCTGATGTGCATACGGTGTGGGAGGGCGCCATCGGCGACCGGCATGATATGATTTTGGGCCATGAGGCCGTTGGTGAAGTGGTGGAAGTTGGCGCCATGGTGCGGGACTTCCAGGTAGGCGACAAGGTAATCGTGCCGGCCATTACCCCGGACTGGGGCGCGCTGGCTTCTCAGGCTGGGTACTCCATGCACTCCGGCGGCATGCTGGCGGGCTGGAAGTTTTCCAATTTTAAGGACGGCGTGTTTGCCGAGTATTTCCACGTGAACGAGGCAGATGCCAACCTGGCCCATTTGCCGGAGGGCGTTAATCCGGTGGATGCTGTGATGCTGTCGGACATGGTGCCCACCGGCTTCCACGGGGTGGAGCTGGCGGATGTGCAGTTTGGCGATGATGTGTGCGTCATTGGGATTGGCCCGGTGGGCTTGATGTCCGTGGCGGCGGCGGCCCTGCGGGGCGCGGCGAAGCTCTTTGCCGTTGGCTCCCGGAAGGTGTGTGCCGATGCTGCCCTGGCTTATGGCGCAACAGAGATTCTGAACTACCGCAATGGGGACATTGCCCAGCAGGTGCTGGATAAGACCGGCGGCCGGGGCGTGGATCGGGTGATCATCGCCGGCGGCAATGCAGAAGAAACCTTTGGCCAGGCGATTCGGATGCTGAAACCCGGCGGCCGGATTGGCAACGTGAACTACCTGGGCAGCGGCGACAATGTGCTGATTCCCCGGGCAGAGTGGGGTTGCGGCATGGGTCACAAGACCATCGCCGGCGGTTTGATGCCTGGCGGCCGGCTGCGGATGGAGAAGCTGGTTGCCCTGCTGGAAAATGGCCGGCTGGACACCTCCCGGCTGATTACCCACCGGTTCAATGGCTTCGAGCACATGGAAGAGGCCCTGATGCTGATGAAGGATAAGCCCAGGGATCTGATCAAGCCTGTTGTGATTCTGTAACTGGAATAGAAATTGCGCCGCGAGTTTAGAAGCTCGCGGCGCAATTTTTTTGGTTACCGGAAGCGCTTGGCCTGGGCAGTGGCCAGCTGGTCGCACCGGTTGTTGTAGGGGTTGTCGCTATGCCCCTTGACCCAGTGATAGGTCACGGTGTGGGTGGCAATCAGGGGCAGCAGCTGCTGCCACAGGTCCACGTTCAGCGCCGGTTTCCGATCGGCCTTGATCCACCCCCGGCGCTGCCATTGGAACACCCAGCCTTTGCTCAGAGCGTCGATCACGTACCGGGAGTCGGAATACAACTCCACCTGGCAGGGCACCTTCAGTTGGCCCAAGGCTTGGATAACGGCGGTGAGTTCCATGCGGTTGTTGGTGGTGGAGGCTTCACCGCCGGAGAGTACCTTTTCCTGCCCCTGATATAGCAAAATGGCGCCCCATCCCCCTGGGCCGGGATTGCCGGAGCAGGCGCCATCGGTATAAATATACACGGTTTTAGTCATGGTTCTCCTCCACCGGGAGATTGCCGGGCCGCCGGCGTGGTGGCCGGGGCCGGGACAGCGTACAGCCGCCGGTGAGAAGCCAGAGAATGACGGATAGAGACATGATCCACCCCTCGGGGTCGGCCAGACAGATGCAGGAAAAGAACACGGCAGCCATGGAAAAGAAAATGCAAAGCCGGCGCCGGCCTTCATTCAGGGGGAAGCCGGCCAGATAATAAGCGGCCAGCATGGTGCAGATACAGGCCAGCAGGGAGAAGCCGTAGTCGCCCAGCATGGGATCGCTGCTCCAGCCCCGGAACTGGCTTACCAGCCGTAAGGCGAAAAATAGGGTGATTGCCATGCCTGCCGGGGCGCTTGCCCTGCCGGTACGGCGCAGATATCCGCCGAAAACGATCAGCCCCCCGGCAACCAGCCCCAGCACGCGCACCACCAAATCAAAGATATCCAGCGGCTCCAACTGGCCCAGCAGCTCGATGAGGCACTGGACAAACAGCAGCCCGCCGGCGATTCCACTGCCAATGGCAGCCGGCAGAGAGGCCGGCAAGTTTTCTGCGGCACTGCGGCGGTTACCCATACCGGTGCTCAGGAAGGCTAAGCCAGCCAGTGTTACCAGGGACAGCGCCCAAAGACTGATATAGGTCCAGTGGCCGGAAATCTGCACGCCAAGCTGGTCATACCCCAGCGACAGCATCAGCATGCGCAGGATAAAGCCGGCAAGACCTGCGGCCAGGGTCAGGCCCAATACCGGCAGAGGGCCAAATTTTTGCGGTTTCATCGGGAATCATCCTTCCTTTGTCATTCCGGCGGAGGCCGGCGGAAAATCCATCGGGTTGGAGCAAACAGAGGCTGGCGTGAGTATATAGGTAAATTGTAGCACACGGACGGGGGTTTGCCAATGGGGATTTTTGCTGGGAAAATTGTGGCTGCCGCAGAAAATCATTTTTCTGCGGCAGCCACAATGCCCGTCTATGTCAGTCCTCCTGACGGTAGATCTTTGCGCCGAGAGCGGTGAGTTTACCAATGAGGTTTTCGTAGCCACGCTCAATAAAATGGATATCCTGGACCACGGTGTTGCCTTCCGCAGCCAGGCCGGCAATCACCAGCGCGGCGCCGGCCCGCAGGTCGTGGGCCCGCACCGTGGCGCCGTGGAGCTTGGGCTGGCCGGTGATGTAGGCGGTCTTCCCGTTGACCTGAATGCTGGCGCCCATGGCCCGCAGTTCATCGCAGTAGGCAAAAAAGCGGGTTTCGTAGATGCTCTCGGTAATCCGGCTGACGCCCTCCGCCAAGGCCATGCACACCCCCACCTGCCCTTGCATATCCGTGGGGAAGCCGGGGTAAGGCATGGTTTTGATGGTAGCCCGGCGCAACCGCCGGATTTTTTCTACGCGAATGGCATCGTCGCTTTCGGTGACGGCGGCTCCCATTTCCCGCAATTTTGCAGTGATGCAGTCCATATGCTTGGGGATGACGTTTTTCACCAGGACGTTGCCCCCAACTGCCGCCACGGCGGCCATGTATGTGCCAGCCTCAATCTGATCAGGGATGATGGAATAAAAACCGCCCCGCAAGGCGCTGACCCCACGGATTTTCACTACATCGGTTCCGGCGCCGGAAATTTTTGCGCCCATGGTATTGAGGAAGTTGGCCAAATCCACAATGTGCGGTTCTCTGGCGGCATTTTCAATGATGGTCTGGCCGGGGGCCAGGGCGGCGGCAATGATGATGTTGATGGTGGCGCCCACAGACACCACATCCAGGTTCACCCGGCCGCCCCGGAGGCCGCTGGGGCCGGCCTCGGCATTGACGTAGGATTCTGTTTCTTCCACCTTTGCCCCCAGGGCAAGGAATCCCTTGATGTGCTGGTCAATGGGCCGGGGGGCGAAATTGCAGCCGCCGGGCAGCGCCACGTGGGCGCGGCCAAAGCGGCCCAGTTGAGCGCCAATCAGATAATAGGAGGCGCGAATTTGCTGGGCAAGGGTGGCACTGGGCTGGGTATACTCCACAGCGCTGCAGTCAATTTCCACCGTATCGTTAGGTAAGCGAAGAATTGTGGCTCCCATCTGTTCCAAAATGTTCAGTAAAATATGGACGTCAGAGATGTCCGGCACATTTTCGATCCGGCAGGGGCCCTTCACCAGAAGGGTGGCGGGGATGATGGCCACAGCGGCATTTTTTGCGCCGCTGATGGTGACCTCGCCGTTGAGCAAATGGCCGCCCTCGATGTGATATGTTGGCATGGAATGATCCTCTCCGGCGATTTGTACTCCATGGGTTACCAAAAGAGCCGTTCTTTACTATATCACGCAGGCCAGGAATTGTAAAGACAAAATCCTTGCATTTTTCCCGGTTGGGCAAGCTTGCGCGCTTTTTCTGGGGGATGGCAGCCGTTGTGGGGAAAAACGGTAAGGCAAGAATTGGGAGAAATGGGTTTCTGGCCAGATGCTGTGGATTTTCTGGGGCAGCAGGGATATGGTGAAGCGTTTACCCTGGGCCGCTTCCTAACGATATGGCAGCCTTGAAGGGGATGGCCTGGAAGCAAGCTGCATGGGCAACAGGTGAATAAATAAACCACTAAATGTATATCCACCTATTGACATCTAAGTGGATAAATGATACTATTTTAGCAGTAGGAGACGGAGTAGTTTGAGCGTATGCGTATGCTGAATGGAGGTGGGGCGGTTTATAGAAAAAGATTTTTAAAATTCATTGAAATAAACAAGAAACAGGGAGGAAAGAAAAATGAAAAAGTCTGCAAAAAAGAGAGCGGCATCTATTTTGTTGTTTGTTGCCATTCTGATGTTCACTACATCAATTTGCTCAGCTTCTGTTGCCCCGGCTGCGCTGTATTTCCAGTACACAACCACGGCGGTTTGTAACGTGCGGACGGAAGCAACCACGGCCAGCGATATTCTGACTGTGTTCTCCAAGGGGTATAAGGCTTACAGCGACATTGCGACGGTCAACTATGTATACTCGATAAACAGATGGACTGATGTAACGGCAAGCAACGGAATAGGATGGGTGAGAAACGATTTGCTTTGCCCCTCCGAAAATTGCTATGCAGTTTCCACGACTGCCGGGTTAAACCTGAGAGCTGGTCCGTCTACGTCCCATGCGGTTATGTGCGCCCTAGAATATGGCACGTATGTTGAAATCATTAGCATTGTCGACAGCATTGTCGACGAATTCGCTTTTGTGCGAGTTCGGACAGGGGACTATGAGGAGGACGTAGGCTATGTTTCTGTCGACTACATCCGGCAGGTGTGACGGACTTGCAGCGATGCATAGCCAGGGAGACCAACTGCCGCTGAACCGCTAGCACACCGTTGGGGAGGTATGGAAAAATGAAGAAGTATATTGCGGCCCTGTGCCTGCTGGGCCTGTTTGCCGGGATGGCCGGGGGCTGCGGCGGCCAGGGGGCCGGGACGCCTCAGACCCCCCAATTGGCGGGGGAGCTGAATCTGGAGCAGGCCGGGGAGCTCTCCTATACGGCCCAGAGCTACGCCTTTTCCGATGGGCTGACGGCAATCGTTCCCCAGGCGGAGGGCTACCTGCTGTTTTCCCAGACGGGAACCTGCCGCCTGACGGATGCCTTCGCCCAAGGGGGGGACTGGTCTGCCCAGGGGAGCAACTGCGCTGCGGCGGCGGCTCTGGGGCAGACGCTGTACACCGTGGCGCTGCAGCCGGATGGCAGCAGCGCAATCTTGTACCGAGACGAAACCCCCTTGTGCGAGCTGCCGGCAGGCGTGGTGCTCAGCTACTGCCTGCTGCCGGTGGAGGCGGGGGTGTATGCCGCCTGCCCATACCGGCAAACCCTGTGGTACAATGGGACGGAAATGGAACTGCCCCAGGAGCATTTCTTCCGGGGGTTCTGGACCCTAGCGGGGCAGAACTGGGCGGTGGCCGTGAAAATGGAGGGCGGCACAGATGTCCTGGCGGGAGTGTACCTGTTCCCCCTGGACGGGCCGGACCTGGGGGAACCGGTTCTGCTGACTGGCTGGACAGAGAATATCCATACCTTGAGCACAGACGGTACTTACAGCTACTGCCTGGCGGGCGGCCAGCTATACCGGACCGACGGGTCCTCGGTGCAGTGCGCCGGCAGCCTGGTGGACTACGGCGTGGATCCCCATGACCTGCAGTCGCTTCTCCCCCTGGCCGATGGGCGGCTCCTCCTGCTGGAGAGCGGGCGGCTGACGGTGCTCACCCCGGGAACCGGGCCGGTGGAAGCGGCGGAGGTTCAGGTGGCGTGCTATTTATACGCGCCGTATGAGTTTGAATCCTGGGCCGCGCAATATAATCGGGAGCAGGATCAGGTTACCTTGCAGGTGACGGTATACCAAACCCAAGCGGAGCTGAACCTGGCCCTGCTGTCCGGGGAGGTGGACCTGCTGGCCAGCGCCGACCCGGCCCTGGTGGAGGGATACGGCGCCAGGGGGGTCCTCGCCCCTCTGGACACCCTGCTGGCCGAGGCCCTGGCCCAGGATTGGGTGATGGAAAACGTGGTGGAGGCCGGCCGGGTGGACGGCGCGCTGTACTATCTGCCTACGCAGATATCCTTGTATGCCATGCGCCTGCCGGCCCAGGCCCTGGCGCCCTATGGCGGCGGGTTTACCGATGTGGCTCAGCTGCAGGCGTGTTTGGACAGCTTGGACAACCAGAGCTTTTACCAGAAGAACATAAAAGAATACGTGCTGACTAACCTGCTGCTCCACGGCTTGTCGGCCTGGGTGGATTATGAGGCAGGCACCTGCGACTTTACCGGGGAAAGCTTCCTGTGGGTGCTGGAGCATGCCAACCGGTATGCAGAGGACACCCAGGAGGTATTCGCCAATCAGGACGAGAACCGGCCCCTGTTTGACCCCTGCTACTGGCTGTCGGACCTGCAGCAGTGGACCGGACTGCGGTTGGCCTATGAAATACCGGGGACGGAAGAGCCCTTTTCCGCATTTGGCATGGAAGGGGCGTTTTTTGCCCCGCCCTATGGCGGTGGAACCGGCCTGGCCATCGGCACCCCCTATGTGCTGGCCATTGCCGCCGGAACCGCCCAGGAGCAGGCTTGCGCCGCCTTCCTCCGGTGGGTGCTGTCCCCGGAGCAGCAGTGGCAATGGGCGGACAGCCAGCGCATAGACGGCGGAGCCGGCTTCTCCGTGAATGAAGCCGTGATTCAGCGGTACCTGGAGGAGCACAGCCCGGAAGAGGCGGAAGACGCCGCCGGATTGATTGCCCTGCTGAAGAGCGCCGATCACTACGGGAGCGGCGGCCCGCAGGGGGGCATCAAAGCCATCATCCAGGAGGAAGCCCAGGCGTATTTTGCCGGGGACAGGACGGTGGAGGAATGCGCGGAGCTGATTCAAAACCGGGCGTCTATCTATCTGGCGGAGCAGGGATGATATCATGAAAAAAACACCGACTTCCCGCCGCCTGCGGCGCAATACCATGCTGTTTGTTACCCCCAGCTTGCTGGGGGTAGCCGTATTTTTCGTCGTGCCGTTTGTGGTGGTGATTCGCTATGCCGTGACCACCAGGCCGGTGAACGGGGAATTTGCGGGCCTGGAGAATTTTCGGGCTCTTTTGCACAACTACGCCTTTCAGCTGGCGGCAAAAAATACGGCGATCCTGTGCCTGACTGCCGTTCCCCTGGCGGTTGGCCTGTCCCTGGGCCTGGCCCTGTTGCTGGAGCGGGAGATCCCCCTGCGCAGTCACTTGCGCACCGCATTTCTTAGCCCGCTGATGGTGCCGGTGGCCTCGGTGGTGCTGCTGTGGCAGGTGCTGTTCCACCAAAACGGCGTGATTAACGCATTTTTGACCGGCTGGGGCCTGGACCCGGTGGATTTCTTCCACTCGGATTGGAGCCGGGGCATGGTGCTGCTGCTGTACCTGTGGAAGAATTTGGGCTATAATATGGTGCTCTTCACCGCCGGTCTGGCGGCGGTACCCAAAGATTTGCTGGACATGGCGGAGTTGGAAGGGGCCTCTTCTCTGCGGAAATTCTTTTCCATTCAGCTCCATTATCTGGGGCCCACCATCTTGTTTGTGACGGTCCTGAGCTTTATCTCCGCCATGAAAATCTTCCGGGAGGTGTACCTGCTCACCGGCGCTTACCCCTATGAATCCCTGTACTTATTGCAGCACTTTATGAACAACACCTTTGCTTCCATGGACTACCAGAAACTGTGCGCTGCGGCAATTTTGCTGGCGCTTGCAGTGAGCGTGATCATCGCCGTCTTGTTCCGGGTGGAGCGGCGGCTGGGAAAGGATGTGGAAAATCTGTGAAGCGGCTCCGGCGCGGGATTCTGCTGCTGGCGCTGGGGGTGGCGGCGCTGCTGTTTCTCTTCCCCACTGTGCTGACGGTAGTCAATTCCTTTTTATCGGAAGGGGAGATTCAGCAAACCTACGGCGCGGCACTGGGGGACAGAACCACCGAGTACATGGCCCAGACCGTGGTGCCCAAACTGATTCCCGATCAGGTTTCCGCCCAGCAGTACCAGACGTTTCTGGTGGAAAGCCCGGAAGACCTGGGAAAATTCTGGAACTCTGTGCTGTATGTGGTGCCCATTACCTTGCTGCAGACGGCGGTGGCGGCCCTGGCGGCCTACGGATTCTCCCGGTACAATGGAAAGGTGCGGTCAGCCATCTTCTTCTTTTATGTGGCGCTGATGCTGATGCCCTATCAGGTGACCCTGGTGCCCAATTATCTGGTGAGTAAGTGGCTGGGCATTTATGACACCGGCTGGGCCATCTGCCTGCCTGGGATTTTCTCCCCCTTCGGGGTGTACCTGCTGACCAGGTATATGCGCCGTATTCCCAAGGCTTTCGTGGAGGCCGCCCAACTGGATGGGGCAGGGGAATGGAAGATTTTTACCCGCATTTATTTGCCCCAGTGTAAAAGCGCGCTATACGCGGTGGGGTTGTTGGTCTTCTTTGACTACTGGAATATGGTGGAGCAGCCAATGGTATTGCTGGAGAGCGAGGAGAAATTCCCCCTTTCCCTTTACCTGAGCACGATCAATCAAAATCAGGTGGGCGTCGCGTTTGCGGCGGCGGTGATTTACTTCATTCCCTGTCTGCTGCTGTTTCTCCACGGGGAGCAATACCTGGAAGAGAGCGCCGCTGCCGGCGGAATCAAATGAGGAACGTGACATGACAAAAACAAGAAAATACCGGGCCTGGGTGAAGTGGGCGGCCCTGGGCTTTGCCGGGATAATGCTTTTGCTGACTTTCTTCTCCAATACCATCCGAAACCGGAATCTGCCCCAGGTGAGCACCCAACGGGTTACCTCCGGGGCCATCGCCCCGGAGATATCCGGGGGCGGACAGACGGAATCGGCGGGGCTGTCCCCGGTGGAAGCCCCGGCCCCCGGCACGGTGACGGCGGTTTATGTTACTCTGGGGGAGACGGTGGAGGCGGGGCAAAAGCTGCTCACCGTGGAGCTTCAGGACGACGGAACCTTAGCGGCCCGGAAGCAACAGCTGGAGGAGGCCCAGGCGGCCTATGCAGATGCCCTGCTGCAGGCGGCGGCTGCGTCAGGCTCAGCCACAGCCCTGGAGTTAGAGCAGCTGAATCTTCAACTGGCGGGTGCCCAGGCCACCCTGGCTGCCCGGGAGGAGTACGACAGCCAGCGGCAGACCCTGGTTGACCAGCTGGAGGCGGCCAATGGGGACCTGATCCAGGCCCAGGCGGAATACAGCCAGGCCACTGGCCAGGCAGCTGCGGCGGCGGAAACCGCAGAGCAAGCCTTGGCGGACGCGGAAGCGGCCAGAACCAACGCAGAAAATAATGAACAATACTACAGAGAATTACAAGAAAGCAATCCCTCCAAGGAGAATGAAGCCGCCTGGCAGTCGGCGGCGGAGGCCCTGGCCCAGGCCAACCGCCAGGTGCTGGACAGCCAAAATGCTCTGTACGCGGCCCAGCAGGCACTGACTGCGCTGGAACGGACCCACCAGCCGGCTTTGCAGGCGGCCCAGGCTCAGCAGGCTCAAGCCCAAGCCGCCCTGGATCAGCTGGATGGGGAAAATGCCGGCCTGCCAGACCGGACGGCCTGCGAGAGCGGGGTGCTCTCCGCCCAAATTGCCCTGGAGAATTTTGCCCAGCGCCAGGCTGCCGAGCAGGCTAGCAGCCAGCTGGAGGAGCGGGCCCTCACCCGGCAGGCGGAGCAGATTGCCGAGCTGGAAGGGGAGATTCAGGCCCTGGCGGCGTCCTTGGGCAGCCGGGACATTCTGGCCCCCCAGGACGGCACCCTCCGGGAGCTGGTCCAAACCGCAGACTTCCAGCCGGGGGAGGCTTTGGTTGTGGTGGATACGGCGGCACAGGCGTATGCTCTGCGAGTCACGGTGAGCTTGGAGGAATCCCGCCTGGTTACGCTTGGCGCGGAGGCCAGGATTACCAATCAGGAGGGGCTGAATGCCCAGGCGGTGCTGAAGCAAGTCGCACCGAACCTGGAGGATCCCACCGGCAGCCGGGACTTGATTTTTTCCATTACAGGGCAGGACGTGACGGCGGGAATGTATTTGTACCTGTCCATTCCGTTTACGGTCAACCGCTATCCCATGGTGGTACCCAATGGGGCCCTGTACCGGGACAATCTGGGGGATTTTGTCTACGTGGTGGACAGTAGCTCCGGCATGTTTGGCTCCCGCACCACCGTCCGGCGGGTAGACGTGTCGGTGCTGGAAAGCGACAGCCAGTATACCGCCGTCGAAGGCAACCTTACCGCCAGCGATTATGTGGTAACCCTATCCAGCGCCCCCTTGCAGGATGGGCAGTCCGTGCGCCTGGGGAGCGAAGGATGAGGAAGCTGTGGATTGCCGTTGGCCTTCTGGCGGCGGCCATGCTGGCCACCGGCCTTGCCGCCCGGGCGCTGGCAGAGCCGGTGGCAGTGGACTGGCAGAGTCAGGGGGAATGCCGCCGGGTTTCGGTTTACTATGATCCCCATACTCCGGTGACCCAAGCGGAGATGGAAGGGGCGGCGCAAGCGGTGGCTGCTGCCTGCGGAGGGGAAAACGGCAGCCCGCTGCTGGCCTGGGGCGGCAGCAGCCAGCAGGTTGCCGAATATCGCAGCCGGAGGGCGGAGACCACGGTCTACCGGGTGAGCCAGGACTTTTTCCGGCTGTACCGGTTTGCGCCGGTGTCCGGGAGCGTGTATACCTTCGGCGGCAGTTCGGCGGTGCTGAACTGGTACGCTGCCTGGGCGCTGTTTGGGTCGGATAACTGCGCCGGGCAGTTTATTGCCGTGGACGGGCAACCCTACCAGATTCTGGCGGTGCTCGACACGCCGGACGATACCATCAGCCGGGCGGCGTATGGGGATACGCCCATGATTTTCCTGCCCATTGGGGAAGAGGATCCGGTTACCTTTTGCGAGGCGGTGCTGCCTGAGCCGGTGGATGGCTTTGCCATGACGCTGTTCCAGGAGAGCATGCCCCAGGGACATTTCGTGGATGTGAGCGGCCAATTTGCTTTGGGGGCATTGCTGCAAATGCTGGGGGAGGCGTTGGATTGCCACACTCAGCACGTTACCTTCTCTCTGCCGCCCTGGGCCTTTGTCGCCCGGCAGACCGGGAAGTATCTGCTGATGCTGTGGGGAATTTTCGCAGCGGAAGGCATTGCCTGCCTGGCGGTGTTGTGGGCGGCGGTACGGAAAACGGTTCTCTTTCTGGCCCGGCGGCGGAAATCCGGCAGATAATCAGAAAAATTACCCCCGCGGAAGCAAACGGCTTCCGCGGGGGTAGAGTTTTGCTTACCGCAGCAGGAAATACAGCAAGACCACGGCGCCCAGGACAATCCGGTACAGACCGAACACGGCAAAGGAGTGCTTCTGCACATACCGCATCAGGGAGCGGATTACCGCCAGGGATACCAAGCAGGCCACCACAAAGCCCACAACCAGAATCATGCCTTCATTGGCGGTCATGCTGTTGCCGCCGGCCAGGAACTTCACGATCTTCAAGAGGCTGGCGGCCAGCATGGTGGGAATGGCCAGGAAGAAGGAGAATTCCGCCGCCACTGGCCGGCTTAGGCCCAGGAGCATGGCCCCCAGAATGGTGGCGCCGGAACGGGAGGTGCCGGGGATCATGGCCAGGCACTGGAACAAACCGATGATCAAGGCGGTTGACCAGGTGATCTGGCCGGTGGTGCGAATGACCGGCCGCCGGGGAGACCGCTCCACCAGCAAAAAAGCCACGCCGTAAAGAATCAGGGTGACGGCTACCGTGACATAGTTGTACAGATGCTCATCCAGCCAGTTATCCAGCAGCAGGCCCAGCACACCGGCCGGCAGCACGGCCACAATGACTTTGCCCCACAGATCCCAAGTCCCCTGTTTTTCTTTGACGGACTTGGTGGGGGAGAAGGGATTGAGCCGGTGGAAGTACAGGACAATCACCGCCAAAATGGCCCCCAATTGGATGACCACCTCAAACATAGACCAGAATTCCTCGGACACATCCAGGGGCATCAGCTCTTCCAGCAGGATCAGGTGGCCGGTGGAGCTGACCGGGAGCCACTCGGTGATCCCCTCTACAATGCCGTAAAATACAGCCTTTAACAGTTCAACAATATCAATCATGGACATAACTCCTTATTTTTCCGACCGGAAGAAGGCAGGCCGGTCGAAAGTGATGACGGTAGCATACTTGTCCGACTCCCGGCTGACTGCTTGGTCCACTGCCTGCTGCACATCGTCCAAGTGGACAGAGTCCGGAACCACTAAGTCAAAGATCAGATTGGTGCGGGCAGCGCCCCGCACCATGCGGAAGTCGTGGACGGACAGACCGGGGTCCAGACGGGCCAGACAATCGGTGACCACCTGGCGCATATGGTTGAGTTCCGGATCGTCGGTGACAATGGGGTCGTAATGGATGCATAGATGGACCTTCAGTTCATCCAGGCAGCTGCGCTCCAGCCCATCGATGATATCGTGGCAGAGCAGCGGATCCTCCCGGGCGTCCATCTCCACGTGAACCGTGGCAAACCGCTGCCCAGGCCCGTAGTCGTGGACCATCAGGTCGTGAAAGCCCAGCACTTTTGGGTTGGCGGTGAGCATTTTTGCCAGAGCTTGACCCAGGGCCGGATCAGCCCCCTGCCCCAGGAGAGGATTCACCGTATCCCGGGCAATGCCAATGCCGGACCAGAGGATGAACAGAGCCACCGCCAGGCCGGTGTAACCGTCAATTCCCCAGCCGGTATGCCGGCTTACCAGGGCGGACAGCAGTACCGCGCCGGTGGACAGCGCATCATTCCGGCTGTCTGCCGCTGTGGCCATCAGGGCGGCAGAGTCGATTTGCCGGCCCAACATCCGGTTAAACCGGGACAGCCAAAGCTTCACCGCTACGGACACCGCCAGCACCGCCATGGTCACCGGCGAGATATCCACCGGTGCTGGGTGGAGAATTTTTTCCACCGCACTTTTGGCCAACTCCGCCCCCACCAGGAGAATCAGGGCCGATACCACCAAACCGGCAATGTACTCCACCCGGGCATGGCCGAAGGGGTGGTCCCGGTCAGCGGGCTTCTCCGCCATGCGGAAGCCCACCAGGGTGACCACTGCGCCGGAAGCGTCGGACAGGTTATTGACGGCGTCAGCGGTGATGGATACGGAATGGGCGGCCAGCCCCACCGCCAACTTTCCGGCAAAGAGCAGCAGATTACAGGCAATGCCCACTGCGCCGGACAGCTTGCCGTAGGCTGCCCGGTTCTGCCGGCCAAGCCGGCGAAGTAAACGTTTTGTCAAGGATTCATCTCCCCGCCCGGCCGGGACAAAGCCTGGCCAGGGAAAAATTTTTGCATAACATACTGTACTTTTTCCCCAGTTTGTTTTATGATAGTACCATATGAAGGGGCTAGCGGCGCTATGCCCCAAGCAGCTGATGGAAACGGAGGAAAAGCCATGCCAAAAAACTTTCAGATTCTGACGGATTCTTCCTGTGATATGCCCGCCGGGCTGGTTGACCAGCTGGGCCTTATGGTGGTTCCCCTAAGCGTTCATTTCCAGGACAAGGACTATGAGAATTATCCCAACGGCAGTCCCAAAAACCGCCTGCAGATGAAGCCGTTTTACGATGCCCTCCGGGGCGGCGCCGCCACCAGCACCACAGCGGCCAACCCGGAAAAATGGGCCTCGGCCATGCGTCCGGTGCTGGACAAGGGATTGGATGTACTGGTGCTGGCCTTCTCCTCGGGGCTGAGCGCCACCTGCGCGTCGGCTAAGTTGGCGGCGGCAGAGCTTGCGGCAGCATATCCCCAACGGAAGATCCGGGTGGTGGATACCCTGTGCGCCTCCATGGGCCAGGGGCTGCTGGTCTACTTGGCGGCTCAGCGTCAAGCCCAGGGCCAGAGCCTGGACGAAGTGGCAGATTGGGCAGAGGAGAACAAGCTCCACCTGTGCCATTGGTTTACCGTGGATGATTTGATGTTTCTAAAACGGGGCGGCCGGATTTCGGCGGCCACTGCGGTGATGGGCACCATGCTGAAGATTAAGCCGGTGCTCCACGTGGACGATGAGGGCCACCTGATTAACGTGTCAAAAGCCCGGGGCCGCCGGGCCTCCATCGACGCCATGGCAGCAAAAATCGGCCAGACCGGCATCGATCCGCAGAACCAGGTGATTTTCATCAGCCACGGCGACTGTTTGGAAGATGCAGAGTATTTGGCCAAGTCGGTCCGGGAGACCTACCACCCCAAAGACGTGGTGATCAGCTATGTTGGCCCGGTGATTGGCGCCCACTCTGGCCCGGGTACGCTGGCTTTGTTTTTCTTGGGAACCCGGCGGTAAACCGTCAACGGGGCTGCCGCAGGCTGCGGTAGCCCCGTTTTGTGTTTGCTGGCTTAGTTTTCTTGCAGCGCTTCGGCCATGAAGCCGCGCAGGGTTTCGGCGGACTTGACCAGGGCTGCGGTTTCCGCCTCATCCATCATGGGACGAACCACCCGGGCAACGCCGCTGCGGTTGACTACGCAGGGCAGACTGATCGCCACGTCTTTCAGCGGGCCGTATTGTTCGCTCAGCACGTGGGCCACCGGCAGGACGGAATTCTCGTCTTCGGTGATGGCTTCCACAATGCGGCTGGTGGACATGGCCACGCCGTAGAAGGTGGCGCCTTTGAGTTTGATCACTACGCCGCCGGCGTTCTTCGTCTTCGTGGAAATTTCATCGTGATTCAGCTCCTGCCCCTTTTGGTTGCGGTAGAACTGATCCACCGGCTCACCGGCCACGGTAGCGCTGGACCAAATGGGCACCTGGCTGTCGCCGTGCTCTCCCAGGATATAGGCATGGACATTGGATACGTCCACACCGCACACTTCGCTGATCATCTGGCGGAACCGGGCGGTGTCCAGGGAGGTGCCGGAGCCGATGACCCGGCCGGCGGGGAGGCCGGTCTCCTGCTGCACCACATAGGTCAGCACATCCACCGGGTTGGAGACCACCACGATAATGGGATCAGTGGCGTATTGCATGATGCTTCGGGCGATATTCCGGGTGATGGAGATGTTGGTTTTGGCCAGATCAAGCCGGGTCTGGCCGGGTTTCCGGGCTACACCGGCGGTGAGGATAATCATTTGTGCATTGGCGCAGTCGGCATAGCTGCCGTGGCGCACCTTCACCTGGTGAAAGAAAGCGGTGCCATGGACGATGTCCAGGGCGCTGCCCTCGGCCCGCTCTTCATTGATGTCTACCAGGACGATCTCACTGGCCTGGCGGCGAACCATCAGGGTGTAGCACACAGCTTCGCCTACGTTTCCGGCGCCAATGATGACAATTTTATTTCTGCCGATGATACCCATTTGAGATTACTTCCTTTCTACGATGGGCCGCCTCCCGGCGGCGTAAAATCCGCACCGGAAAATTCGGTACAAAACCAGGCAAATAATCGATAATTTTGTACTGTTTCCCGGAGAAAACTGGATTTATTCGAGAAATTTGCACAGATTTCAGAAAATTCCGGGAAAATGAGTACAATTTCCGAACTATCCCATTTTGCATTTTACCACATTTATGCCGAAAACACAAGAAAAATTTTTTGCTGCTCCGGCAATGCGGGTGGAAAGCCGGGCGCGCCTCTGTACAAACCGAGGGAAACCTGATAAGATAGCCCCACCGGCTTTCCGAGGAGGTCTGAATGATGGAATTTTGGAAAATGAATGGTGCGGGGAATGACTTTATCATTCTAGATAACCGCACGTTAAAGGCCAGTCCGGCCCAGTTAGAGGCCTTGGCCCGGCAGTTGTGCAGCCGCCGGATCTGTGTGGGGGCCGATGGCCTCATGGCGGTGGAGGCGCCCCGATCCGGCGGGGATTTGCGGATGGGTTTTTACAATGCCGATGGCTCGGTGGGGGAGATGTGCGGCAATGGCGCCCGGTGCATTTGCCGTTGGGTCTACGAACAGGGGCTGGCAGGGGAGGTGCAACACATCGAAACCACTGCTGGCCTGGTTACTGGCTGGCGGATCGGCCGGCAGACCTACCGGGTGGAGCTGAATCTGCCTTCTGTGCTGGAACCGGCCAGGCCAACCGCCCTGGGGCCGGCGGGTTATGTGGAGCTGGGCAATCCCGGGGTGCCCCACAGCCTGTACCTGGTGCCGGGTCTGGCGGACAAGTCCCTGGCAGAGCTGCGGCCGCTGGCCCGGCAGCTGCGCCATGACCCGGCCTACCCCAAGGGGGCAAACGCCAACTTGTATGACCGGTTGGGGCCGGATCATCTGGTGATCCGCACCTTTGAACGGGGAGTGGAGGATTTTACCCTGGCCTGCGGCACCGGTACCGGCTCCCTGGTGGCGCTGCTCATCCAAACCGGCGAGGTGACCGGGCAGGGGGTGCAGGTGGAAAATCTGGGGGGAACCTTGACCGTGGATGCCCTGTGCCAGGATGGCGTGATTTCCCGGCTGTATCTCACCGGCCCGGCGGTGCTGGTTTATCGGGGCTGGCTGGAGGATTTCCCGGAATGAGCCCTCTGCTCCGCCGGTACAGTCCGGAAAAATGGGCCGGGCTGTACGCCATGTTTATGCTCACCGCCTTCGTCCTCTGGACGCCGCCGTCGGGATACACCAACTTTGTCGGGCCCAAGCACCAAGTGTTTTTGGCGGCCTCCGGCCTGTTTCTGTTGGGCTGCCTGCCTGCCCTGGCCCGCCGGCCCGGCCTTACCCGGCGGCAGGCCTGGCCCCTGGCCATGGCCGGGGGATTGGCGGTTTTGTTTCTCCTGTCGGCTCTGTGTTCCGATTATCCCCAGGTGGTGTGGCTGGGCAACCGCCGGCAGGAGGGGTTCCTCACCCTGGCGCTGTATTTGGGGATTTTTGCCGCCATGGCGGTGTGGGGGCGGCTGGGCGAGGGCCACGGGTTTGCCGCCGCCGGGGCCAGCATCCTGGTGTTTGCCCTGGTGTTGGCTCAGTTCCTGGGGTACAATCCCCTGGGACTGTATCCCGATGGCCTTGGGTTCCACGACCGGGGCCTGGCCTATAGCGGGGAGTACCTGGGTACCATCGGCAACTCTGATCTACTGTCTGCCTATTTGACTATGATGGTATTGTATTTAATGGGAACCTACCTGGCTGTACCTGGCCGGGGATTCTGCCTGGCCGGGGGCTTTTTTGCCTGGTTGTCCCTGCTGCTCAGCGAGGTTTCCGCCGGGCCGGTGGCCATTGCCGCTGCCCTGGCGCTGGCGCTGCCGGTTTGCCTTTGGCGGGGGGTGGGCCTGAGGCGGATGGGGGAGATGCTGGCTCTGCTGGTGCTGGGGGTGTTGCTGAAATCCGCGCTGGGATATCGCTATGCCAATGGGGAACTGTCCTTTTTCCTCCAATTCGGCTGGATGCAAGCTGCCCTGGCAGCAGCGGTAGCCTTGGGGGCGGTGGGGGCGGTATTCCTCCGCCGCCTGCCGGAGGGCCGTGGCTATCCCAAACCGGCTCTGGCGGTGGTGCTCCTGGCCCTGGCGGTGCTGGCGGCGGTTTTGGGTTTCCTCTGGGCCTACCAGGGGGATAACCAGACTTTGCAGGAGATCTCCGCCTTGCTCCATGGCAATCCGCCGCCCACCCTGGGCTCAAGCCGCATTGCCATCTGGACTGAGGCCCTGGAACTGGGGTGGAAAAAGCCCTGGTTGGGGGGCGGGCCGGATACCTACCAGCTCCGGTCTACCCTGATTTTTTCCCGTGCGCTGCCGGATGGTGGGGTGCGCAGAACGTCGGTGGATGCAGCCCACAATGAATATTTGAACCTGTGGGTAAACACGGGCCTGCCCAGTATGCTGGTGTACTTGGCCATGTTGGGCATGTGTTTGCTGCCGGCTTTACGGCGGCCCGGCCGGGAGACCTTGCCTTTGTTGCTTCCTGCCTTGGGGTATGCCATCCATGGGTTGTTTGGCATCAGCCAAAGTGTGGTTAGCCCGCTGTTTTACCTGTTTCTGGGCGCCCTTGTCCACGCGGGAAGCATGAACCCCGGTGAAGCCGCATAGGCTTGACCGGGGTGATGCATGTGAAAAAGCGGGATACGGCAATCTGCGCCGGGGCCATACTCCTGGCAGCGGCGCTGCTGCTGGCGGGAAACTGGAACGAAGCGCTGCCCACAGGGTCCTGGGGCCTCAGCTTTCAGACGGCGGGTCAAGCCCCGGTGGGCAATGCCTCGGCTCAAGAACTGGCCAAGTACGACGGGGCATATTTGGGAGATACCACTGAACCGGTGCTGTATCTTACCTTTGATGCCGGATATGAAAATGGCTGTACCGCCAAAATTCTGGATGTGCTAAAAGCCCATCAGGTGCCTGCTGCCTTTTTCTTGGTGGGTAGCTACCTGGAGCGGAACCCGGAACTGGTCAAGCGCATGGCACAGGAGGGGCACATTGTGGGTAATCACACCGCCCACCACTATGACATGTCCAAAATCAGCGATGAATCGACCTTTGCTCAAGAACTGGAGGAAGTGGAGGCGCTATATCAGCGCATCACCGGAGAGCCAATGGCCAAGTACTACCGCCCGCCTCAGGGGGTGTACAGCCAGGAGAATTTGGCCATGGCCCAAAAACTGGGGTATAAGACGGTGTTCTGGTCCCTGGCCTACGTAGACTGGCAGAATGACAGTCAGCCCACCCGGGAGGAGGCGATGGCAAAACTCATCCCCCGGATTCATAACGGGGCGGTCATCTTGCTCCACAGCACTTCCCAAACCAATGCGGAGATTCTGGACGAGCTGTTGACCAAGTGGGAACAGATGGGCTACACCTTCGGGACGCTGGAGGAATTGTTTGCCGGGATTCCGGGGACCGCCTAGCTTCCCCTGCCCACAGCAATTTCACCGGCCCTGCCTTTGCACACATTTCGGCCTGGGGAATACCATGGAATGAGCGGCGACGCCGCCCGAAAAATTGCCTGGAGGTACGAAATATGAATTGCAATTCCGGTTTCTTTGGCTGTGGCAACAACGCTTGGTGGATCATCCTGCTGATCCTGTTCTTCTGCTGCGGCGGCTGCGGAACGGCCACTGCCAATAACGGCTGCGGCTGCGGCTGTGACAATGGCTGCGGCTGCTAACGGTTAACCTATCCCAGCGAAAGGGGGGGCTGGCGCTTAAGCGCCAGGCCCCCGATTGGTGTTGGCGGGAAACGGCTGGGATTATGCCTGGGACGATGGGCCGCCATCTTCCGGCTGCTCCGCTTCCTCTGGTTTGGCCGGGGACGCTTCTGCCGTATCCGCTGCCGGTTTACTTTCTGATTCAGCCGGGGAATTTTTTTCCGTATCCGTTACACTTACGGTTTCTCCGTTCTCCTTTTTCCCGGATGCTTTGGCCCGGCGCTTTTTCCGCAGAAACAGCAGTACGACTGCTGCCACCACCAGGGCCAGCGGTACCCAGATGGGCGCGCCGGCGGTCAGGAGCACAAACAGCCCGGTGAAGAAGCGGCCGAGACTCCGCGAATTCTGTTGGAAGCCCTGGCTGATCCGGCCCCATACGTCCGAAGCTTGGGCAGGGGTGAGCTGCTGCACCTCCTGGATGGACAGGTGGACGGTGCTGTAGTCCACCAGGCTGTCATACAGCCGCAAGGTGGACTGGGCATTTTCCAAGGCGTACCGGACGTCTGTGAGCCGGGACTCGATTTCCAACAGATCCTGGGTGGTTTGCGCCTCGGCCAGCAGCTCCAGCAGCCGTTCCTGCTCCACCTCCAAGGCGGTCAACCGGCTCTCCGTGTCGGTGTAGGTCAGGGTGATATCCTCTGCGGTTTCGGTGCTGCTGACGATGTTGGCCATGGTTCCCACCTGGCTGACAAAATCCGTCAGCGATTGGCTGGGAATCCGCAGGGTCAGCTGGGCGGTACGGCTGGGGCTGCTCTGGTAGGCGCTGCCCTGGTAGATTTCCCGGTTTTCCGCATAGCCGCCGGCCTGGGATACCTGTTGGGCGATATTTTGCAGCAGAGTGTCAAAATCTTCCGTTTCCGCCGTCAGGTACACCGTCCGCACCAGTTTGCGGCTGGGCTCCGCCGTCCAGATGTCCGCCTCACCGGCCAGGGCCAAATCGCCGGCGCTGCTCACCGCGCCGCTTTCCGCACCGGCGGCAGGGGAGGAGGACACATAGTCTTGCGTGGCAGAGTTTTTGGCGCTGCAGCCGGCCAGCACAACGGCGGCCAAGAGCAGCAGGACAATCCAACGTTTCATGTTCATCGCCTCCATTTTTCTTTCTTTATATCTATCCAGACGGAAAAGCGCTGCCAGGGTTGCGCAGCCGGGCGGCGGGAATCCGGTGGACGAAATTGCAACAATTCCCATGGAAAAACCGGGATATTTCCTTGACTTCCGGAATAATTCTGCTAAACTCCTTCCCGAACGGGGGATATCCCCGGGACAACACAGACGACAAAAGGAGACTTACCATGCGAAGAATCGTCAGCTGCTTTCTGTTGGCGGTGATGCTCCTGCTGCCGCTGTCCCAGGCCTATGCCCACACCCCGGGCTATGATGGGATGGGGCCTAAGGTGATCACCGGCGGCAGGCGGGACTTTGCCTGGCCTGTGCCGGGCTATGAAAATTTACAAAGTTGCTTTTACGACCACCGGAACCACTATGCCATCGACATTGCCGCCCCGGCGGGGGTTAAGGTGGTGGCCGCCTATGACGGCACCGTGATTAAAACCTTCTCCGGCGGCTATGGCGACGGTTTTGGCAATTATGTGGTGCTGCGCCACGATTATACATTGCTGGACGGCAAGCAAATCGTCTTGTATTCCAGATATAATCACCTGAGCGCTGTGACGGTGAGCGTGGGCGACCAGGTCACCCGGGGGGTTACCCAGGTGGGCAAAATCGGCTCCACCGGCAATTCTCAAGGCAACCATCTGGATTTCCAGATCTTGTATGGCGGCTGGCAGCCCTACCGCACCTATTCCATTGATCCCTATGCCAATGAGCTGCTGGTTTTGCCGGAAAATTTGGTGGTGTATGACCGGTGGGACTGTGGGGAGTCCTATTTCCAGCTGGTGCAGGCAGTGTACAGTGAGCCTTTGGTACATACCTGTGACAAAGGAGAATTTCTGTACTGCGCCGCGGAACACCCCCATGGCAATTACTACCGCTGTTCCATCTGTGGAGATACCTGGCTGGATACAGACTCGGCAAACCGCCTGGAGGATTGCAGCCTGTGTACCACCCCGGGCAAACCGGCGCTGACTGGCCTGACCGCCATTTACACGGAAGGGCAGGCAGTGTCCTTCCGGTGGGCGGCGGCGGAAAACGCCACCCATTACGGCCTGTATATTGACCGGATGGACGGTGGCAAGTACCAGCGCCACGAGAACATTTATCCGGCGGAGAGCGGACTGAGCCGGAGCCTGCCGGTGGGGCAGTACCGGGTTCTGCTCCAATCCGTCAATGCCGGCGCCACCGACGATGCTGGACAGTGGCTCTACACCGATGGTGACTGGGCATATTTCACGGTAGCGGCTAAACCGGCGGTGGACAATCCGTTTTCCGACATGCACGACGGCCGGTATGATTACGTTCCGGTGCTGTGGGCGGTGGAGCAGGGGATTGCCAGCGGGGTTACGGCCAGCCGGTTTGCCCCGGATGCCAGTTGTACCCGGGCGCAAGTGGTCACCTTTTTGTGGCGGGCGGCAGGCAGCCCGGAACCGTCAGGACAAACCTCGTCCTTCTCCGATGTAGCCCAGGGCCAATACTACACCAAGGCGGTGCAGTGGGCCACGGCGGCGGGGATCGCTCAGGGGGTGGGCGGCGGCCGGTTTGCCCCGGACGAAACCGTTACCCGGGCCCAGTTTGTCACCTTCCTGTGGCGGGCCATGGGCCAGCCGGGCCATAGCGGCAACAATCCCTTTACCGACCTGCCCTCCGGCAGTTATTACTACGCTGCGGCCCTGTGGGCGGCTGGCGCAGGCATCACCAATGGCGCCGGCAACGGCCGGTTCCTGCCGGAGAGCTTCTGCACCCGTGGGCAGGCGGTGACCTTCCTGCACCGGGCCTATGCCTAGGGCAGAATTTTGTGGGGTTTTAGATAACGCTCCTCTTCGGAAAAAATGCAGCCGCAGTACTTCTGCCGGTAAAGGCCCAACGTTTTGGCCCGTTCCTGTCCGGCTTGAAAGTAGGGGCGAAAATCCCGATAGAGAAAAGTTATCCCATACTGGGCGGCGGCCCGCTGGGCAACCTCCCGCATCAGCTCGTGCCGCTGATAGGGACTGATGAATAGAGAAGAGGTGAAGCTGTCAAAGCCCCCGGCTTTGGCAGCTTCTGCCGCAGCAAAAAGCCGCATTTCGTAGCACTTCACGCAACGGCCGGGGATATCCTCCGCCACAGCCCGGACAAAGGGCCGCAGGCCATAGTCGTTTCGCTCTATAAGGGGAAGCTCCACGGATTGGGCATACTCCCGCAGGCAATTGCGCCTGGCCCGGTATTCGGTAAAGGGGTGGATATTGGGATTGTACCAGTATCCGGTGACGGCATAGCCGTCTGCCCGAAGAATGTCGATACACTGATTGGCGCAGGGGGCGCAGCAAATGTGCAGCAGAGTATTCATGGCGGCTCCTTTCCCGCTACGGCAAGGGGGACTTTTATACATTCAATGTTGAATTCAACATACCATAGCTTGGGCGTTCTGTCAAGGAATGGATTTGCCGCGCCAGATGGGCGGGTTCAGGCTTGTCTACCCGGATAAAATATAGTACAATAAGCAAAACCCTGTATCCGGAGGAGTCAGTTATGGCAGATAGGAAAAAACGAGTGGTTCACCGCCGGCGGATTCAGCCAATCTGGCTGATCACTGCCGCTGTGGCGCTTTTGCTGGTATGGGCCGTGGTGCAGTACCGGCAGGATATGGCTGCTCCGCCGGCTACCCAGCCTCCTACTGAGGCGGTGGCCGCTGTTGGCGACACCATCACCATTGCCGCTGCCGGGGATATAAACATCAGTCAGCCCCTAATGGACCAGGCCCTGCAAAGCGACGGCAGCTATGACTTTTCTTCCCAGTTTGTGGGCGTGGCGTCTCTGCTTTCCAATGCGGATCTCACCGTGGTTGACCTGGAAACCAATTTCTGCGGGGCGCCTTACGATGCCCAGCAGCACAATGCGCCGGAGAGTTTGCTCTCCGCGCTGGCTCAGGCCGGGGTGGATCTGGTGCAGACGGCCAATACCGCCAGCATTTATAATGGAGTCGCTGGGCTGGAATCTACCTTGGCGGCGGTGGAGGCGGCAGGCCTGACACCGGTGGGTACCTTTGCCAGCAGCCGGCAGGGAGAGCCGAAATATACCATCGTCCGGACCCAGGGTTTTCGGGTGGCTTTCGTTGCCTTTACCAAAGGGGTAGGGAATCTCCGCCTGCCTCAGGGGGCGGGGGATTGCGTGAATTTGCTGTACACCGATTACAGCACTACCTACCAGCAGGTGGATGAGGAAGGCATCCGCCAGGTGCTTGATGCAGTGGCGGCGGAGGAACCGGATATCACCATTGCCCTGCTCCATTGGGGCAGCGAGTATGACCGGGAAATCAGCCAAACCCAGCGGCAGATTCAGTCGATTATGCTGGAAGGCGGGGTGGATGTGATCCTGGGAGCCCACTCCCACCTGGTGGGGGAGGTAGAAACCGGCCAGGATGGACTCACCGCGTTCAGCCTGGGGAATTTACTGTCGGTGGACAGCCAGTCCGGCACAAACCAGGGGGTTGTGCTGCGCCTGGAGTTTACCATGGAGGAAGAAGGGGCGAAGCTTACCAGTTGGCAGTACGACCCGGTGTATCTGTCCGGTACTACCTTGGTGAATACCAATGACGCCATTGCCCTGTATGAATCCGGCTATGTGGACCGGGTGAGCCAGGAGCTGTATGAACTGTTGTGCCGTTCACGGGATCAAATTGCTGAGTTAATCCAGCCTGAACCGGAGGCGTAATTGAACGCCGGGCGGCCTTTCTAGAAAAAACTTGAAAAAGTCTGAAAAAAGCACTTGACAAAGGGGAGCGGGTGTGATAGAGTAAGCAAGCTGACCGCGGGGCGGGGATAAGGAAAAGTGCGAAAGCGGTTTTCGGATGCTGAGCTGAAGCGGTATGCGATGTACCTTGTAAATTGAATAACGTGA
>DVHJ01000068.1 GCA_018712145.1 Candidatus Faecousia faecigallinarum | reverse complement strand
AAATAGGAGAAATTTATGCGTTTTCGCGCAAACGCATATGCAAACAAGAAAATTGCTGCAGGAGTGTGAAACAAGGTCGCTATGCCAACAAATACCAGAAAACGAAGTGGTTTCGCTTCGAGGATTGCCATCATGGCGATGATAATAAAGCCCATGGCAATCGTCTGCTTGAGGACGGAGAGCGTGAATATATAGTTGCCAAGACATATATAAAGGAAATAGCTTAGATATGGGCTAGAGGAATATTTAAAAATTAAAACACCCAACGTAATGGCGGAAAATGCTGCAATAATAAACAGACAAACCTCAAAGCCTAAATTCATCTGGCCAATGAGCCGAAAAAATAGCTGCTGACCGATGGAATCGTGGCTCTCCACGTCCAGTGCCCAGTCTGCTGCGTTGCACTCCAAAAACGAGTAACAATAGTGATAAACATCACCCATCTGCCAGGAGCGCAGCCCGCTGAAACAGGTCAAGATGATGGTTATACACTGTATGCAGCGCTTTTTTTCTGCCTTTGTTTTATGCGACACTGCGTAAAAAATGGTAATAGCCGCCACCACAACCAGCAGCCATATGTGCACGGACAATTGCGACACCTCAATTTTTGACAAGGTTATCTCACAGCGTTAGTAAATAACCATAATTTGTTTGTTTTCCATCTTTTGTGGCAACAACAGGGTTGCCATACCGCCATGACAATTTGGAAAGGAAAGTTTCTCCAGTCTGCAATGCATCAAAAAGTTCCTGGGAATATGGCGCATTGAGTTCATTCATCAGTTTTCCCCGCATCAAATTATTGTTTGGCAATACGTCCATTGCATTTTTTACAGCGGGAAGATTTCGATAGGCAATATCAAAAAGATAGTCCATCAAAAGATAAGCGATAATTTCGTCAGTATCCTGCCAATATTCATATAGCATATCTCTGACAAATGAAAACAAAGGGAAGTGGCAACTTCCGGCAAGGAAGTAACCGACCCAGCGGGAGCGAGAAAAATAGAAGGCATTATTGTCTACAGATTTTGCGGTAAAGAAATTTTCTAAAAATAACTCACTTGGAAGCGGCTGTGAAAGAAATACGGTAGCATCAATCCAGATTCCGCCATACTGTGCAAGGAGAGCATTACGAAGAATATCTGCGAATGCAGCATGCCCAATTTTACCCTGATCGTGTTTATCATTAATATGTTTTGGAAACCTGATGTAATTGCCAATATTGCTTTGGCTAATCATAACGACCTTGTGGCCATTTGCATTGCGGCGGATGCTTTTTATACAAGCTTTGACGATCTCCGGCGCATCTTCTTCGCCTGTCCACCAGAAGACCCAAATTGGCCTATCTGAATCCTGCACCGCCCCCGAGCTTGTCGGATAGGAAGAGGCTTGCTTAATGACATTTGCACACTTCGTTTCTACGTGTGCAAGAATGAAGTCATCCCTCTTTTTCAGTATTGCCAGCGTTTCTTCTACCGGGCGGTGGAGGAAAATTGCCTTCTCTGCGTCATAACATAACTTTGCATAGTGATTCCCGTAATGGCTTGCTGTGCGGCGATATATTTTGTCCTGCGCTCTTTTCCAGCGCATATACCGGTATGCTTTCAAAGGAATATAATTGATAAAATTTTCTTTCATTCTACGTTCCTCTTTAAAGATTGCACGAAAAATGCTTGAGTTTCCCCCACCAACAGTTGTTGTTGAAAGTGCTCACCCCGCACCCTCGCTTTCGCGGAATATATTTCTCTCAGCTTCGGCTCGGTCAGCATTCGATGCAAGCCGAAATATAGCGATTCTTCATCGTTCTCCGTGATTAAGCCATACTCGCTGTCGCCTAGCAGTTCTCCCATGCCAGTGCAGTCGGTGGTCACCGTAGGGGTGCCCAGGATTAAGCCCTCCACCACCACGGTACTGAAGCCTTCGTACCGGGAGGCGCAAATCAAAAAATCAGCGGCGCGGATAAAGGCGTAGGGATTCTCCTGAAAGCCAAACAGCCGGACGCTGTCGGAGAGCTGATTCTCGGCAATGAACCGTTCCAGCATAGCCCGCTGGGGACCGTCCCCCAAAATCCAAAGGTCGTAGCGAACACCGGCGTCCCGCAGCCGCTTCTGCACCCGGAGCAAACGGTCAAATCCCTTTTGTTCGGTCAACCGGCCAATCGCCAGGCCGGTCAGCCGCCGCTTCGTCACATGCGCCGGCAGGGGATTCTGCGCCAGCGTTAAAATTTCTGCGTCGTCATAACAGTTGTACAGGGTGACTAATTTTTCCGGCATGCCGTACATTTCCGCAAAACTGCGGCGGACATCCTGGGAAACGCAGATAATTTTATCGAATTCTTTGTAGTATTTTGCCGTTTCCCGGGCAAAGGCTGCCGGATCCGCCGCTTTCTTTGCCAGGTCGCAGTGCACCCAGGCCAATTTGACGGCCCGCCGGTTAGTAGAACCGGCCATGATTTTGGTGGAACCGCATTCCAGATAGGCCACCTCAATGTCATAATCGCCCCGGATGTGCAGCGGGTAGGTCCAGCCCAGGGCGGCTTCCAGCCGCATCCGGGCATTGTTCCATTTGGTGGCGGCGGGATAGCAGTACCGGTAGCGGATGCCCGGCCGGAGGGATTGGGCAATCTCCTCGGGATAGAGGGTCTGAACGGTGATGGCAAACCTTTGCTGGTCCATGGCGTTGACCAGATTCCGCAGAACCTTCTCCGCGCCGCCGCCGGACAGTGACTCGATAAAAAAGAGAATGTTGATCATCCGAATAACGTCCTTCTGGCCTTTCTGATCACTCGTTTGGAAAAGGGGATAAAGCAGCGCACAGAATTGCCCAATGCAGCAATGGTGACAAAACCACGTTTGCCCTTTTTCACGATGCGCTCTCTCCTTTCACGGCTTGTTCATATAGCGCACATAGCCGGGCTGCAAACACCCTGGAATCAAATCCAAATTGTTCGATTGCCCGAACCACAGCAGCCTTGCTGGCCCGTTGCATGTTTACGGCACGCTCCAAGGCGTCCGCCCATTGGGCGGCGCTCTGTTCCAGCTTCAGCCAAAATACATAGCCAATGCCAAAATCCACCTCGTGGGAATAGGTATCCGCAGTCACGCAGGGCAATCCGGCGGCTTGCGCTTCAATCATCACCAGGGGCATGCCCTCATACAGGGACGGCAGCAGAAAGGCGGAAGACTTGCGGGTCAGGACGTCAATATCCTTCCGGATGCCAAGCAATTGCATCTGCTCCTGCAAACCGTATTGCGCAATGGCTTTCCGCACTGCTGCTTCGTAGGCATTGCCGTTGTTCCCCGGGCAGAGAATGCGGATTTTCCGGCCCCGGGCCTTCAATACCTTGGCGATTTCCACCGTAAATAATTGGTTCTTGATGGGAGAGAACCGGCCAACTTGGAGAACGTTTATCCATCCGTCGTCGCAGAATTCGCCGCTTACCTCCTCATCGTAATGATCCAGGAACTTCGTTGTATCCACGGAGTTAAAGATCAGATGATAATTTGTGTCGTGGATTTTTTTCTCGCCGTAAAGAAATTCGCCGGCCAGGGTGGAACAGGCGCAGAATTTGGTGCCATACCGCAAAATCCACCGGCGCATGACGGCGTTGTACAGTTTCCGGATTGCCGGCTGCTTGTTGACGCCGTCCCCATCCGACCAGTTGTGGGCATGGACGAAGCGGTGTTTGACGCCAGCCAATTTTGCCGTCAACAGGACCATACCACTGTGAAACAGCTCGTGGGAATGGACGATATCATATTGCCCATCCTTCATGATGCGGTACAACGCTTTGCACTGCCGCAGGAAATGCCAGCCCCCGGTTTCCGGGATGCGGATGCATTTACCGCCCAGGGCCTCGATCTCCTCTTGATAAAACGGGTGGGCCATGGTGGTGGTAAAATCGATCTGAAATTGATTTTTGTCCGCGTTCCGCAGAAGGTGCATCAGCTGGTTTTCAATGCCACCTACGTCCATGGCACCGGCAATGATTAAAATTTTAACTTTTTTCATAAAATGCCCTCAAGTGAAAAAGCTACGATTTTTGCCGGATTATCCAATGAATCCCCATGCTCCAGGCGGATAACACAGGCAGCGCAATCAACCAGCATTTCAAACCACGGGGTTTCACCCTTTCCGCCCGGTACAGTTTACAGATATTCCGGATTTCTCGCCGCCGCTGCTTTGGGGGAATGTCGAATTTCAAAAGCTCCTTAAAACAGGAGTAAGCGCTGCGATAGACTACCCAAGACAGGGCGGCTTCGTAACATTCTGCCGCCGCCTTTGCATGGGGGACGGAACGGTACGCCTGATCCATTTTCCGGTTTACCGCCAACAGCTGCTGGGTTAAATATGGACGCTTTTTTCGGGAAAGAGAACTACCGTCGCTGATATCCACGTTGTACAATACGTCTTCGATTGAGGCGAGGGAATGAATCCCCATGGCATAGGAGAAGATAAACGCTTGATCCTCACCGATGGATAAATTAGAATCAAACCGCAAGGATAGTTGCTCAATCATTTTCTTTTTGAACACTTTTGACCACAATGCGCTAAACACATACGCTTTTAAGGCGGATGAGATGCGGCTGGCAATTTGCAATTCCGTATTTGCAAAAAAGTTGCCGGTGTTCCACTGACATGGGGAATTTCCGGCGCCTTTTGCGCCGAACAGGAGCATGTCGGGGTTATATGCTTGTAATGCCTGATCGATACACACAAAATAATTTTCTGCCACAAAATCATCGCTGTCCAGAAACAGAATATATTCTCCTTGTGCCCAGTCAAGGCCCAGATTGCGCGCAGCGGATACCCCTGAATTTTTCCCTTCCATATAGTGAATTTGCGGATATTTCTGCACATATTCCCGGCAGATAGCGCTGCTTCCATCAGAAGAGCCGTCATTGATCAGCAATAGTTCATAGTCGGTGAATGGCTGCTTGACGATGCTGTCCAGACAGCGATGCAGGGTTTTTTCGGCGTTATAGACAGGGACAATGATAGAGTATTTCATAACTTTTCATTAAAGTCCATCAAGGCACAGACGTCTTTTTCAATTTTGCAAATATCGTACTTTTTTGCCGCACCGGCATTATTTTCGCCAATTTGACTGCATAGTTTTCGATCCGCAAAATATCGTGCCAAGCCTTTCGCGAACCCGGCAGCATCATCTGGGGCACAGCGGTAGCCGGTGACTCCATCAAAAACATAGTCTGAAACGCCGCGAATATTGGAAGTCAACAATGGTAAATGTGCAGCCATGGCTTCCAGTGCGGCCAGACCCAGGCCGTCGCGCTTTGAAGGAAAAGCAAACAGATCGGCGCAATGCAAAATCTCCGGCACATCTTTCCGATAGCCGAAAAATTTGACTCGCTCTCCTACGCCAAGTTTTCTGGCTAAACTTTGTAACGGCTGCAATCCTTCACCGGTGCCGCAGATGCCGTAGTACATTTGCGGATTTCCTGTTTTGGCGAGTGCGCGAATCATTACCTTATGATTCTTATGGGCTTTCAGCTCGCCCACCGAAACCACAAAAAATGCATCCTCCGGAATGCCCAGGGAAATGCGTTTTTCGTGGCGGTCCGATTGACATGCGCTGAACTTCTGCGTATCTAATCCAATGCCATTGATCTTCTCCACCCGGTTTGCATGGAACGTCTTTGCCCGCTGGAAATCCTCCTGGTTGATGGTGATGATCATATCGCACAGGCGGGAGCAATACCGTTCCACCGGGTAGTAAAGCAGCCAATTGCGGGCCGGGGCGCCGTGATAAAAGTGAAAACCATGGACCATGTAAACCACTTTCGTTCCCCGTTTCCGGGCGTCTCTGGCAGCCAGGCGGGTCATGACCCCCATCACCGGCTCGTTTGTCCAGATCACATCCCAGTGCTGGCCGTCAATGATCCCCTTCAGTTCCCCATAGCCCCGGCGGTTACCTGGGGAAAACGGGCTGCGGACCAGATGAACCTGGCGAACTTCGGCCACGCCCTGCAGGGCTTGCCGCAGCTCATCCATCCGGCCGCCTACCGCAGAGCAGGCAAGCTCCACGGAAAACCCGTTCTGGGACAGGTATTTCACGTGGGGCACCAGAAACTGGATGGCCATTAAATCGGTACAGGTGAGCAGCAACCGCTTCATGTCTTCACCCCGGCAAGAATTTGCCTGGCAATGCCTACTGCGTCCAGGCCAAACTGGGCCCGCAGATATTGCTGATTGCCCACGATGGAGCAGTAGGTATCCGGAATGCCGGCCCGCAGCAGCCGGGCATGGGCGGGGAGCTCCGCCAGGACCTCCGCCACCGCGCTGCCAAAGCCGCCGGAGAGATTGTGCTCCTCTACGGTGACGATCAGGTCAAACCGGCTGGCGCAATGGGCAATGACCTCCCGGTCAATGGGCTTCACCGTGGGGAAGGTATACACGGCAGGGTAGATGCCGTGGGCGGCCAGAATTTCCTCCGCCCCCTGAATTTCCGCAAAAATTGCACCGGTGGAGAAAATGGCCACCTGCTGCCCGGGGTGTATGAGGATGGCTTTTCCGATTTCAAACTGGGGCAGATGATCATGGATACGTTTCTCACCGCCCCGGCCCAGGCGCAGGTAGCAGGTGCCGGGATAAGCGGCAATGGCCCTGGTGGCCGCTTCCGCCTCCACCGGATCGCCGGGGCACAGGACGGCCACGCCGGGCAAGGCCCGCAGGACGGCAATATCCTCCGTTGCCTGGTGGCTCATGCCCAGCGCGCCATAGACAAAGCCGCCGCCGACACAGACGATTTTCACGTTGGCTTGATGGTAGGCGCAGTCATTGCGGATTTGTTCCAGGCAGCGCAGGGTGGGGAAGTTGCCGATGGAATAGGTGAATACAATTTTCCCTTCCAGGGCCATGCCCGCCGCAACAGAGGTCATATTTTGCTCGGCAATGCCTGCGTTGACGAACTGATTGGGGAGCTGCTCCCAAAAGGGCTTCAATACCCCAAAGCCCAGGTCGCCGGTGACCAGCTGGATATTGGGATTTTCTTTTGCCAGGGCAATTAAGGTGCGCACAAAGGTGTCTCTCATGGTCAATCCCTCCGATCAAAATAGGTGGGATGCCACCCGGCGGAGGTGGAGTGGTCGTTGCCAATATCCGCCCCCGGCCCCGGTTGAACCGGGTTGGGGATGCCCTCCGGCGTGTAGGGGTCGGTAATGCCGTCGGGGATGACCCGGTGCAGCTGGGTTACCGCGCCGTCATACTCCCAGCCGTCGTGGGGGAAGCGGTAGTGCCAGAGAATATCATTTTCCATAAAGGATACGCCCTTACCCTTGACGGTGTTGGCAATGACCGCCGTGGGCTTGTGGCCTGGGTTGCGGGTATCGGCCAAGGCGGCCTGGAGGGCCGGGTGGTCATGGCCGTCCACCGTCACCACGTGCCAGCCAAAGGCCCGCCACTTGGCGCCGAAATCCTCCAGCTCCAGGGTATTTTCGCAGGTATCCAAACTTTGCATGTGGTTGTGGTCAATGACGGCCACCAGGTTTTCCAGCCGGTAGTGGTTGGCGAACAGGGCAGCTTCCCAGACGGCGCCTTCATCGCATTCGCCGTCCCCCAGAACCGCAAATACCCGATGATGCTTGCCGTCCTGCTTGGCGGCCAAGGCCATTCCCGCTGCTGCGGAAAGGCCGTGGCCCAAAGAGCCGGTGGAAAAGTCCACCCCGGGCAGGTGGTGGGAGACGTGGCCGGACAGGCGGCTGCCGTTGGCATAGTGGGTTTTCAGCTCGGCGGGGTCAAAAAATCCGCTCTCGGCCAGGGCGGCGTACACCGCCGCGCCGGCGTGGCCCTTGCTCATGATCAAACGGTCACGGCCGTCCCAGTTGGGATTTTGGGAATCATAGTGTAAAATACCGGCGTACAAAACCCCAAGGATATCCGCAACGGACAAGACGGCGCCAATATGGCTCCCACCGGACAGGTGGGTCATTTCAATGCCATGGCGGCGAATCAGCCACGCTAGCTGGGTGCTGGTCATTTCCATACTCCTATCTTCTGACGCCCAAAACCAGGCCGGCAAACCGGCCGTGCAGGAAGGTATACTTGCGGTAAAGCCAAATGATGGCGGCCGGACACAACAAACCGATGGCAAACATCAGCGGCGTTGTTGCATACCAAGGCATATGCAGGCGGCTGCAAAGTTGCTCCGCAATTCCTTGGGCGGGCCAGGAATAAATATAAAAGGTAAAGGCAAAGCTTGCGATAAAATCAAGCCGTTTTGTTTTGCAATTTTTCAAAAGCTGCCCAATTTCCCAGCAGCAAGCTAACATTAGAAAGGAAACCAGGAAATTCCAATATATGCTTGCTGGCCATATTTTAAAAATACAAATCGATGCTGTCAACAAGACGATGGAAATGAAAACATGTGCCAATACCGGCAGATCTTTGCACTGCTTGCCATACGCGTCAAACAGCATATACCCGGCAAGAAAATAAACCGCAAAATCGCAAACATCCTGAATGCCGAGCCACAAAATACCGGGCTTAAGAAAATGCAGCGCCAGCAACAGGGCCAACAAAGCGGATTGCACGGCGTAACGCCCATGCCTTTGCCCATCGCTTTTCTGCAAGCCGCAGCAGTCCAAAAAGCCCATAGAGCAGGAATAAAACCGGAAGGAACCAGAAATGTCCCCACACGTTCTGCCGCGGCACAAAGAAGGCAGACAGCAGATATTGCAAAGTAAAGCCTTCAAAACCGCGATGCTCCAGAATGTATTTTGGCACCAATGCGAGAACGGAGAGAATAAAGTATGGTGTCAGCAACCGGAGCGCTTTTTGCCACAGCCACTTTCCATACCCCAGCCGGTCAATGCTCTGAGAAGAAGCCAGGAGAAACCCAGCAACGCCAAAAAACAGAGGCATGTGAAACGAATAGATGAACTCTACCCATTCGCCGGGGAAGGTTGTCCAGTTATTGGGATGGGAGTGGCCCAGAATGACGAGAATTGCACCAAGGGCATACAGGATATCTATTTCATGAAGCCGGTTCTTTTGCGCCGGAAGGGTATTCATTTCGACACCTCGTCCAATTCCCGCAGTTCTTCCTCGTCCAGGTGCCAGTCCATGGCCTCCACATTGGCCTCCAGCTGTGCCGGGCGCTTGACCCCGGCGATGACCACCGACTCCGGCAGGGTATCTAAAATCCAGCGGATGGCACAAGCGGCAATGGTTTTGCCCCGATGTTGGGCAATGTTCCGCAAAACCCGGACAATGCCCAGGTTTTTCGCCAGTTTCTCCCCGTGAAAGTTCACATAAACATCCCGGCTGCGGCGGTCGTCCGCCCCGAACACGGTGTGTTCGTCGTATTTCCCGGTGAGGATTCCCTGGCCCAGACTGCCCCAGGTCATGGGGGTGAGGTCCAGACGGTTTTGCACCGCCTGCAAGTCATTCTCGTTTTTCCGGCAGGCCAGGGAGAACTCGTTTTGGCAGCAGACGAATTTCCCGGCATAGGGAAGCATTTCTGCCAGCCCGTCTGCGTGGATGTTGGATAGGCCGTAATACCGGATTTTCCCTTGGGCTTTCAGCTGTTCCAGTTTGCCGGTTACCTCGGCAATTGGGGTTTTGCCGTCCCGGTAGTGGATCAAGTAAATGTCAATATAATCGGTGTTCAACCGGCGGAGGCTGGCCTCCAGCGCAGTTTGGATGTATGCCGGGGAATTGTCGTAGACGGTTTTTCCGCCCCCTGCCCGAACCCCAAACTTGGTCTCAATGACCACGTCTTTCCGGTGGGGGCCCAAACCCTTGGCCAACGTCCTTTCCGACTGGCCCAGGCCGTAGGTGTCGGCGGTGTCGAAAAAGTTCACCCCATGCTCCATGGCGCTGCCGATGGCAGCCAAAAGCTCCTTTTCCTCCACCTTCCCCCAGCCGTAGCCCCCCATGGGGCAGCCGCCCATGCATAGGCGGGACACCTGCAGGTTACTATTCTTTAACGTTATGTATTCCATCAGCATTTGCCTCACTATCCCGGCGGGCGGTTCGGATGGCCTTAGTGCCCACGCATTTCAGCGTCTTCAGGAACAGGGAAATATCGGTGCGGAACGATACTTCCCGGGCGTATCGAATCCTTAGCTGGTTTTTCCGGTGCAGCACGTATTTTTCGTAGTGCTCGTCTGCGTTTTCCGCGCCGACAATCTCGTCCAAACTGATAAATTCAATGGAGCTGAAATCGGTGATGCCGGGACGAACTTCCAGAATCAGCTTTTCCTCGCCACGGTAAGCATCGGTATATTTCAGCAGCTCCGGGCGGGGCCCCACAAAGCTCATGGTGCCCAGCAGAACGTTGTAAATCTGGGGCAATTCGTCCAGCTTCACTTTCCGGAGTACCTTGCCCACCCGGGTAATCCGGGGGTCATTCAAGGCGGTGGTGCCGCCGAATTTGTCGGCGCCCCGGTGCATGGTGCGCAGCTTGAAGATCCGGAAAGGTTTGCCCCGGTAGCCGCCCCGCAGGGGCGTGTAGAAAATGGGGAACCCATCCTCAATGGCGATAAAAATGCCAATGACCAGAATGACCGGAAAAACAATGACAGAAGCAAGCAGCGCAAGAAAAAAATCCACGCACCGTTTAACCACTCTGTTATATAGTCCTTTGTATCCGGCGTTTACTGGGGTTTGCACCAAGGACGCGCTTGCCTCTGGCCCTGTTCTCACAAAGACGTCCTCCTTTTCGCTTCTTTCCGGCCGCCTGAATCGGGCTTGCTGCCGTGGCTGGCATATCCGGCGCACCGCTCTTGCCGGTGAAAAACATAATATATTGACCAATATGGATAAATGCACTTTATTCTACCGCGTTTGATTATAAAAAGCAAGGGTTTTCGGGAAAAAAGCGCACTTTTTCCCTGTCTCCTGGCAATAGCTGGAAATTCGGCCCGACTTGCCGGGTATTCGGAAAAAGTTAGATACCGCTGCGCAGACGCGCTTTCGGCGGCAGTGGATAGCTCGGGCCAGGGGAAGGTAGAAATCCGGAGAAAAGAAACAGCCGGAATTGTGCACAATGGCAAAATCCGGCTTTTTGCTTTGAAATTGTTGACAAAAGTGGGGGCGGTATGGTATCATATCCACCCATGCCGTGTCCGGCATTCCGCCTAAATCCCCATCTTGCATGGACATGGTATCACAGCCGGGGCGTTGTGTCAAGCCCCGAAACTGGAAAAATTAACAACGAATCCGTGCGTGCGAAAATGGAGTTCCATTCCGGTCTCGCCGAAAGAAAGGATGAAGCGAATGGTCAAGGATCAGTTGTTTGGCAAGACGCTGCGAAAGAGCTATGCCAAATACAAAGAAATCCTGGAAATGCCGAACCTGCTGAAAATTCAGAAGGATTCCTATCAGTGGTTCCTGGACGAGGGGCTGCAGGAGGTCTTCCGGGATGTGGGTACCATCACTGACTTCAGCGGAAAGCTGGAATTGTCCTTCCTGGACTATACCATGAAGGACAAGCCCAAGTACACCGTGGAGGAGTGCGTGGAGCGGGACGCCACCTATGCCCGGCCCATCAAGGTTCGGGTGCGCCTGCGCAACACCGCTACCGATGAAATTAAGGAGCAGGAGATCTTCATGGGGGATTTCCCCATCATGACCAACGGCGGCACTTTTGTGATCAACGGCGGCGAGCGGGTCATTGTCTCCCAGATTGTCCGCTCTCCCGGCATGTACTACGGCCATGAGGTGGATAAGGCGGAACAGCACACCTATACCACCACGGTGATTCCTTACCGCGGCGCCTGGCTGGAGTACGAGACCGACAACCAGGGCGTTTTCTATGTCCGGATTGATAAAAACCGTAAGCTGCCCATTACCTGCCTGATCCGCGCCCTGGGGGTGGATACGGATCAGAAGGTCCTGGACTTGTTTGGCGAAGATCCCCTGATCCGCGCCACCCTGGAAAAGGATACCTGCAAAACCCGGGAGGAGAGCCTGCTGGAGATTTACCGCCGGCTGCGGCCCGGCGAACCGCCCACGGTGGAAAATGCGGAATCCTACATGCAAACCCTGTTTTTTGATCCCCGCCGTTATGATGTGTCCAAGGTGGGACGGTATAAGTTCAACAAGAAGATGGACATTTGGTCCCGCCTGTCCGGCCAAACCCTGGCCGAACCGGTGGCCGACCCCATGACGGGAGAAATTCTGGCCATGCCCGGCCAGGTGCTTACCCGGGTCCAGGCCCAGGAAATTTCCCGCCGGGGCGTGAACCAGGCGGAGCTGGCTCTGGAGGGGGGCAGAACCCTGCGGGTGTTCTCCAACGGTATGGTGGACATGGGGGCATTTGTGGACTTTGATCCCAAGACCTACGGCATTAAGGAGAAGGTGCGTTTCTCGGTCTTGCAGGAAATGCTCCAGACGGTGCCGGCAGATGGCTGGGCCGAGGCGATCGAGCTGCGGCGGGATGAGCTCATCCCCAAGCATATTGTTCCGGACGACATTCTGGCTTCCATCAACTATCTGTGCTGTGTGGCTGCCGGTGTGGGCGCCACTGACGACATTGACCACCTGGGCAACCGCCGCCTGCGCTGCGTGGGCGAGCTGCTGCAAAACCAGCTGCGGGTGGGCTTTACCCGCCTGGAGCGGGTGATCCGGGAGCGGATGACGGTACAGGACATGGATTCTGTTACCCCCCAGAGCCTGATCAACATCCGGCCGGTGACGGCGGTGATCCGGGAATTCTTCGGCTCATCCCCCTTGTCTCAGTTCATGGATCAGAATAACCCCCTGGCAGAGCTGACCCACAAGCGCCGTGTCTCTGCCCTGGGTCCCGGCGGCCTGAGCCGGGAGCGGGCCTCCTTCGACGTGCGGGATGTGCACTACAGCCACTACGGCCGGATGTGCCCCATTGAGACGCCAGAAGGCCCCAACATCGGCCTGATCAACTATCTGGCTTCTTATGCCAAGATCAATGAATACGGCTTCGTGGAGGCGCCCTTCCGTAAGGTGGACAAGGCCACCGGCAAGCTCACGGATACTGTGGAGTATATGACCGCCGATGTGGAAGACGACTACTATGTGGCTCAGGCCAATGAGCCGGTGGACGAGGATGGCCACCTGCTCAACGATAGAATTACCTGCCGCCACCGGAATGAGATCATCGAGGTGGACCGAGAAGTCATCGACTATATCGACGTTTCCCCCAAGATGATGTGTTCTGTGGCCACGGCGTTCATTCCCTTCCTCCAAAACGACGACGCCAACCGGGCCCTCATGGGCGCCAACATGCAGCGCCAGGCCGTCCCCCTGATGGTGACAGAGGCCCCCATCGTGGCTACCGGCATCGAGCACAAGTGCGCCTTGGACTCCGAGGTGTGTATCAAGGCCCAGGGACCCGGTACGGTAACCGCCGTGTCCGCCACCCAAATTACGGTGGACTATGACGGCACCGGCTCGGTTACCCACCACCTGACCAAGTTCACCCGTTCCAATCAGGGCACCTGCGTCAACCAGCGGCCCATTGTGGAAGTGGGCGAGCGGGTGGAGGCCCAGCAGATCATTGCCGACGGCCCAGCTTGCTCCCGGGGAGAGATTGCCTTGGGCAAAAATGTGCTCATTGGCTTTGTCACTTGGGAAGGCTATAACTACGAGGACGCCATTTTGCTCAATGAGCGTCTGGTGCGGGAAGACGTGTTTACCTCCATTCATATTGAGGAGCATGAAACCGAATCCCGAGACACTAAGCTGGGGCCGGAGGAGATCACCCGGGACATCCCCAACGTGGGCGAGGACGCGTTGAAGGATCTGGACGAGGAAGGCATTATCCGCGTAGGTGCGGAGGTGCGGGCCGGCGACTACCTGGTGGGCAAGGTTACCCCCAAGGGCGAGACGGAGCTGACCCCGGAAGAGCGGCTGCTCCGGGCCATCTTTGGCGAAAAGGCCAGAGAGGTGCGGGACACCTCCTTGAAAGTGCCTCACGGCGAGAGCGGCATTGTTGTGGATGTAAAGGTGTTCAAGCGGGAGAATGGCGATGAACTGTCCCCCGGCGTGAACAAGGTGGTGCGGGTCTATGTGGCCCAGAAACGGAAGATTTCCGTGGGGGACAAAATGGCCGGCCGCCACGGCAACAAGGGCGTGGTTTCCCGGGTGCTGCCGGAAGAAGATATGCCTTTCCTGCCGGATGGTACCCCCCTGGACATTGTGCTGAACCCCTTGGGCGTGCCCTCCCGGATGAACATCGGCCAGGTGCTGGAAGTGCATCTTGGCTACGCGGCTAAGGCCCTGAACTGGAAGGTGGCCACCCCGATTTTTGACGGCGCCAACGAGAAGGATATCCGGGATACCCTGAAACTGGCCGGCCTGCGGGAGGATGGGAAAACCGTCCTGTACGACGGCCGCACCGGCGAACCCTTTGACAACCTGGTGACGGTAGGTTACCCCTACTTCCTGAAGCTCCACCACCTGGTGGACGACAAGATCCACGCCCGTTCCACCGGCCCCTACTCCATGGTGACCCAGCAGCCCCTGGGCGGCAAGGCCCAGTTTGGCGGCCAGCGCTTCGGCGAGATGGAAGTCTGGGCGCTGGAGGCTTACGGCGCGGCGTATACTTTGCAGGAAATCCTCACGGTGAAGTCCGACGACATTACCGGCCGGGTAAAAACCTATGAGGCCATTGTCAAGGGCAACAACATCCCTGAGCCCGGCGTACCTGAGTCCTTTAAGGTTTTGGTGAAGGAACTGCAATCCCTGTGCCTGGATATCCGGGTGCTGGACGAAAACGGCAACGAAATCGAACTGAAGGACGAGGAGGACGACGGCGAGGTGGTGTATGCTGCCGACGACGAGGTCTATGTCACCAATGAGCAGGAGGTTTTGGACTCCGGCTACAACGTAGACGAAGACGGTCCGGAGGATATTATGGACGTATTTACCGATCTGACCGGCCTGGAGGACGAGCCGGCCGGCGAGTTCGACGACCAGTAAGGAGGCTGAACAATGGCAAATGCCACCTTTGACGCGGTAAAAATTGGAATTGCTTCTCCGGAGATGATTCGGAAATGGTCCTACGGTGAGGTAAAGAAGCCGGAGACCATCAACTACCGTACCCTAAAGCCGGAACGGGACGGCCTGTACTGTGAGCGGATTTTTGGACCCACCAAGGACTGGGAATGCCACTGCGGCAAGTACAAAAAAATCCGCTATAAGGGGAAGGTCTGCGACCGCTGCGGCGTGGAAGTAACCCGGGCCAAGGTGCGCCGGGAGCGGATGGGTCACATTGAACTGGCCGCGCCCTGCAGCCACATCTGGTACTTTAAGGGGATTCCCTCCCGAATGGGTCTGATTCTGGACATCAGCCCCAAGGTGCTGGAGAAAGTGCTGTATTTTGCCGCCTATATTGTCACCGATCCTGGTGACTGCCCCCTGGCCAAGAACCAGGTGCTCACAGAAAAGGAGTACCGGGACATGCGGGAGAAGTATGAGGATGACTTCCAGGCCGGCATGGGCGCTGAAGCGGTGAAAAAGCTGCTGGAGGATATTGACCTGGACGAGCTGTCCGAACAGCTGCACCGGGAGCTGAAGGACGCCTCTGCCCAGAAAAAGCTGCGCATTGTCAAGCGTCTGGAAGTGGTGGAATCTTTCCGCCAGTCCGGCAACAAGCCCAGCTGGATGATTATGGACGTGCTGCCGGTGATTCCGCCGGATCTGCGGCCCATGGTGCAGCTGGACGGCGGGCGGTTTGCCACCTCCGACTTAAACGACTTGTACCGCCGGGTCATCAACCGGAATAACCGGCTGAGCCGGCTGATGCAGCTGTCCGCGCCGGATATCATCATCCGCAATGAAAAGCGGATGCTGCAGGAGGCGGTGGACGCCCTCATCGACAACGGCCGCCGGGGCCGCGCCGTCACCGGCGCCAACAACCGGGCCCTTAAGTCTCTGTCCGATATGCTCAAGGGTAAGCAGGGCCGGTTCCGCCAGAATCTGCTGGGCAAGCGGGTGGACTATTCCGGCCGTTCGGTGATTGTGGTTGGCCCGGAGCTGAAGCTCTACCAGTGTGGTGTGCCCAAGGAAATGGCCATTGAGCTGTTCCGCCCCTTCGTCATGAAGAAGCTGGTGACCGACGGCCTGGCCAATAACATCAAGTCGGCAAAGAAAATGATCGACCGGGGAAGAACCGAGGTGTGGGACGCCCTGGACGACATCATCAAAGACCGGCCGGTAATGCTGAACCGGGCGCCTACCCTGCACCGGCTGGGCATTCAGGCCTTTGAGCCAATTCTGGTGGAGGGCCGGGCACTGAAGCTGCATCCCTTGTGCTGTACCGCCTTCAACGCCGACTTTGACGGCGACCAGATGGCCATCCATGTGCCGCTGTCGGCGGAAGCCCAGGCGGAGGCCCGGATGCTCATGCTTTCGGCCAATAACCTGCTGCGCCCTCAGGACGGCAAACCGGTTACCGTGCCCACCCAGGACATGATTTTGGGTGCGTACTATCTGACTTACACCCGCCTGGGCAAGGCGGAAAAGGGCGCGGAAGAAGTGTTTATTACCGACGCCGGGGAGACCGGCCTGCCTGCCGGCCAGCTGGTGGATGCAGACGAATTCCTGGCGGCCAACCGGGCGGCCAAGGCCCAGGGCAAGCGGGAAGCAGCCTTCCTGCCCCGGCACACCTACTCCAGCGTGGACGAGGCCATTGCCGCCTACGCCAGCGGGGATGTGGGCCTGCATGCCCCCATCCGGGTGCGCTACGGCCGGGAAGTGGACGGGAAAATGGAATACCGGATCATCAATGCCACCGTGGGCCGGCTGATTTTCAACGAGCCAATCCCCCAGGATTTGGGCTTTGTGGACCGCACCGACCCGGAGAAGGCTTTCGGCCTTGAAGTGGACTTCCTGGTGGGCAAGAAGCAGCTGGGCAAAATCATCGACCAGTGTATCCGCAAGCACGGTTTTACCGTTTCCACGGAGATGCTGGACCGGGTGAAGGCTCTGGGCTATAAGTATTCCACCAAGGGCGCTATCTCCGTGTCCATTGCGGATATGAAAATTCCCGAGGCTAAGCACAAGCTGATCCAGGAAGCGGAGCAGAAGGTTGTGCAGATCGAGCAGTATTACAAGCGCGGTTTTATTACCAACGACGAGCGCTACCGCCTGGTCGTAGAGCAGTGGGAGCAGACCACGAAAGAGGTCACCGATGCGTTGCAGGGCAACCTGGACGAGTACAACACCATTTATATGATGGCCGACTCCGGCGCCCGTGGCTCCATGAACCAAATCCGCCAGCTGGCGGGTATGCGGGGCCTGATGGCGGACACCTCCGGCCGCACCATTGAGATTCCCATCAAGGCCAATTTCCGGGAAGGGCTGTCTGTTCTGGAGTATTTTATTTCCTCCAGAGGCGCCCGGAAGGGCCTGACCGATACTGCCCTGCGTACTGCCGACTCCGGTTACCTGACCCGGCGCCTGGTGGACGTGTCCCAGGATATGATTGTCCGCATTCATGACTGCGGTACGACCCATGGCATTTGGGTAGGGGACGTGGTGGAAAAAGGCCATGTGATCGACACCTTTGGCAACCGTATCCGTGGCCGCTACCCGGTGCACGATGTGGTTGACCCGGTTACCGGCGAGGTGCTCCATCCCAAGGATAAGCTGATGATGCCGGAGGATGCGGACCGGTTCCTGGCCCATGGCATTACCCGGGTTTATATCCGCACCCCGCTGGGCTGCCGGGCCAGAAGCGGCCTGTGCGCGGTGTGCTACGGCATGAACCTGGCCACCTCGGAAGAGGTGAACCTGGGCGAAGCGGTGGGCATTATCGCCGCCCAGTCCATCGGCGAGCCGGGCACCCAGCTGACCATGCGTACCTTCCACTCCGGCGGCATTGCCGGGGACGATATCACCCAGGGCCTGCCCCGTGTTGAGGAGCTGTTCGAAGCCCGCCGGCCCAAGAAAATGGCCCAGATTGCGGAGATTTCCGGCATGGTGTCCATTGAAGAGGGCAGAAACGGGGCAATGCGCAACATCACCATTGTGGCCGGCGACGGAGACACCCGCACCTACGCGGTGCCCCATGCCATGGGCCTGAAGGTGGAGCACGGCAAACCGGTAGAAAAGGGCCAGCCCCTCACCGATGGCGCCTTGTATCCCCAGGACGTGTTGCGCATCTCCGGGGCGGAAGCGGTGCAGGAATATCTGGTTCAGGGCGTCCAGGCGGTGTACCGCCAGCAAGGCGTGGACATTAACGACAAGCATATCGAGGTCATTATCCGCCAAATGATGCGGAAGGTGAAAATCGAGGATGCCGGGGATACCGATCTGCTGGTGGGCACCACGGTGGATTCCTTTGAGTTTGAGGATGCCAACGCCGCGCTGGAGGCCCGGATTGCCGCCGGGGAGACGGAGCTGCGGCTTGCCACTTGTTCTCTGGTGCTGCTGGGCATTACCAAGGCTTCCCTGGCTACGGATTCGTTCCTGTCTGCCGCCTCCTTCCAGGAAACCACGAAGGTGCTGACGGATGCGGCCATCAAAGGCAAGGTAGATCACCTCATCGGCCTGAAGGAAAATGTCATTATCGGTAAGCTCATTCCCGCCGGCGCAGGGCTAATGGCTTATCGGGATTTTGAGTACGCCACCACCGCTGCTCCGGTGGAGAGCCCGGCCCAGGAACCTGCCGTGTAGCTTGACCCCGCCGGCAAACGTCGGCCGCCGGGAAAATCCCGGCGGCCGGGCGGCCTTTGGAAACGGCGGGTTGAATGCTCTGCCAAGGAGAGGATATATTTTCCCCGCTGGTAGGTATAATCTTCCGAAAATAGGAAAAACTACAGGGGTAAGCCGGAAAAAATCCTGGTAAAATTTGTTGACTTTTTCAGAAATTCGAGTATAATGGCTTTCCGTATGGACATGATGAATGCAACAAATCCCCCGGAACAGCCCCCTGTGTGGGAGCTGGCCGCGTACCCGAAAGTGGTGGGGATTAAGCAGTTGAAAAAAGCCCTGCAAGCAGGCCGGGTCCTGCGGGTATTTCTGGCGAAGGACGCTGACCCACAGCTCACTGGCGAACTGTGCCGGCTGTGCAGCCGGCAGGGTGTTCCCGTTGCCTGGGTGGCTACCATGGCCGGCCTGGGCAAAGCTTGCGCAATTGACGTGGGCGCGGCAGCTGCCGCCGCCCTGCATCCCTAGATCCTTCCGGGCACCATGCTCGAGGATATATTTTCCGCCTCAGGCGAGAACGAAAGAAAGGAGAACCCAATGCCTACTTTTAACCAGCTCGTGAGAAAGGGCAGAGAACAGGCTTCCTACAAGTCAAACTCTCCTGCCCTGCAGAAGGGCCTGAACACCCTGCAGAATAAGGAAACCGACCTGTCCTCCCCCCAGAAGAGAGGCGTCTGCACTGCGGTCAGAACCACCACCCCCAAGAAGCCCAACTCCGCTTTGCGGAAAATCGCCCGTGTGCGCCTGACCAACGGTTATGAGGTGTCCGCCTATATCCCCGGTGTGGGTCACAACCTGCAGGAGCACTCTGTGGTGCTGATCCGTGGCGGCCGTGTTAGGGACCTGCCCGGTGTGCGTTACCACATCATCCGCGGCACCCTGGATACCCAAGGCGTGCAGAACCGGAAACAGTCCCGGTCCAAGTACGGCGCCAAGCGGCCCAAGGCAGCCAAGAAGTAAGACCACAGCCACAACACGCCTGTCGCAAGGCAGCGCCTTGCCATGACGTTTTTTATAGATTTTTTGGATGTATAAAAAACCTCTTGTGCAGCGCCGGACGGCTCCCCTCAGAGGGCGCTTTTCCCGCTGTAAGACAGGCACCGACAGAAGTACACTTCTGAAGTACCTATGAAATCATTTTTATATGAAGGAGGGAAGCGAAGTGCCCAGAAGAGGTAACGTACCCAAAAGAGAGATCCTGCCGGATCCCATTTACAACTCTGTTCTGGTAACTAAGCTCGTCAACAGCATTATGCTGGACGGCAAGAAGGGCGTGGCCCAGAAAGTCGTCTACGGGGCGTTCTCCATTGTGGAGGAGAAGCTCGGCAAAAATGGCCTGGAGGTTTTCCAGCAGGCCATGGAAAATGTGATGCCCGCCGTGGAGGTCAAGTCCCGGCGTGTGGGCGGCGCCACCTATCAGGTGCCCATTGAGGTTCGCCCTGCCCGGCGGCAGACCGTTGGCCTGCGCTGGATCACGTCCTACAGCCGCAAGCGCGGCGAAAACACCATGAAGGAGCGGCTGGCCGCAGAGATCATGGATGCTTACAACAACACCGGCGCTTCGGTGAAGAAGCGCGAAGATACCCATAAGATGGCGGAAGCCAACAAGGCTTTCTCCCATTTCCGTTGGTAACAAAGGAGCCATTCCATGCCTAGACAGTATTCCCTGGAAAATACGAGAAACATCGGCATCATGGCCCACATTGATGCAGGTAAGACCACCACGACGGAGCGTATTTTGTTCTATACCGGCCGTACCTACAAGATCGGCGAGACCCACGACGGCTCGGCCACCATGGACTGGATGGCCCAGGAGCAGGAGCGGGGCATTACCATTACCTCCGCCGCCACCACCTGCTTCTGGAAGGGCTGCCGGATCAACATCATCGACACCCCGGGCCACGTGGATTTCACCGTGGAAGTGGAGCGCTCTTTGCGGGTGCTGGACGGTTCGGTTACTGTGCTGTGTGCCAAAGGCGGCGTAGAGCCCCAGACGGAAACCGTTTGGCGCCAGGCGGACGAGTACAAGGTGCCCCGGATGGTGTATGTCAATAAGATGGACATCATGGGTGCCAACTTCTTCCGGGTGCTGGATATGATGCACGACCGGCTGAAGTGCAATGCCGTGCCCATTCAGCTGCCCATCGGTTCTGAGTCCACCTTTAAAGGCGTCATTGACCTGGTGAAAATGAAGGCCTTTGTATTCTACGACGAACTGGGCAAAGACGTGCGGGAAGAGGAAATTCCTGAGGATATGGTGGATCTGGCCAACGAGTACCGGGAAAAACTGATGGACGCTGTGTCTGATGTGGATGACCAGATTATGGAAATGGTTCTGATGGAAGAGGAAGTGCCGGTGGAGATGATCAAGGCCGCCATCCGGAAGGCCACCATCGACAACACCATGGTTCCCGTGACTTGCGGCTCTTCCTATAAGAATAAGGGCGTGCAGGAAATGCTGGACGCCGTAGTGGATTACATGCCTTCTCCCCTGGATAAAAAGGGCGTTCACGGCATTAATCCCGACACGGAAGAGGAGGAGTTCCGGGCCGCTTCCGATTCCGCCCCCTTCTCCGCCCTGGCCTTCAAGATTGCCACCGACCCCTTCGTGGGCAAGCTGTGCTTCTTCCGGGTGTACTCCGGCACCTTGGCCAAGGGCACCACGGTGCTCAACTCCACCAAGAAGCAGCGGGAGCGTCTGGGCCGGATTCTGCAGATGCACGCCAATCACCGGGAGGACATCGACATGGTGTACTCCGGCGACATTGCCGCCGCCGTGGGCGTGAAGAACACCACCACCGGCGACACCTTCTGCGATGAAGCCCACCCCATTATCCTGGAATCCATGGTCTTCCCGGAGCCGGTTATCCGGGTGGCTATCGAGCCGAAGACCAAGGCCGGCCAAGAGAAAATGGGCATTGCCCTGGCCAAGTTGGCGGAGGAAGACCCCACCTTTAAGACTTATACCGATGACGAAACCGGCCAGACCATCATCGCCGGTATGGGTGAATTGCACCTGGAGATCATTGTAGACCGGCTGCTGCGGGAATTCAAGGTGGAAGCCAACGTAGGTGCGCCCCAGGTGGCCTATAAGGAGACAATCCGCAAAGCAGTGGATCAGGATACCAAGTATGCCCGCCAGTCCGGTGGTAAGGGCCAGTATGGCCACGTGAAGATTCACGTGGAGCCCAACGAGTCCGGCAAAGGCTACGAGTTCATCAACAGCGTGGTGGGCGGCGCCATCCCCAAGGAGTATATCCCGGCGGTGGACGCCGGTATCCAGGGGGCCATGCAGGCTGGCGTACTGGCCGGTTTCCCGGTGGTAGACGTGAAGGTCACCCTGTACGACGGCTCTTTCCACGAGGTGGACTCCTCCGAAATGGCCTTTAAGATTGCCGGTTCCATGGCCTTTAAAGAGGCCTGCCGGAAGGCCAGCCCGGTGATTCTGGAGCCCATTATGAAGGTGGCCGTGGTTGTGCCCGATGAATACATGGGCTCAGTCATCGGCGACATCACTGCCCGCCGGGGCAGCATCCTGGGCCAGGTTCCCAGAAACGGGTCCACCCAGATTGATGCCAACGTACCCCTGTCCGAAATGTTCGGCTATGCCACGGACTTGCGCAGCAAGACCCAGGGCCGCGGCCAGTATTCCATGGAGCCCAGCCATTACACGGAGCTGCCTAAGTCCAAGAGCGAGGAAATCATCTCTAAGCGCTCTCGCGGATAAATTTTTCTTGCCTTTCTGCCCGAGTTGTAGTAGGATAGAGGCAGTTCGGGCTGTTCCATGCAACCATTCATATTTTCTCATCAGAAACAGGAGGATAAATTCCATGGCAAAGCAGAAATTCGAAAGAACCAAGCCCCACGTGAACATTGGCACCATCGGCCATGTT
>DVHJ01000067.1 GCA_018712145.1 Candidatus Faecousia faecigallinarum | reverse complement strand
GCAAGCATTTTGGGACAACCGCAGCAAGTGTAGAAAGAGCAATTCGGACCGTAGCCGAGATTGCCTGGAAGAGAAACCGCTCATTTCTGGCGCAAATTGCTCAACGGGAACTGCACAGCAAGCCAAAAACCTCGGAATTTATTTCCATTCTAGCCTATAGCCAAGTTTTAGACTAAAGAAGCTGCAGAATTGCTTTACCAGTGGTAAATTTGTCAGCAGAGATCACCATGTAAACAAAACCAAGGGATTTTTTCCCTTGGTTTTGTTGTACATATGCAGATTACCCTAACCGCTAAGGATTAGGCACAGTCAGTTTTTTTCTCCGCTTGCAAAACCACCTTCCCTTTTGCTTGCTTATCGTCCATAATCAATTCATCCACAGCAGGAACTACAATTGTGCCAGACCGCGGGTTCTTGATGCTGATCACCGGTGTAGTAATGGTTGCGTTCACATCGGACTTCTCAAAGCAAAGGTCCGTGTCAACCATTTCGCAATCGATCAAGGTTAAGTTTTTGCAGTAGCAGAACGGCTGGGTTCCGATAATTTTGCAGTTCTGCAAGGTCAGTCCATCGGCATACCAAGCCAGATATTCTCCTTTAATCACACTGTTTTTTACGGTAACATTTTTGGCATGCCAAAAAGCGTCCTTCGTGTCAAAGGTGCAGTGGTCAAAGGTTCCATTCTGGATGTACTGGAAGGAGTACTTTCCGCGGAAATTCACATGGGAAAAACGGATATCTTCCCCACGCATTAAAAAATACTCGCTTTCCGCCGTGCAATTCTGCATTTGTATGCCCTTGGTAGACCAGCCAAATTCCGGAGAAATAATATCGCAGCCGGTTATGTTGACGTCGCTGCATTCCCGCAGGGCCTTAATGCCGTGCATTTTTGTGTTTGTGATGGTAATGTGGGTGGAATACCAAAGTGCGGCCCGGCAAAGCTGGGTCATCTCAGAATCCCGTATGGTCAAATTGTGGTCATGCCAAAAGGGATAACGGAGATTAAAAAAGCAGTTTTCCACCAAAATATCTGCGCTCTCTTTAAAAGCACTTTCGCCGTCGGCTGGGCCGTCAAATGCACAATGCCTGACCGTGACAGCTTGACTGCCGTACAGCGCACGCTCTTCATCAAATTGTTGGTGCTCAATCACGTTCATCAAGGAAAACTCCCTTCACACAAAATCATCCCGGTGGAAAGTCAACCCCGGCAACCGCCCGGGCACCTGATTTACCGTCATAATTATAAGCCTTCTCCTCAAAAATGGCAAATACTTATTTTCATGGTTAACCCATGCGTAGGAGCTATAGCAACGACTGGCATTCATGATGTTGACAGATCAACATTTCTGTGATATGATGTGCGGGAATTAAAAAAGGAGTGCAGAATATGGTTGATCGCTTTGTTCGGTTTGTCACTTCAATTAGTCAATTATATCGTTGTATACAAAAAATTAAAAGCAAGGAAATGACAGAGTTTGGGCTGAAGGGCACCCACGTGATGTGTTTATTCTATTTACGCCAGCATCCGGACGGATTAACCTCTGCCGAGCTGTCCAACCTCTGCCTGGAAGACAAGGCAGCAATCTCCAGAACCGTTTCCAAACTGGAAGAATTGGGCCTGACCGCCACCGCCTGCAATGGCCCCAAACGGCGGTACCGGGCAAAAATTTTGCTCACCAATGCAGGGCAGCGGATTTCTGAGCAAATGCTCCAGATCATTGAAAATGCGGTGGAAAAAGGGGGCGCGGGGATCACAGACGCAGAGCGGGCCACATTTTATCAAGTCCTGGATGTGATTTCCCAAAACCTGCAGGTATTGTGTGCAGAGGGGGCGGCAGAAACATGCATCCTTTGACCGCCATTGGCTGCAGGCTGTATCAAATCCTTTTCCGCCTGGCCATCCCCCTGCTTCCCTACCGGAAGCCTGTCCGGTTGGGCGGGGTGGAGGATTTGCCGGAACTTTTTGCCAACCATGGGATTACCCGGGTTTTGCTGGTCACTGATGGCAGCGTACACCGTCTGGGGCTAACCGGCAGGCTGGAAACCGTGCTGGCCCAGGCAAACATTGCCTGCACCATCTATGACCGCACCGTGGCCAATCCCACCACGGATAACGTGGAGCAAGCCAGAGCGTTGTACGTAAACGGTCAATGCCAGGCCATTATTGGCTTTGGCGGTGGCTCCTCCATCGACTGTGCCAAAGCCGTTGGTGCGCGGATTGCCAAGCCAAGGCAGAGTCTGGCCAAAATGAAAGGGATTTTAAAGGTACACCGGCGGCTTCCGCTGCTCATTGCGGTTCCCACAACTGCCGGAACCGGGAGTGAAACTACCCTGGCTGCCGTCATTACAGACAGCCGGACCCGGCACAAATATCCCATCAATGATTTTTCCTTAATTCCCCGGTTTGCCGTCCTGGATCCGGAGGTGACCCGGAGCCTTCCCCCTGCCCTGACTGCCACCACCGGCATGGACGCTTTGACCCATGCCGTGGAAGCGTACATTGGCCGCTCCACCACCCGGGAAACCCGGGCAGATGCCATCGCCGCTGTCCGGCTGATTTTTGCCAATTTGCCCCAGGCCTGCGCCAGCGGCGACAATATAGAGGCCCGGCAAAATATGCTTCAGGCGGCCTACCTGGCGGGAAGTGCCTTTACCAAATCCTATGTTGGCTATGTCCACGCCGTTGCCCACTCCCTGGGCGGGCGGTACAACATTCCCCACGGATTGGCTAACGCTGTGCTTCTGCCCATTGTCTTGGAAGACTATGGCGCCAGCGCCCACCGGAAACTCCACGCCCTGGCCACCGCCGTTGGGCTGGCAGAAGCCGGAGACACCCATGCCGCCGGCGCAAAAAAATTTATCGTTGCCGTTAAAGATATGCAACAGCGCCTGGGCATCCCCGCCAAGCTGGCCGGTATCTGCCCGGCAGATATTCCCACCTTGGCCCGGCAGGCGGCCAAAGAGGCAAATCCCCTGTATCCCGTACCGAAATTGATGACCGCCCAAGAACTGGAGCGGATTTACCGTACCGCCATGGAGGTAGACGCATGACACCGGAACACATGACCCATTTGGTCCAGCAGCAGCGCACTTTTTTTGCCACCGGAGCCACCTTGCCGGTAGCCTACCGGCTGAAAACTCTGGGCAAGCTTCAAGAGGCAATCCGCCAGTATACCCCAAAAATCCAACAAGCCCTGGAAAACGATCTGGGGAAAAGCGAGTTGGAGGGATATATGTGTGAGATTGGCTTAACGCTAAGTGAAATCTCCTATATGCAGTCCCATCTGCGCCGGTTTGCCAAAGAACGGCGGGTAATGACGCCCCTGGCACAGTTTGCCGCGAAGAGCTATATCAAGCCCTGCCCCTATGGGGTGACGCTGATCATGAGCCCCTGGAATTACCCGTTTCTGCTTACCTTAGAACCTCTGGTGGACGCCCTGTCCGCCGGAAATACGGCAGTGGTCAAGCCCAGCGCTTACTCTCCACACACCAGTCAGGTGATCCAGGAAATGTTGAGTCAATGCTTCCCTGCGGAATATGTGGCAGTGGTTACCGGCGGCAGAGCGGAAAATGCCTGCCTGCTTCAGCAGCACTTTGACCACATTTTCTTCACCGGCAGTCAGGCCGTTGGCCGGGAAGTCATGGTTAGCGCCGCTGCCCATTTAACGCCGGTTACCTTGGAGCTGGGCGGCAAAAGCCCCTGCATTGTAGACGAAACCGCCGACCTGCCTCTGGCGGCAAAGCGCATTGTCTTCGGCAAATTCCTCAACTGTGGGCAAACCTGTGTAGCACCAGATTATATTCTCTGCCACGAAGCGGTTCATGAAAAGCTGGTGCAGGTGATTATCCGGCAAATTAAAACCCAGTTTGGAGAACGTCCACTGGATAATCCAAACTACGGAAAAATCATCAACGAAAAGCATTTTAACCGGCTCCTCAGCCTGATGGACGGGACAAAAACCGTGTTTGGCGGGCAGATAGACCGGGCTGCCCTGCGCATCAGCCCAACGGTATTGGATCCTGTTTCCTGGGCGGACCCGGTGATGCAAGAGGAAATTTTTGGCCCGATCTTGCCGGTGCTCACCATAAAATCTCTGGAAGACGTGCCGGAAATTCTCCGGGACAAGCCTGCTCCCCTGGCCTTGTATCTGTTCACCGCCAGCCGGCGTGCCAAGCAATGGATCACCAGCCGGTGTCAATTCGGCGGCGGGTGCCTGAATGACACCGTGATCCATTTGGCCACCAGCCGGTTGGGGTTTGGCGGCGTTGGCGCCAGTGGAATGGGCGCTTACCACGGCAAAGCCGGGTTTGACGCCTTTTCCCACCGGAAAAGTATTGTAGACAAAAAAACCTGGATTGATCTGCCCATGCGTTACCAGCCCTACGGAAAAATGACAGACAAACTGATCCACCTGTTTCTAAAATAAATAATGGGAATTCGCCTTGCCACAGCGCAATTTTGCTGCTATACTCTTCTCATTGCCCCGGAAATTATGGTCAAAACTTGGTGAGGTAACATGCGAAGAAACCCACAATGGCGGCAAACGCTTTTGCGCCGGATTCATGAAGAGAAATTTCAAAATATTGCCTTTGCCCTCCTTGCCGCCGCAGTTATGCTGGTTACCTTGTTTGGCGGCGGGGAAATTGGCCTGTCCGATAACGGAGATTTCTCCCGGGTACTGCGCGGGAGTTCCCTGTATTTTACGGAAACCAATAAATCCTTTGTCTACGTTGGCCGCTATGGAATAGAGCTTCATGGAGATTCTCTGTTATCCAATCTTGGCCATATCCTGTTTTCTACTGATGGCGTTGCCAATTACCCATCCATCCAGCTGGTGGTGGTGCGGCTAACGGTTGCGGCGAATCTCCTCTGGAATGCCCTTTCCGGCAGTCCCCTGGCTACCTACCGGCTTTGGACCCTGGGGGTAACTTATGTTTTGCTCTACAGCTTTGCCCTGTATTTCCTATTCCGCCAGATCCGGTTGAAAAAGCCGTGGTGGACATGCTTGGCCAAACTGATTACCCTATTTGTTTTGTGCGACGTAGGCTATGTGGCATATTTCAATTCATTTTATGGCGAACCACTGCAAATCATCGGCTTGGTTTTCTGCGCCGGGTTCGGGCTGCAAATTTTGCGGGAGGAGCAGCCCAGGGCAACGGTGGCCATTCAGCTGGCCCTCTCCGGGTTACTTTACGGTTGGTCTAAATTTGCCAATATCCCGGTGGGGATTCTCCTGATTTTATCCTTGGAGGCCGTCGTCTGGTTAAAAGCAAGGCGGAAAACGGCAATTTTCTCCGGTGTGCTGGCGGTTGCCGTGCTTGCCGGTGTGTATTTTGCCTTGCCTGCATGGATGAACCGGGATACCAATTTTAACGCCGTGTTTTTCGGCGTCGTCCAGGATGTGGATCAGGAAACGGCACAGGCCTATCTCTCCGACCTGGGCTTGGACGAGGGAATGGCCAAGTATGCCGGAAATAACGCCTATGTATCTGGGGTTAAGTCCCAGTTCGCCGCCGATGGATATGAGGCGGAATTTTACACAACGGTGAGTAAAGTTAGCCTACTCCGGTTTTATCTGACCCATCCGGCCTACTTGGGCGAAAAAATTCAGCTATCTTTGGAAAACGCAGGGATGATCCGGCCATTTTACCTGTCCAACCACGACAATACGTATCCCCGCTTTACCCTCTCCCATCGGTTTTCCCTGTGGAGCAATTTGCGCGCTTGGCTGGGCTTTGACACCATCGCCGGCAATGCGGCCCTGCTGCTGGGCGGTCTGGCCCTCCTTCTAGTTTTCCTGCGCCGCAGGAAGCCGGTTTGTGCCCTGGCCTGCGGAACACTCGCCGGGATATGGCTGTATCTGCTGGCCATTCCCTACATCAGCAACGGCAGCGGAGATTTGGCAAAGCATATGTTTGCCTTTGCCCAGGTGGCGGATCTATTGTTCCTGGCCATTTTGCTGTCCGCCCTAGGCGGCGTGAAAACAACCTGGCCAAGGCAAGCGCTCCTGGCCGGGGTTAGCCTTTGCCTGCTGGTTGCCCCCATTGGAACTGCTTGGCAAAATGCTGCCCTGTGCCGCCGGCCGGCAGATGCGCTGCAGGAAGGCGGGTTTATTCAGCTGGGAACGCAAAACGGTCGGCCCATAACCTGGCTGATTGCCGGGATGGACGATGACGGGACAGCTACCTTGCTGTGTATGCAAACGGTGGGGGAACAGCCGTTTTCCCAGAAAAATACCAACCTCTGGTTGGAAAGTGATTTGCGCCAGTGGTTAAACAGGGATTTTCTGCAAAATTTTTCCGATGGGGAGAAAGAGCTGCTGATAGCAACACGCCACCCTGTCCTGCTGTCCATTGGGTATCGGGAGTTGGCAACTGCCGGAACCCATGATTTTTACTGCTCTCATCTGCCAACCCAGGTGGGCGCCGGATATGGCCGTTCTTATCAAACCACCGCAACGGACATGGTCAGCCTTCCCGACGCAGATTTCATCATGGCGCTTACGGAGGAAGGATTTTCTCTGGCCGGAGAGGAACCCTACTGGCTTCTGGCGCCATATTATAACAACGGAAATATGGTCCGGTGTGTTTACCCTGACGGCTATGTCTATTTTCAGGACGCCCAGGAACCCTTGGGGGTGCGTCCGGTGGTCTACGTGCAGCTTGCTGCCGTGGAAGCCGCCGGTGGGTCCGGCACATTGGCAGATCCGTTTATCTTGGATATCCCTTAAATTCGCGATGGATCGACGGCGAAAAATTACCTGCCAGGCAGTTTGACCTGGCAGGTTTTTTCGGCCACAGGAACCCCTATTTCACTTCCACAATCCGGATGTCCGCCAGACTATAGTCCGCCTGCGCCAGCACAATGTCCGAAATCAGGGCAACGTCTGCCTCCTGCAGCCCCTCCTCCGGCGCAGCAACGGCAACCGAGATACCATCCTCGCTCATATAGGCCACACAGTCGGTATAGCCCTTGGCAATCACCAGGCTCTCAATCTGGGCTTCGCACAGCGCCGTGGAGACAATTTCCTCCAACTCTGCAGAGGCCGAGGACGCATCCGCCTCCTCTCCATAGGCCATGGCTTCCTGCAGCATGGTCACAGCGCTGTCCCGGGACTGCTGCCGGCTCAGCCGGACTGCGGCAAAGTAATCGGTTACCGTACCGTCCACCTCCTGCGCGTCATCCTGGAGATCCTCCTGGGCAGCATCAACTGCGGCATTGTTGTTTTGGCTCATCACCAGTGTGGTCGCCCCCAGGATTTTCTCCTCATTTAGGGTGTCCGTCAGACTGACCACCTCCGTGTCCTGGGTGTAAAGCCAGTTCAAATAGATACCGGCGCAAACAAACACCAGGATAGAGGCCACAATGGCGTTCTTTTTCCAGTTTTTCATGATTGCTTCCTCCCAATTATCGCATTTTTACCACCGTAATTCGGTCGGCCCCCAGTCCGGTGATGCTGGATACCGCCTCCACCAGCGCAAGCTTCACTTCCGGATTGTCGGCGCCCTGGCAGAGGATAATTGCGCCTTGGTAAACCGGCGCCTGCACCTGCTGAATGAGGGCTGACTGCTGGCCGCTTCCCGCCGCGTACAGCACGGTTTCCTGCCGCAGCGTCTCCTCTTCGCTTCCGGTCTGGCGCTGGGTGTCTGTTTGATATATGGTATGCTCTCCGGTACGCAGACTCAGCATCACCTCCACCGCGCCGGCCCCTTGAATTTTACTGAGCAAATTGGCCAATTTCTCCTCCTCCACGGATATGGACTCCACTTCTGCCGGCTCTGTAACAGCGGGTTCCTCCGTGTTTTGTACGGTGGTTTTGCCAGGCAGCAGCATGAGCAGAAGCCCCAGCAACACGATGAGCAGCGGGTACTTAAATTTGCCCAGTTTGTTTAGAAAGCCGGCCGTCCATCCATCTGCCTTCATGGCGACCACACCTGCCTTTCTGCCGGGATGCCCAGATCATCCTGAATGATCCCCTCCAGCCTCTGCCGGGCATATGGGGAAGCTTCCCCGGCCATGGTCACACGCCAGGGTACCATCTCTTCGTTGAGTTCCACCCCCACCTCCAGACACACCCCCAATGTATCGGCTTTGTCCAAAATATATGACTGGGTTTGCTGAGTTATGATTGCCGCCATCTGGGCGGAGGCTTCCGCCTGGGCTTTGTCCACCACTTGCTGGGCTTGAGCCTCAATCTGCCCGCTCCCATCGGCAAAACTGGGCATTTGTAACATATCTAACGGTTCCAGCGCAGTGGCCAGCAGAAAAATGCCGCACACCAAACTAAGTACCTTTTCCTGCCCCTTTTTCCCCTCGGTTAAGGTTTTGACCACCGCGCACAGCACGGCCGCCGCCGTGACAGACAGAACGTAGCGCTGCAAAATTTCCACTATCCCACTCCCTTCATAAAGCACACAATGCTGATCAGGTGAAGCAGGCACCCGGTTCCCACCATAGCCAATACCAGCCCCATGGCCTGGGCAAAGCTCTCTACCAATCCACTCTGCTCCGGGTTACCCACCACAGAACACAGCGCAGAAGTTAACTTCAGCAGTAGATATTGCGCAGCAAGCTGAAGGAAGGGAACCACGGTTATGGCCAGCACAGCCAGCAAGCCCACCACACCGGCTGTGCTGCGGACGGTTGAGGCTCCGGCCAGCACGGTTTCTGCTGCGTCCGACAGAATACCGCCGACCACAGGCACCACACTGGAAATGGTCATTTTCGTTACTTTGACCGCTGTGGCGTCGGCAGTGCCACTGACGACGCCGGTGATGGCCATATAGGCAAAAAAGACCGTGAGAATCATGCGCAGGCCCCAGGTAATCAGATTTTTAAAAAAGTCCCGCATTCGCTCCAGCATTTTATTGCCGATGGCGGAAACAGCCAGGGACAGGGCCAAAAACACATACAACATGGGGACCAGAATGCCGGAAATCAGGCCGGTGAGCACGCTGTCAAACAGCGCGGTCCCCAAATACAATCCGGAGGCCGAGGTCGGGCCGCCGGAAGCCACCAGCGCCGCAGACATGACCGGTAGCAAAAGCTTCCCGTAATCGCTGATGGACTGGACCGTCTCTAAGCCCTGACGAATGAGCAAATTGGTCTGCTCCAGGAGAATCACCCCCACTGCCGCTGCCCCCAGCAAATTGCTGGTGGCAGCCGGGATACCCATGTCCCCTGCCCGAAACAAGCCGCACAAAATAGCCGCCGCCAAAACACCGGCGCAAGTGACGGCAGCAGACTTCAGATCCGGCGTGATTGCCAACAGCCCCCGCCGGAGCAAATCCAGCAGGCCGGACAAAAAACCGTCTTCCGTCTCCGGCATATATGCCTGGGCGGTTTCCGGCGGCTGAATGGCCGCCAAATCCACTTCCGCCGCTGCCACCGGTATGTACAGCGTGCCGAGCAGCAGAATGGTTAAGATAAACTTCCGCAGCATGTTAACCCTCCAGCAATCCCTGGATCATCGTAAGTACCGCCGTCATTAAGGGAAGCGCCAGATATAGCGCCGCCGCACTGCCGCACAGGCGAACCATTTTTCCCAAGGTCCCCTCTCCGGCATCCTCGCACACCGCGCTGGCCAGTTCGGCAATCAGCCCCACCCCGGCTGTTTTCAAGAGAATTGCCACCATGTCTCCATCCAGCTGGCCCAGGATGCGCAATTCCGTGGCAAAATCCACAATTGGCTCTAAGAAGTGGGCCGCCAGCGCCAAGATGATGGCGCAGCAGGCAATGACCATCAGAATCGACAGCTCTTTTACCTGCTTTTGCACCACAATGGCCAATACCGCGCCCACCATGGCCAATGCTGCCGCCTGTAAAAAGTATCCCATGGCTAAAACTGGAATAAGGTCTTGACCAGGTCAAACAAATCGGCAATGCGCTGGGCGATAATCATCAGCACCACCACCAAACCGGCCAGGGTGGTCATGGTGGCCTGCTCCTCCCGGCCGGAGCGGACCAAAACCTGGTTCAAAATGGTGACAATGATGCCCACGGCGGCAATTTTGAAGACGAGATCCACATCCATAGGCTTATAAGAACAAGATGGCCAGGGCAGCGCCGCCGCACAGGCCCAGGGCCTGGTAGCAGCGCAGCCGGCCGGATTTTTCCGCCTGCACCTTGGCCAAGGTCTGCCGGACACTCTCCTTGGCCGCAGCCAAGCCCCGCAGCTGCCCCTGCAAATCCAGCTGCCCCAGGGTTGTCCCCAGCTGCAAGAGCACGTCGCGGCAGGCTTTTGGCAGATCCGGGTACTTTTCCAGGGTGAGATTCATGCAAGCCGCCGCATCGGCGGCCAATCCGCTCTGGAGCTGCCTGCCCAGGCCGGCAAAGATTTGACCAATGGCGCCGGTGCAAGCCGAGGCCAAAATGCTGCACAGCTCCGGCAGCTCGGTAAGCCGGTACTCCATCTGGCACTCCATCAGCTCCAGGGCATTGCCCAGCTGCTGCAAATTTTTTTCCAGTCCCCGGTAACTGGCGGCCATGGAAAAGCCGCAGGCGCCGCAAGCGCCAACCACGCACATTGCTCCGATCCATCGTATCATGCACATCCCAACCTCTCTACCGTAAACGTTTGATCCTTCCGTAGGCATACCGCCGTGGTAAACAGTCCTGTTTCCAGCAGACGCCGGTAAACCGGCCGTCCATTCAGCTCTTGGAGGCCACCGGCATGGGCGGTGGCCAATATCCGCACGCCGCAGTATCCGCAGACCTCCATGGCCTGGCAGTCCTCCAGGGCAGTGATCTCATCCACCGCAATCCAGTCCGGGCCCATGGCCCGAAGCACCATCTCAAATCCTTCCCGTTTTCCCGCCCCGGTAAGCACATCCGTCCGGTCCCCGGTGGAAAACTGATACCCGGCGCTGGTGGCCGGGAACAGCTCTCCCCGCTGGTCCACCACACAAACCTGTTGCCCCAGGCCCTGGGAAACCTGGCGGATCAGGTCCCGGAGCAGCGTGGTTTTCCCGCTGCCCGGCGGCCCGATCAGGAGCACAGAGCCTGTCCCCAGCTGCCGCTCCAATCCGGCAGCCAAGCCGGGAAAGTCTCTGGCCACCCGGATACACACCGATCGCAGATCTTTCAGGCCCGTCACCGTCCCCTGGTGCAGCACCGCGCTGCCGCACAGGCCGATGCGGTGGCCCCCGGGGGCAGTCAGGTAACCCTCCGCCACCGATGTGGCGGCGTAGGCCGAGTAGCGGGAAGCCACATTCACAATATAGTGGAGATCCTCCCGTTCCAGCCGCCGGCAGGATGGATACCACTCCCCGCCGGCAGTGCGGAGCTGGGGCATCTGCCCCAGGCGCAGGCGAATCTCCCGCACCTGCTTGTCCTGTCCGCCGGCATCCACCGGCTCCCGGAGCCAGGGGGGCAGCAGGTCCAGCAGCGCTCTCCAGTGACAAATCATGTTTCTCAACTCCCACTGCAACCATATGTGCCCAGGCCGCCAGGTATGCCGGCATGTCCAGGCAGTTTGGGTGCACTATTGTGTGCCAGGCGCCTCCCCGGCGGAAACACCGAATAGATGTGATATATCACATGACATAATATGCAATTGCATTGCAAAACCGGAAGTCACATCTTGCCGTTTTTTGCCAAACGTGATATAGTCCAAATATACAATAAAAGGAGGCGGGTGTGTCATGACGTTTGATCAGCTGATGGGCAAAAGCTATACCGGCAGCGATCCGGTTGTGAACCGGATTTATCAAAACAATCAGAGATATTTTTCCGAAATCTTGAATCATCTTAAGCGCAACGCCATTGTTCCGCTGATTGGCGCAGGTTTCTCTGCCAGCGCCTATCCCGGTTGGAAAAAACTATTTATGGACATGGCCAAGCCATATCCCAACTGCCAACCAGAGGTCGAGGATCACTTGAACCAGGGCCGGTTTGAGGAAGCGGCTTCGGTCCTGCGGGAGGAAATGGTGGAGCATGACTTTCTGGAAGAGCTGTATCGCATTTTCGGGGAGCATACCCTACCCGGAGCCATGGATAAACTCTCCGCCGCGCGGAAAAGCCTCCCCAATCTTTTCCGGAGCACCGTGATCACCACCAATTTTGAAGGGGTAATTGAAGAAATTTACCAAAACAGCCTGAGGGTGATTTGCCCCCACACTGCCTATCAACGGCCCGAGACGAGGCGGGCGCTGCAAAACGGCAAGCCCGTGCTGTTTAAGCTCCACGGCGATATAGAAGACCGGGACAATATTGTCATCACCGAAGAAGGCTATGACCGCTTTTATGGCGAAGGTAGCACCTTGGTGGAAACACTGACCAGCATTCTTTCCAAGAATCTGATTCTCTTCCTGGGGTGCTCCTTGGAAACGGACCGGGTGCTGAAGGTGCTGCAACGATGTGGGCAACACTGCACCTACTATGCCCTGCTTGGCCTCCCGGAAGAGACGAAAAATGATGCCGATCCCTTCTCCCCCCGGCTGTGCACCCCGGATGGCAAGGAGATTGAAGCATATCGCACCCGCCGGAAATTCCTTTCCCAGCATAACATCAACTGCATCTGGTATCCCTATGAGCAATACGAGGCACTGGATGTACTTCTCCAGGCACTGTGTCCACCGGGCGGCCCGTCACCGGCCTTCCCCGTTCCGAAAGCCCTGCGCACGTTGATTGGCCGGGATAGCATCATTCAAACGGTCTACCGGAAATGCACCGGCGGCGAACCGGTGTTTGTCACCGGCCCCGGGGGCATTGGCAAAACGGAGGTTTGCCACAGCGTCCTGCGGCAGATGGCGCAAGCGGGATTTTCCGTCATTTATGTCAACTTGATTGGCGTCACCTCCGCCCTTGTCTTTTGTGAAACGGTGGCCGATGCAGCCGGCAGTGACCGCTTGTCCGGCGAGCAGGCCGGCGACATGGCGGGTTACTTGGCCTATCTTCGGAAAACGCTTTCCGCCTTTGACAAGCCGGTTCTCTACTGCGACAACTGGGAGGATCTCTGGCAAAACCTGCAGGAGGACGAAAAACTGCCGCTGCTCACGTGGCTGGCAGGGGGCATACCGGCGCTGGTATCCAGCCGGGTCTTTCTAACGGACTACGATGTCCCCCTGCAATGCATCGAGATTCCCCCGCTGAACCACGACACCGGAGAGGACCGCGCCTTATTTGTCCAGGTCTATCAGAATAAGAAAAAGAGCAACAAGCCCTTGAGCTTTGCCGGGCAGAGTTTGCCAAGCTACTCCGGCAGTTGGACGGCCACCCCCTCTCCATTGTCCTGGCTGCTACCCAGACGGCCATGACTCCCAGCTGGGCGGCGGTGTTCAGGCGATGGACAACCGCAAAACAAAAAACCCGCAATTCGCGGCACGCCAGTTTGGAGACCGCCCTGCGCATTTCCTGGGACGGCGTGTACCACCAAGGCGCCTGCATAACCTTGTGGGGGCTGCTCGCCTTATACCGGGGCGCTCTGCCGGTATCCCTGCTGCAGCAGCTGGCGGAAAATCCGGCACAGTGGCAGCAGTGGGAGGACAGTATCGGGCTGCTCCACCAAGCCAGCCTGCTGGACTGGACCGGCGATGGCGCTGAGCTGACCATGCTTCAACCGGTGAAGGAGGCCTTTTTTCTCCTGGCCGCAAAAACGGAGCTGGCGCCCTGCGTCCGGCAGTGGTACGCCCTTGCCCAGGGCATATTGGCGGTGGCAAACGAATTTCACCACCCCAACCGGCAAGATGCCCATGCCCGGGCAGTGGAGCTGCTCCCCCAGGCCCTTTACCTGCTGCAAAAATTGCTGGACTACCGTGGCAAGTTCTCTCTGCAGACATACATTTCTCAATTAGATGATTTATTGACAAATTATTTTATGCATGACGCATCCCGCAGCGCAGATATCTTGCAGCAATTGTCCCAGTTTTACCAAGAGGGCCAAGATTATCTTGGCCTGGCCAACGCACTTCGGGGCAGGGCCGACCTTCTTTCCCGCCTTGGCAAACCTGATCAGGCGCTGGACCTCTACCGCCAGGCGGAAGGCCTCTACCGCCAGGAGCAGGATAACCTGGGCCTGGCCCATGCGCTTCGGGGCATGGCCGACCTTCTTTCCCGCCTTGGGCCGCCTGATCCGGCGCTGGACCTGTACCGCCAGGCGGAAGGCCTCTACCGCCAGGAGCAGGATAACCTGGGCCTGGCCAACGCGCTTTGGGGCGAGGCCGACCTTCTTTTCCGCCTTGGCAAGCTTGAGCAGGCAGAAGACCTCTACCGCCAGGCGGAAGGCCTCTACCGCCAGGAGCAGGATAACCTGGGCCTGGCCAACGCGCTTTTCGGCAGGGCCAACCTTCTTTCCCGCC
>DVHJ01000066.1 GCA_018712145.1 Candidatus Faecousia faecigallinarum | reverse complement strand
GCCTGACGCAGAAATGAGCTCCTACACCATCGACCTGGGCGCCATGACTCAGGGCCGGGGTTCCTTCTCCATGCGGTTTGTCCGCTATGAGGAAGTGCCCCAGGCCAACCAGGCAAAGATCATCGCCGAGGCCAAGAAAGACAGCGAAGATTGATTTTCCTTTCCGGGGGTTGTCTCACACTGATTTGAGGCAACCCCTGGCATTTTGCCCGGGAATGACCAACTTCCCCTTTGTGGCTGCCTGGGCAATGTATGATGGGCAGAAGAGGTGTACAAACGATGAGCAATACCAACAATTTGGGTCAAGGAAGCGTGGGCAAGCTGCTGCTGCGGCTGGCAGTGCCCACCATTACTGCCCAACTGGTGAATGCATTATATAATGTGGTTGACCGGATTTATATCGGCCATATTCCAGAGGTGGGCAAGACAGCCCTCACCGGCGTTGGGGTGTGCATGAGCCTGATCATGATTATCTCTGCCTTTGCCGCACTCACGGCCATGGGCGGCGCCACCCAGGCCTCCATCCACCTTGGCCGGGGAGACAAAACCCAGGCGGAGAAAATTTTGGGCAATTGCGTCACCGGCGCAGTTTGCTCCGGCCTGGTACTGACGGTTGTTCTGCTGCTGTTCAGCCGCCCGCTGCTGCTGGCTTTTGGGGCCAGCCAAGAAACCATCGGCTATGCCGTGGAATACATGCGGGTTTACGCCCTGGGCACCATCTTCGTTGAGCTTGCCCTGGGGCTAAACGCTTTTATCACCGCACAGGGCTTCGCCTCAGTGGCCATGGTCAGCGTACTCATCGGCGCAGTGGGCAACATCATCCTAGACGCCGTGTTTATCCTGGTCTTCGACATGGGGGTAGCCGGTGCGGCCTGGGCCACCATTATTTCCCAAGGCTTCTCTGCCGTTTGGGTGGTGTGCTTTCTCCTGGGAAAGAGGACCGGCCTGCGCATCCGGCGGGAAAATTTGGCCATCCGCTGGCCAGTTTATGCCCCCTGTCTGGCCTTGGGGCTTTCTCCGTTTATTATGCAGGCCACTGAGGGCGTGATCACCGTCTGTTTTAATGCCTCCCTACAAAAATACGGTGGAGATCTGGCGGTGGGGGCCATGACCATTTTGTCCAGCGTCATGCAGTTTTCTATGCTGCCCCTACAGGGTCTGACCCAGGGCGCCCAGCCCATTGTCAGCTACAACTTCGGCGCCGGCAACGGCGGCCGGGTGAAAAAGGCCTTCCGCCTGTTGCTGGTCAGCTGTTTGGTGTACTCCACCCTACTGTGGGCAATGGCCATGGGCATACCGGAGAGCATTGGGCGGATTTTTACCGATGACCGTGAACTGATCGCTTACAGCGCTCAGGCCATGCGAGTCTATATGGCCGTCGCCTTGGTGTTTGGTGCGCAGATTGCCTGCCAGCAGACCTTTATCGCCCTGGGCAATGCCAAAGTTTCTCTGTTCCTGGCAGTACTGCGGAAAATTATTTTGCTCATTCCCCTGATTTTCCTGCTGCCATTGTTTTTCACAACCAACCAGGAAAAAACTATGGCAGTATTCCTGGCAGAGCCGGTGGCGGACGCCTTGGCTGTGCTGACCACAGTCTGCACCTTCGCCGTGCTGTTCCGAAAAACCCTGAGAAAGTTAGAAGGAGACTAACATGAAACCGGAGAGCCTGATTTTTGATGTTGACGGCACCTTGTGGAATTCCGTAGAGCTGGTGGCCAAGGGCTGGAACCTGGCCCTGGAGGAGGCCGGCCTGCCCCCCACCTGTACGCCGGATAACATCCGGCCCCTGTTTGGCAAAACCATGGATGAAATTGCCGCCGCCATATTCCCCAGCCTACCCCAGGAAGAGCGGCTAAAGCGGATGGCTTCCTGTCTGAACTGGGAGGACCGGGTCATGCAGGCAGATCCCTGCCGGATTTTCTATCCTCAGGTCCGGCAAACCCTCACTGCACTGGCCCAGCATTACCGGCTATTTATTGCCAGCAATTGCCAGCGGGGCTATATTGAGCTGCTGCTGGAAAAGGGGGACCTGGGACACCTGATTACCGACTACGACTGTTTTGGCCAAACCGGACTGCCTAAGGCCGGCACTATCCGGCTGCTCATGGCGCGCAATGGGATTACCAACGGCGTATACATTGGCGACACCCAGGGGGACCTGGAAGCGGCTCAGGGCGCAGGACTGCCCTTTGTCTGGGCAGCCTATGGTTTCGGCATGCCGGAAACCTGGGACGAAAAAATCGACAGGTTTTCCGACCTGGCTCAACTGTTTCTGCCAGCATAGAAATAGCATTTTCAACAGCTATGGGCCTGGAGGGTTTGCGCGCCTCCAGGCCCAGGTGGAATGTATAGCGTTTCCCCCTGCCGCAGCATCCATCATGGAAACCTTCTGCCTTGTGGATACCTCCCTGCCCGTCATTGCCAGGAGTGAAGCGACGAAAAAGAACCTGCTGCAATGGTTTGCAGCAGGTTCAACATTCCCTGAGGGGGCGCCAGCTTACACTGCGCGCTCAACCTTGTTGGAGCGGAGGCATCTTGTACAGACGTATACATGGCGCGGACTACCATCGACAATCGCCTTGACGCGCTTGACATTGGGCTTCCACATCCGGTTGGAACGTCTGTGAGAGTGGGAGACCTTAATGCCAAAGGTAACGCCCTTGCCGCAAATATCGCACTTAGCCATTAGCTGCACCTCCTATCCATCCACAAATCGCAGGGGCAAGCCCCGGCGGACACAGCAAATATAATACCAGAAATGGCCCAAAATTGCAAGGGGAAAAATGGCGAAAAACGAAAATTTTTTATTTTGCGGTTGATATCGGCCGGTTTGTTGGTATAATAAAAGGGAAAATACCGGCCATTTGCGCCAGTGAAGCCAAAATTCTGACCGAGGTGAATGTGCGATGATGGACACTTACAGCGTACCTCTCTCCCAGTTGGTACAAGCGTTCCAGCTGACTGTGTCTTACCGTTCCAGCGATTATGATTCTATCCGGGTAACCGTAGATGACGTTGCCCGGCCAGGTCTCCAGCTGGCCGGGTATTTTGACCACTTTGAGCCCATGCGGCTACAGGTACTGGGCAACGTGGAAATGAGCTACCTTCGCCGGATTTCCGAGGAGCAGCAGAGCGTCATCTTTGACCGCCTGTTCTCATATAAAATCCCCGCCTTGATCGTGGCTAGGAACATGGATCCAGACCCTGCCTGCTTGGCCATGGCCAAGAAACACGATATTACTATCCTCCGGGGACAGGAGTCTACCTCTTACATTGTCTCCAGCCTGATATCCTATTTGAAGAGCGCCCTGGCTCCCCGGATCACCCGTCACGGCGTTTTGGTGGACGTATACGGCGAGGGGCTGCTCCTGGTGGGGGAAAGCGGCATCGGAAAAAGCGAGGCTGCAGTGGAGCTGATCAAGCGTGGCCACCGGCTGGTGGCCGACGATGCAGTAGAAATTAAAAAAATCAACTCCGACAGCCTCATGGGCACTTCCCCAGCGCTGATCCGCAATTACATCGAGCTGCGGGGCATCGGCGTGATCAACGTGGCCAAGCTCTTCGGCATGGGGGCAATCAAAGGGGAAAATGTGATCGACTTGGTGATCAACATCGTCCCCTGGAGCAACCACGAGGTCTACGACCGTCTTGGGTTGGAGGAACAATACATGGATTTGCTGGGGGTGAAGGTGCCTCAGATCACCATTCCCGTCACCCCGGGCCGGAACCTGGCGGTGATCCTGGAAGCCGCTGCCATGAACAACCGGCAGAAGAAAATGGGCTATAATGCGGCAGTGGAGTTTACCGAGCAGATCAATAAACATTTCGATGAGTCCATGGCGCAGAATTTTTAGCCGGACCCGGGCCGCCTTCCACAGCAGGCCAGGGCGCTAATATAGCGGGCGCGGGGGCGTTTGGCGCGAGGGGTGCGCGAAAACTTGCCCCGGGACTGCGGTTGCAGGGGCGTTTTCCGGCAGTATGCCGGCAGCGCCCGGTATTATGCAGCCACCCGGCATGTTTCTGCATGTCATGGCGAGGAGCGCAGCGACGTGGCAATCCGTAACCCCGCGGCAGGGCGCAAAAAACAGCAGTGCTTTGGGCGAATTCGTAAGGCGTAACGAATTCGCCCAAACTGCCGCCACCTTGCCGGGTTTCCCTGCGGGGAGAACGGATTGCCACACCAGTGTGCGCACTGGTTCGCAATGACATGCAAAAGGAAGGACGTGTGCGCGGGTGCAAGGGCGTTTGGCGCGAAGGGTACGCGAAAACTTGCCCCGGGACTGCGGTTGCAGGGGCGTTTTCCGGCAGTACACCGGCAGCGCCCGGTATTATGCAGCCCCACCCGGCATGTTTCTGCATGTCATGGCGAGGAGCGAAGCGACGTGGCAATCCGTAACCCCGCGGCAGGGCGCAAAAAACAGCAGTACTTTGGGCGAATTCGTAAGGCGTAACGAATTCGCCCAAACTGCTGCCAACTTGCCAGGTTTCCCTGCGGGGAGAACGGATTGCCACACCAGTGTGCGCACTGGTTCGCAATGACATCCATGGACCTGGTGGTTGGCTTGCGCACCCCCGGCGCAGGCGGAATGTACTGTCTTTCTGCCACAGGAATGGATTGCCACACCTCGCGCCTCAAAGTCCGCCATGCTCCCCGCCGCCCGAAGGCCAGCGGGGGGAGCAACGCTCCCTTGGGGCTCCTCTCCCCGCAAAGGGTGTCCCTTTGCGGGGCCCCCATCCACGCACTGGTTCGCAATGACAGGCAAAAGGCGGGGGCCGCCGGGCGCGGAAACGGGGCCGTCTCTCATGATTTCAGAAAATCATGTTGAGACGGCCCCTGTTCTGCTTACTTCATGTTCATCTGGGCAGCGACTTCCTCAGCGAAGTTCTCCTGCTTCTTCTCGATGCCCTCGCCCCGCTCGTAGCGGACAAAGGACTTCACGGTGATCTTGCCGCCGAGAGACTTGGCCACCTCGGCCACGTGCTTCTCCACAGGCACGCCTTTTTCCTTCACGAATTCCATCTGCATCAGGCAGTTTTCCTCGTAATACTTGCCCATGCGGCCCATGACCATCTTCTCAATGATGTTCTGGGGCTTGGGCCGGGCGGACTGGGCGTTCTCATTCAGGGCCAGGGCCATCTGGATCTCCTTTTCCTTCTCCAGGGTGGCCTGATCCACGTCGCTCTTATCGCAGAAGGTGGGGTTCATGGCGGCGGCCTGCATGCACAGGTCCTTGCCCAGCTCAGTGACGGCCTCCGGCGCAATGCCCTCCAGCTCCATGTTCACCAGAACGCCAATCCGGCCGCCCATGTGGATGTAGGGCACGGTGACGCCGGTGTCGTACCGGGCAAACCGGCGAACCTTCAGATTCTCGCCAATGACCAGCACCTTCTCCGGGATCATCTCCCCTACGGTCTTGCCGGAGCCGGGATAGGGGGAAGCCAGCAGGCCATCCAGGTCCGCCGGGGCGGAGACCACCACAGCCTTGGCCACGTCCTGGACAAAGGTCATAAACTTGTCAGACTGGGCGGCAAAGTCGGTCTCGCAGTTGACCTCCACAATGGCGCCTACACCGTTTTCCACAATGGCGCACACAGCCCCCTCGGCGGCGATGCGTCCGGATTTCTTGGCGGCAGCGGCCAAGCCCTTCTCCCGGAGCCACTCAATGGCCTTGTCCATATCGCCATCGGAGGCGGTCAGGGCCTTCTTGCAGTCCATCATGCCTACGTTGGTCATCTCGCGCAGTTTCTTTACATCAGCAGCAGTAAATGCCATAGTTGATATTTCCTCCTTCGTAATGGATACCATCCTTCAAAAAATGCCCACGGGGCGTGGGCATTTTCCGGAATTACTCAGCAGATTCAGCAGGGGCGGCAACTTCGGCAGTCTCAGCCGGAGCAGCAGCTTCGGGAGCAGCCTCGGCCTCGGCATAGCTCTCACCCTGACGGCCTTCCAGCACGGCGTTGGCCATGGTGGCGGAAATCAGACGGATCGCCCGGATAGCGTCATCGTTGCCGGGAATCACGTAATCAATTTCATCGGGATCGCAGTTGGTGTCCACGATCGCCACAATGGGGATGTTCAGTTTCCGGGCCTCGGCGATGGCGTTGCGTTCCTTCCGGGGGTCAACAATAAACAGGGCGCCGGGGAGCTTCTTCATTTCCTTCACGCCGCCCAGGTACTTCTCCAGCTTGGCAATCTCGCCCTGGTGTTTAATGACTTCCTTCTTGGGGAGCATGGCAAAGGTGCCATCCTCCTCCATTTTCCGCAGCTGGGCCAGCCGTTCAATCCGGGTGCGCATGGTACGGAAGTTGGTGAGCATACCCCCCAGCCAACGGGCGTTGACATAATACTGGCCAGCCCGCTCGGACTCTTCCTTAATGGCATCCTGGGCCTGCTTCTTGGTGCCTACAAACAGGATATTCTCTCCGTTGGCGGACAAATCGCGGACAAAATTATATGCCTCCTCCAACTTCTTCACGGTCTTCTGCAGGTCGATGATATAGATCCCGTTCCGTTCCGTGTAGATATAGGGGGCCATTTTGGGATTCCAGCGGCGGGTCAGGTGACCAAAGTGGACACCGGCTTCCAGCAGCTGCTTCATGGATACGACTGCCATAGATTCAAATTCTCCTTTTTTGTTGATTCCTCCACCCCGATCATCTCAAGCCCGCACCGCCATGGCGGCACCTGCGGACATGATCCCCGGGTGTGTGGCGTTATGCTGTGGCAGAAGCCACGCTTGGCTAGTATATCAAAATTATCCCCCAATTGCAAGACTTTTTTCCGGAATTTCCCGGCCGATAGGCATATTTTTTGCTAAGCCATTGCCCCCAGAAAAACGGAGGGCAAAAACGCCAGAACCGGTCAAATTAAACATTCCTTAAGCAAACTCCCCCTTTCATCTTAAGGGGGAATCCGGTATAATACTGGCGAAGAGGTGATGCGCCGTGTATAATATCCTGATCTGCGATGATCAGCCCGACATTGTCAACGCATTGAAAATCTACCTATCCATGGGAGAATACCGGCTGTTTACCGCCTACACCGGCCGGGAGGCGGTGGCAATGGTGAAGCAGCATGAGATCCATCTGATTCTGATGGACGTGATGATGCCGGAGATGGACGGCATTGCCGCCACCCAGGAAATTCGGAAGTGTTCCAATGCCCCCATTATTCTGCTCACCGCCAAAAGCGAAAACGAGGACAAGGTGCTGGGCCTGAACGTAGGCGCTGATGACTACATCACCAAGCCCTTTGTCCCCATGGAGGTGCTGGCCCGGGTGCGTTCCCAGCTGCGCCGGTACACCACCCTGGGGGGCAAAACTCAGGATCCCCCCTCCCAGCTCACCATTGGCGGCATAACCCTGGATGACGAGACAAAAGTAGTAACGGTGGACGGGGAACCGGTGAGCCTGACCCCCACGGAATTTGCCATTTTGCGCTTCCTCATGGCCCACCCCGGAAAGGTATTTTCCTCCAAGGCCTTGTATCAGGCAGTGTGGAATGAGGTTCCCTTGGGCAGTGAGGGGGCTGTGGCCGTCCACATCCGCCATCTTCGGGAAAAAATCGAAATTAATCCCTCCGATCCACGTTACCTAAAGGTGGTCTGGGGGCAGGGGTACAAAATGGAAGGAGAGCACAGCCGTTGAGCAACAACCGTTTCAGCCTGCCGGTGAAAACAGCGGCGTTTTTACTCATGCTCTTCGCCCTGGTGGCCGGTGGGCTGTGCAGCGTGGCGGCATGCTTTTTGGCCGATCAAGGCGCTTACACCTTAAGCCGCCAGGATATGGTGGAGCAGGGCCTGCAATCCCGGATTGCCGACCTGGCCACTGGCATTGCCGACGCCTACGCCCAGGAAACCTATGGCAACACCAATAGCCTGGACGCCTATGCGTACTATTATGACGGCAGATATTCCATGTATCCCCAGGCCTACCAAGGGGAGAGCAACTACCGCTACACCATCCGCGACGGGGATGGGAACGTGCTGAAAAGCAATTATCAAGATGAGCCTTACCTGGCCATGCGGGAAACAGTGGTCACCGACCCAACCTACAGCCTGGATAGACAGTACCGGCTGCTGGGCCAGGAACTGGTGGTCACCGGCTACGTGCTGGAAGAAATGGAAGTGGATGACGACTTTTCCTATTTTGTGAAAGTGGTCAACACATTTTACGCCAGCCGGGTCACCCTGGTGGTGGTTGCCCTGATCTGTCTGGCAGCGGTGGTTTGCCTGGTGGTCTATCTGGTCAGTGCCGCCGGTCACCGGCCCGGCCGGGAAGAAATTGTCCTGAACCCTTTGGACCGGATCCCCACAGATCTGTACCTGGGTGCAGTGCTTCTGGGCCTGGGGGCTCTGTTCTCGGTGCTGAATCAGTCCGGCTTTTGGCGGGCTTGGATCCAGCTGGTTACCGGCGGGATCGTCATGGCCTTGGGGGGTGCAATGTGCATGGCCTTTGCCATGTCCCTGGCCACCCGGTTAAAATATGGCCATGGCTATTGGTGGCGGCATTCCATTCTGGGCTTTCTGGCCCGGCAGTGCCGAAAGCTGCTGCGGACGGCGTGGCGCGGTGTGCGCGCCTTGTACCGTCTGCTGCCGGTGATTTGGCGGTGGATCCTCTGGGGCGGCGGCCTGATTCTGCTCACCCTGGTTCTGCTGAATCCATCCTCCACCGGCATGGGCATGCTCATCTATCTGGGGATATGGTTTGGCGTTCTGCTGTACCTGTCCTGGGCTTTGGGCAAGCTGCACCAGTCTGCCCTGCGCATGGCCCAGGGAGATTTGCAGGAGCCGGTGAGCCCCCGATATCTGGTGGGGGTTTTCCGTCAGATGGCTGAGAGTCTCAACGCCCTGAGCAAGGGCGCCAGCCTGGCGGTGGAACGGCAGCTCAAGTCCGAACGGCTAAAAACCGAGCTGATCACCAACGTATCCCACGACATCAAAACACCTTTGACCTCTATCGTCAACTATGTAGACCTACTCCAAAAGCCACACACCCCTCAGCAGGGCGAGCAGTACCTGGAGGTACTGGACCGCCAGGCCCAGCGGCTGAAAAAACTGACCGAGGACTTGGTAGAGCTGTCCAAAGCCGCCTCCGGCAGTATTCCCGTTAATCTGGCCCCCACAGATGTCTCAGAGCTGGTGCACCAGGCCCTGGCAGAATATCAGCTGAAAATGGAAAAAGCCGGGCTTTCCGTGGTGCTGAGCGATGGGGAACAGGGGGCCTGGGTTCAGGCAGATGGGCGGCTATTATGGCGGGTGATGGACAATTTGCTGAGCAACTGCGTAAAATATGCCCTGGCTGGCACCCGAGTATATGTGGATGTTGTAAAACTGGAAAAAAAGGTTATGATTTCCATTAAGAACGTGTCCCAAGCCGAGCTGAATTTGCCGGCGGAGGAGCTGATGGAGCGGTTTGTCCGGGGGGACCGGGCCCGGAATTTAGAGGGCAGCGGCCTGGGCCTGAACATCGCCAAAACGTTAATGGAGCTGCAGCACGGCAGCCTGAACCTGTATATCGACGGAGATCTGTTTAAGGCCATGTTGCTCTTTGACGCCATGCCCGCGCCTGAAGCGTGACGGCTCCGCCAAAAGGAGGCAAAAGCATGGAAAAACAGCAAAAAAAGCGGATCACCACCGGCCTGGTCATTTTGGCGGTGGTCATCCTGGGGGCTGTTACCTGGTTTGTGGGCAGGCCCATGGTGCAGTTTGCGGAAAATCCGGAAGCCTTCCGGGCCTGGGTGGACAGCAAAGGGCCATGGGGCCGGGTGTTGTTTGTGGGCATGGTAATTTTCCAGGTGCTGGTAGCGCTGATTCCTGGCGAACCTCTGGAGATTGTGGCCGGATACGCCTTCGGCGCGGTGGAGGGAACCCTTTTGTGTCTGCTGGCCACCACCCTGGGAGGCACCATGGTGTTCCTGCTGGTGCGCAAATGGGGCGTCCGGGTGCTGGAGCTATACTTCCCGCCGGAGCGCATCGAGTCCCTGCGGTTCATGCAGAACACCCCAAAGGTGCGGGTAATCGCCTTCTTCCTCATGTTTCTGCCCGGCACGCCGAAGGATCTATTGAGCTACTTCATGGGCCTGACCAAAATCCGCCTGGGCGAATGGATTGTCCTGAGCACGGTGGCCCGGATCCCCTCCATCATCACCTCCACCGTGGGGGGCAACGCCCTGGGCGGGCAGGATTACCGGTTGGCCGTCATTGTATTTGCCGTCACCTTAGGGGTGAGCCTCCTGGGCGGAGGCCTGTACACCTTGTATACCCGCCGCAACAAAAAGAAAAATTAGCCGCTTCAATTCAGATTGAGGCTGCCCCCGATGATTTCGGAAAATCATTGGGGGCAGCCTCTATTTTGCCGCGTCTAGCAGCGCCCTCTATCCACAGCGTCCATCGCAGAAACTCCCTTGCAAACAACTCCCCCTTGCAAACGCAGACGCTTACCCCCCCTGCATGTCATTGCGAGGAGCGAAGCGACGTGGCAATCCGTAACCCTGCGGAAGGGCGTGGCAAAAAGCAGTACTTTAGGCAAAAACGTAACTGCCTGCGAATTCGCCCGAAGTACTACTTTTCGCTTGGTGCTCCTGCGGGGATGCGGATTGCCACGCCAGTGTGCGCACTGGCTCGCAATGACATGCAGAAGACGGGTAGGTGTGCGCAGGTGCAAGGAGGTTTTCCGGCAGTACACCGGCAGTACCCAGGTATTATGCGGACACGTTGCAAGTTTTTTGCATGTCATTGCGAGGAGCGAAGCGACGGGACAATCCGTAATCCCGCAGAGATAGGGAAAAATAAGCAACACTTTGGGCAAATTCGTAAACTGGTATGCCCCCTTCCAAGCGAACAGGGAAAACACTTTTGTCAGTCTTCGGCCAGTAGGCGGCCGGCCAGCCGGCCATTTTCCTCTGCCAACGCCCGCATCCGGTGCAGGGCTGGGTCTCCGGCGGCCTGGCCGGTAGCAGCCGCGTCCATGCAGCGGCAGAGGGCTTCTGCCGTGGTATCCGCCAAATCCAGGCAGTTGTCCTGCCCCATATATGACATAAACCCGGCCACCTTCGGGTCATAGGAAACGGCTACCACCGGAGTCCCTTGGCTGGCCGCAAAAATCAGGGCGTGCAGCCGCATGGACACCACCATGCGCATCTGCTGCATTAGGGCACAGACCATGCCCCCGTTATCCACCGGCGGCAGGACAAGCTTGGGGCACCGGAGCTGATCTGCCACCGCCTGGGTGAACTCCCGGTCTTTGTGGGGATCCAGCAGGAGAAATACCGGCGTTAAACCGTATTGCCGGAATCCATACTCCGCCGCTGCGGCAAAGTCCCCCAGCCGCCGCCGGGCAGTGGCCCAGGGCCGCAGGGCAAAAAGGCAATATTTCCCCTCCGGCTGTAACCCAGCCGCCGCCTGAAAAGCGGCATACTTCTCCTGGCAGTCCGGGGTGACGGTTTGCAGCAGGGCCGGGTCTGCAGTCAGCTGAATTTCCGGCTTGTCCACCCCCATGCCCGCCAGCTCCCGGGCAGAATCCGGATCCCGGAGGGTGATCAAATTCACACAGCGGTTAATCACCCGGGCCGCCAAGCGGCGGTTTATCCGCCGGGAAACCGGGCCGACGCCACAGCCATACATCATCACCTTACAGCCGGCTTTGTGGGCCTTGGCAATCGTATACAAGTAAAACAGCAAAGAGCGGGTGCTGGTGGCATCCTGAATCAGGCTGCCGCCGCCACTGATGAACAGCTTGGCCTTTGCCGCTTCCCGCCGGAATTTCCGGTTGGAAAACGTATAAATGCTGCGCACATTGGACAGCATGGTGGTTCTCCTGGGGTTCTTGGACATGACGCAAACCGGCATGTCCGGGTCCAGGCTGCGCATCTGCTGTAAAATCGCCGTGAGAATGGCCTCATCCCCGGTATTGCCCTTGCCATAGGCGCCGCAGATCAGCACCCCGTCCCGTCCCTGCCGGTGATACCGGCGCAGGATGGTTGCATAGATCTGCTGCTGGGTGTTTACCGTGGTCTCCACGGAGTACTCCCGGCGAACTTTTTCAAAAATCCCCTGGCCCAACTGCCGGCGCAGCTGGCCGTCCTGTGCCAGCCGGTACATTTTCTCCGCCAGGCCGTCCACGTCCCCAGGCTCCACCAGCAGACCGGTTTCCCCGTCAATCACAATCGACGGCACCGCCCCCACCCGGGTGGAAACGGTGGCGCAGGCCATCCTGGCCCCCTCGGCAATGGCATAGGGCAACCCCTCGGACAGAGAGGTGAGCATGTTCACGTCAATGGCGCCGTAGAAGCTGTCCGTATCCCGGAGCCAACCCAAAAACCGGTAGCTCCCCGGGGGGCACAGCTGCCGGGCCAACTGCTCCAACGGCCGGCGCTGGTCCCCGTCCCCGGCAATGGCCAGGCGGCTGTCCGGCGCCTTTTCCACCACCTGGGCAAAGGCCCGGATCAAAGCCTCAATATTTTTCACCGGAGAGATTCTGGCGGCGATGCCAAAAACCACGCCACCCGGAGGCACGTTCAAGCCGTTTTCCTGCCAAAATTGGGCCCGGGGCACCGGGGCATGGATGTGGGAAAAATCCACCCCGTTGTGGATGGTAAATATCCGGGCAGGATCCCGGCCAGCCTCCGCCATTTTATCCCGCAGCTGGGGGGAAACGCAGACCCAGCCGTCCATCCTGGCCAGCGCCAGGCGGTTTGCCGTGCCAAAGGTGAGGTTACTCAGCGGGCGGCCATAGTAGTCCAATTCCGGGTCGCTGTGCAGGGTGGTGATCACCGGGACCCGGAGAGTTCGCCGCATGAGGCAGCCCACTAAATTGGCCCGGGCGCCGTGGCAATGGACCAGGTCAATGTTTTCCTTCCGCACCCGGTGCACCAGATGGCGGCATATGCTGGGTATGTTCCAGCCGGGCATGACCACTGTGGCAATGCCCAGTTCCCTGGCCTCCTGGGCAAAGGGCCCCTCCATAAAACACACCAGGGTAACGGTATGGCTTCGCCGCAGGCCATTGAGCAGGGACAGCACATGGGTCTTCGCGCCGCCCACGTCCCCCCCGGAGATCAGGTGGATAAGATTCATATGGCCTCCTTAATCCCGCAGCAAACGGCGGCGGGCCAGATTAATCGTCCCTTCCTGCATGTGACGCATCCAGGACAAGCTCTTTCCGCAGCCGTAAGCCACGCAGGAACCGGCATCGTCCGCCACCATACAGGGCATCTGCGTCCGCTCCTGGATCAGAAGATCCATGCCGTAGATCTGGCTGCCCCCACCGGTAAGCACTATGCCGTTTTGGGCGATATCCGCCACCAGCTCCGGGGAACTCTGCTCCAATACCCACAAAATCTGATCGGTGATCTGCCGGGCCGGACGGCGCAGAGCCTCCTGCACCTCAGAAGCCAGCATGGTAAATTCCTTGGCCAATCCGGTGCGCAAATCCCTGCCCTTAACAATCATGCTGGGGTCGCCAGGCCGGGGATAGACGCAGCCGATGGTGATTTTCACCTCCTCGGCCATGGTCTGGCCGATGACTACGCCGTATTTTCGCCGGGCATAACGGACGATGGCCTCGTCAAAGGCCTCTCCGGCGGCTTTTGCCGAACCGGAAACGGCCACGCCGTTCATGGTCAGCACCGCCACATCCGTGGTGCCGCCGCCAATGTCCACCACCAGGTGGCCGTTGGGGCCGGAGATGTCCAGGTTCGCCCCCAGGGCGGCTGCCAAAGGCTCTTCAATCAAGTATACCCGCCGGGCGCCGGCCTCCATGGCAGCATTGATCACCGCCCGCTCCTCCACTTCAGTAATGCTGCTGGGCACACTGACAATGACCCGGGGCTTTAGCACCGCGTGGGGAACCGCCTTGCGGAAAAACAGGGTAAGCATCCGCTGGGTCATCTCATAGTCGGAGATCACCCCGTTTTGCAGCGGCCGCATAGCCACCACATTCCCCGGCGTCCTGCCCATCATATTCCGGGCGGCGGAGCCGACCTGCAAAATCTTCCCGGTATTCTTGTCCACCGCTACCACGGAAGGCTCCCGCAGCACCACACCTTTGCCTCCGGCATACACCAGCACGTTGGTGGTACCCAAATCCACGCCCAAATCTCTGGATAGTAATTTCATCTCGTTTCACCTACATTTTGTGGGATTTCTGGCTGCGGCCACCGCGCCGGCCACAACCTCCGCCGCTCCGGCGATCCGCAGCACCTTAGCGCACTCGGACAAAGTGGCGCCGGTGGTGATAATGTCGTCCAGCAGCAAGATCCGCTTGCCCAGGATCTGCGTCCGGGGGACATAGGCGCCCAGCGCATTGGCCCGGCGCTGGGCCGCATCGCCAAGGCTGGACTGAGCCGGAGTGTGCCGGGCCTTCCGCAGCAGGCAAACCACCGGCAAGCCCAATTCCCTGCCCACCGCCACAGCCAAAAGCCGGCTTTGGTCATAGCCCCGGCGGAGCCGGCGGCGAAAACTCACCGGCACCCAGGTAATCCAGTCCCCACACAGCCCCGCCTGGGTCAGCGCCTGGGCCAGGCATCTGGCATATACGGCAGCATACTGGGTCTTGCCATGAAACTTATACCGGAGCAGGGACTGCCTTGCCTGTTCCTCATAAAACCAGACCGCCGTCCACCCGGCCACATAGGGAATTTTCCCGCCCTTTCCCCTGTAGTTTGGGGCATCTTGACGGCAGGCTGTACAGAAGTCCACCTCTTGCCCATCCAGCAAGCGGCCGCACAGCACGCATTTACTGGGAAATAGCAGGCTCATCTCTACCCTCCAACCGCAGCTTCAGGCCGCTGTACCGCCGGCTTTTCTTCTGGTTACCCGTCATAGTCATGATCAGATCCTCCCGGCCCACAATAATCAGCAGCCGCCGGGCACGGGTGACGGCGGTGTAGAGAATGCTCCTGGTCATGAGGTTGGGGGGGCAGGACCAGGCAGCCAGAATCACCGCCGGGTACTCGCTGCCCTGGCTTTTGTGCACGGTCATGGCATAAGCCAGTTCCAGCTCCCGGAGCATGTCAAAATCGTATTCCGCCACTTTATCGTCAAAGGCTACGGTCATCACTTCCAGGTTCAAATCGATGTGGGTAACGACCCCTACGTCGCCGTTAAACATACCGGTACCGGCACCGTCCGCCTTTTTCCACAGTATATCATAATTGTTCCGGATTTGCATCACCCGATCCCCCTCCCGGAAGGAAAAGTCGCCAAACTTTTTCTCCCGCTTTTCCGGGGACGGCGGGTTGAGCTGGGCTTGCAGCAGCAGATTCAGGTGCAGGGTGCCGGTTGGCCCCCGCCGTGTGGGAGAAAGCACCTGGATATCCTCTGGGGCAATGCCCATATTGTCCGGCAGCCGGGTGCGGCACAAATCGCAGATGGTGGAGGCCACCGTCTCATCCGACCGGCGGCGCATAAAGAAAAAATCGCTGTCCACCCGGTGTAGCTCCGGCGCCTGCCCGGCGTTGACCCGGTGGGCATTCATGACAATCAGGCTTTGCTGGGCCTGGCGGAAAATTTCCGTCAGGCAGACCGAGGGGATCCGGCCGCTACGGAGCATGTCCGACAGGGGGAAACCCGGCCCCACCGGCGGCAGCTGATCCGGATCCCCCACCAGAATCAACCGGCAACCAGCCGGCAGGGCCTGGAGCAAATGGGCCAATAGGGAAATATCCACCATAGAGGTTTCATCCACAATCACCGCCTGGGCATGCAGGGGATTGCCGGCATCCCGGGTAAACACCAGCTGGCCAGTGGTGGGATCCAGCTGGGATTCCAGCAGCCGGTGGATAGTGGAGGCCTCCTGGCCCGTCACCTCCTGCAGCCGCTTGGCTGCCCGGCCAGTGGGGGCTGCCAGCAGGGTCTTCACCCCCATCTTTCCAAACAGGGCCAGAATGCCCTGCAAAATGGTGGTTTTTCCCGTGCCAGGACCGCCGGTCACAATCAGCAGGCGGCTGGTGGCCGCAGTCTGCACCGCCTGACGCTGCTGCTGGGAATACTCCACCGCCCCCGCCGCCTGGGCCTGAGCCACCATCTGCGCCAGGCCGGGGGGCTCAGGTACCTGGGCTTTGGCCATGGCCAGCAGCCTTTTTGCCACATAGGTTTCCGCCTCGTACAGCTCCGGCAGGTAGATCATCTGCCGCTCCAATAACGTATCCCGGACGATGCGCCCCGCTTCATGGAGCCGGGTGACTCCCTCCGCTGCCGTCTCCTCCGGGACGGTAAGTAAGGTAGCCGTAGCCTTCACCAGCTTGTCCTCCGGCAAAAACACATGACCGCCCAGCTGGTTATGGGCCAGCTCAAAAATCAGCCCCGCCTCTACCCGGCGGGGATCATCGGCAGGCACCCCCAGGGCAATGGCAAACTTGTCCACCGCCCCGAAATCCGCATCCAGCCCCGGATCGGTGAGGCAATAGGGATCGGATTGCAGGATATCCATGGCCTCCTCCCCCCACTGCCGGTACAGCCGCACCGCCAGCTCCGCCGGCAGATGGTGCATGCTGAGAAATTCGATCAGCCGCCGCATTCCCGTCTGCTGCCGGAAGGTCCGGCCAATCTCCCTGGCTTTCGCCGGCGTGATGCCGGAGACCTCCGCCAGCCGCTCCGGATCCCGCTCCATCACCGCCAGGGTCTGCTGGCCGAAACGCTCCACAATTCGGGCGGCCAACTTTGGCCCAATGCCCCGCACCGTTCTGGAAGACAGATAGCTGAGGATTTCCGGCGTGGTCTCCGGCATGAGCCGCTCCAAAAATTCCGCCTCAAACTGACGGCCATAGTTGGCATTGTTGGCCCAGCGGCCGGTAACCATCAGCCGCTCCCCCGGCACTGCCAGGGGAATTGTCCCCACCACAGTGACAATCTGTCCGGCGCAGTTCAGCCGCAGCACGGCATACCCGTTTTCATGATTCTGAAATACCACCGTCGCCACAGTTCCCTGCAGCAGCTCCAGTTCCTCCAAGGCTTTGTGCCTCCCCACATATGTGTATATTGATCTGCCCTGCCGGGCATACCGCCGCTTCCGGGCGGCTACCCACCAGCCGGTGCAGCGCCTGCCGTTCCGCCGGGGTCAGCCCGTCATCCACCAAGAGAATGTCCATTTTTGTTGCGCCTGCGCCACGGAGCCACAGGCAGCCCCGCAAAAACGCCTCCGCCTGATCCAGGCAACCCGTCCGGCAAACGTACACCGCAGTACCGCCCCGGTCTTTGCCCAGCACTAACCACCCCACCAGCAGCCACAACAACAGCAGCACGCCGGCAGCCTGCAAAAAAATGGATACCATTTCCCACATTGGTCTGCACCTCCACAGTGCAGACTATGCATTTTGCCCCGCCGGGGTGCGCAAACCGCCTGGCCGGCGGTTTTTTATTGTATTGTATCCGCCCCGCCTTTTTCTGTCAAGATGCAAGCCCATGTCCGCCACCGGCGCAGACGGGCCCCGCCTCTTGTGGTGAGGCGGGGCCAAAAGGTTTATTTCAAAAAGCGGGTAACCATTGCCGCCATTTGCGCCCTGGTGGCGGTGGCCTTCGGCAGCAGTCTGCCGGTTTCGTCCCCCTCCACAATGCCTGTACCTATGGCCCAGGCCATGGCGCCGGCAGCGTAGCCGGCCACGGCGCTCCCATCCGGGTACGGAGACAGATCGCCCCCTTCCGCCATATTCAGCCCGGCGTAGGCGCCGTACCGGTACAGGAAGGTAACCTGCTGCTCCCTGGTAGCCGTTGCGTCAGGTGCAAACCGCTCTGCCGTGACGCCCAACGCAATTCCCTGGCTCTGCGCCCAGCTCACCGCCGGCGCATACCAGGCATTTTCCGGCACATCCCGGAAAGTGGATGCGGTTTCCACCTCCGGCGAACCGGCCATGCGGTAAAGAATGGTAACCACCATTGCTCTGGTAACTGCGCCGTTGGGGGCGAATCTTCCGCCGCCAACCCCAACCATCAGTTCCTGGCGCAACACGAAGTCGGTATATGGGTGATACCAGACACTGGCATACAAGTCGGAGAATCCGGTGCTGGGGCAGTTGGTCTGGCTGGCCGGAATAGATCTAACCTGGGTTTCTCCGCAGCGGTTGCAGCGCCGGCTCTCCTGCCCGTCTTGGAAGCAGTCTGCGGCCTTTGTGATCTCCCAACTGCCAAAATCATGCCCCAGGGCAGGTACCGGCTCGGTGTAGCTGCCGCCGCATTTTTCACAGGCGTAGCGTTTCCACCCTGCCTCGGTACAGGTGGGATCCTTGGCCTCGGCCAGCACATAGCTGTGGCCGCCATCCTCCTGGGTAACCGGCAGATCCACCGTTTCTGCCAAATCCAGGTCCCCATTGCGCTGCAAGGTTGTCACCTGGAAATTGGTGCTGATATACTCCCCGGCGTAAGAAAACTGCAAGGCGGCCAGCGGGTTACCGGCCTGCACCGGGCTTGCCGTGGCATAGGCAAAGGCAATCCGTCCCGCTTGGGTATCCACGGCTATGGCCGTATTGCCGAGCACAGAATCCATGCCCTCGTAGGTCAGCAAACCTGCATCATACTGGATCTGTATCAGGCCGTTGGTAACCGCCTGACTTTCCGTCAGGGTGAGGCGGATCTTGCCGCTGTCCCCGGCTGCACCGTTAGGCGCTTCGGCCTGCTCACCAGTGGCGCAGATGGAATTCAGGGAACCTGCCGCCGGGGCCTCGCCGCCACCGGCAGTATCCGTGGTCGCATCCGTCATGGGCACTTCCACGCCAAAGCTCTGTCCGAACGAAACCGGCGTAGAGCAAATTTCCGCCGTTCCCTCCCGGATTCCAAAAATCACAGCGCTCTCCGGCGGATTCGTGGTAACATATGGCGCAGAAATTGCCGTAGCCTTGCCCACGTTGCCCAGCTTACCGATAGACAGGATTTCCGCCTGCAGATCGATATAGTAAAGCTCGGCTGCGCCGTCAGAATAGGCCACAATCAGGCCCTCGTTGACGCCGTCGTTGACATAGGTCATGGACAGGCCTTTATCATTGGCAAACTTCTTGCCCACATTGCCCACCGTTTTTTGCCGCAGGGTATACCCCACCCGGTCTTCGGAGGCCACATAGGTGCCATAGATTTCCAGCATGGCCAGGGTACCGTCGGCACAAAGGACATAGTAGTCTTGGGCCGGCCATTTCTCCCGGTACATGGCGGTGCCCAGGAAAGCAATGGCGGCTGCATCCGGGTACTTCCGGGCAAAGTCAAAGGACGGAACGGTCACTGCACCAGACTCATAATCCTCTAGGTATACCAGATTGCGTGTACTGGAAAGGAACAGCGGGCCGCCGAACGCGGTGACTTGAATTGGGTTGCCGTCCCTGTCTGTGCCTTCCAATGCCATGGGCGGCGCTGCCGCTAAATCCAGGAAGCTGTAGCTGGTAGAGCATTTGGCGCCCAGGGTGGTTTTAAAGTTGTCAGACGGATCCACCATGTAAATATTGCACACGTCGGTATAGTCGCCGTCAATGCCATAGATCTTCCCTTCGTGATAGCCGCCGGCTGCCAGCTGCACACCGGTGTCTGCATTTACCCGGTAGTTGGCCGTATCCGCCGTGTCCACCGTAATCCAGTGGGAGCCGGTTTCGTCTGTAATCTGGGCATTCACCGTGGCGGAAACATTCAGCAGCGGCCTCACGGTCACTGTACTGGAGGCGGTTGCCGGAACCCCGGCATCGTTTGTTGCGGCAGAGGTAGCGGTAATCACCGCAGTGCCGGCTTTCACGCCGGTAACCACGCCGTTTGCATCCACCGTTGCCACGGAAGGATCGCTGGAGTGCCAAGTAACCTCCGGTGAGTAGGTGTCCGGCAACACCCTTGCCGTCATGACCAGGGTATCTCTTTCATAGATCGCGCTATGCTCCGGCTTCAGCTTGACCGTCAGCTCTGTCACGCGGGTGTACTGGTACAGGCTGACCACCGGCCAGGCGCCGTCCCCAAATTCACCAAGCACCGTAGCCAGGCACCGTTCCGGATCGATGGCATACAGCTGCGCTTCCGTCCCCTGGGTATATGCCGCAAGGAGCAGGTAGCCGGAGCCATTGTCGTAGAGCATGGAAGCATAGGCGCCGCCAGTAACCTGGGAAACGTCGCTCAAATCCAGGCCGGTTTTGCCCAACTCCGTGCGCGCCAGGGTATAGCTTTTACCGCCGTCATCGGTATAAATGGTAAACTGCCAAAGTGTGCCGCTCTCTGTCAGCACATAGTAGAACGAGGCGGGATAGGCGCTGTCATACAAGCCGCTGCCGGTATAGGCAATGGTTGCCAACGGGTCCTGCTGGTATTGGGAAGACAGCGTCCAGTAGCTCAAACTGCCCTCCTCCGGGTTCAGCATTTCCACCTTTGTGCCGCCGTCGCACAGGCCGATAATCCGGCCAAAGTAGCCGCCTTCCTGAGCAGGGGCCGGTGCAGCATCGGACCAAACCCAGGTTTCCGCCATGGCGCCCAGCTCCGTCACCTCGAAGGTGTCCGGATCGATCCCGTACAGGTTGCCGGCATCGTGGACATAGATTTTCTCATCCAGCATCACGCCGCCATAATAGCTGCCTGCCGCATCCTGCACCGTTTGCCAGCCGGCCGGGTTATCCGTGGTGAATTCCGCCCAGTGGGCATCCCCCGACTTGTCATAAATCAGGCCGCTCAGCGTCAGGGGCGGCAATGTTTCCACGGTAACGGTACAGGCCGCCGTGAGATTGGGCGCAGCGTGGGTGGTGGCGGTGATCACCGCCCGGCCAACGCCCCGAGCCTCAACCCGGCCGTCCTCTACGGTGGCTATGCTGGCGTCGCTGGTGGTCCAGGTAACCGATTTGTCCGCCAACGTCCAGGGGTAGACTGCCGTGGTCAGGGTGTATTCCCCGCCCTGGAGCAGGGTTAATTCGCTGTCGCTGATGGTAATCCGGGTGGCCGTGTCCGCAGGGTCCACATAGCTGGCCCCGGAGGGGACAATATACAGGCCGGTGGTTTGCACATACAGCCGAGAGGCGGCTGCGGCATACTTGCCCAAATAATAATCGGGATTGGTCTTCAGGGCCTTTCCGGTTTCCAGGTCAAAGTAAAGCAGGTTATTCGACTGGGAGTTAGCGGAATACGAATTTGCCCAGTACAGAATATCCCGGTCATGGTCCCAGGCCAGCGTGCCGAATTTGTTGGTAAAGCCGGCAGCGGCCGATTTATCCGGAATCATGGGGGCCAGATCAACAATGGCTCCGTCCTGCACATCCCCACTGGACCACCGGTAAAGGAAGGTTCTGGAAGTGGATGTAGAGTAATTGACGGAATAGAAATTGCCTGCATCGTCAATGGCCAGGTTTAGCAGCTCCAGGTAGGCTGCCGAGGTAGTGGCAGGATTGGTCACCGATACCGTATAGGCCTGGGTCAGCGCGCCGGTGAGCAGATCCACCGTATACACCGTGTTTCCCTCGCCCATGGCATAGAGCATCCCGTCGGCGTAGTTGAAGGCCATATCCAGAATATCGGTTCCCGTCTCCCCCACTTCTACATAGCTCGCCCACTGTCCCTGAGGCGCAGCATACAAAAAGCCGTCATCTGCCGCCATGTACACATAGCCGTCCACGTACTCCGCAGCGGTGATGCGGATATCCATGGCGTCCAGATTCGTGGTTCCGTCATATTCGGTTTCGCTTTGATAGCAGACCGTTTCGGGGTCAATTTCCATCCAGCGCACACCGCCGCCCCGATATTTTTCCGAAGCGGTAAAGCCATACATTTTTCCGGTGTAATCCTCCGGTTCTCCGCCGTATTCTACCGTGTACACAGATTCATTGCCGGCATAGTCGGCTACCCGCACCATACAGGTTGGCCCGAGCTGCACCTGGGAAAGGTCAATGGTAACGCGCCCGGCTTCCCCCGCCGCAGTTTCTGCCATGCCGGCAGACGCCATGACCTTGGTGCCGGCATCGTTCAGTACCTGTACAACCGCAATGTGCTGATTATCCCGGGCAGTCACCGTCAGATTGCCGGTATACAGGTCCTTGGACAGGCCTGTGACCTCCGGCGCTGTGTCATCCACAGTCATGGTTGTGGTTAGGCAGGCGCCATCCCCCAGTTCACCGGACTGTAACAGCGCAACCACCTCTTCGCCGGTCATGGCCCCGGCATTTTCATAGTACTCCGGTACCGCCACGGTTCTAACGGTGATCACGTCTCCCTCTTGGACGCCCAGTGCAGAGACTCTCCGGTTCATGGTATAAGTGCCCACGGTATCCATCCAGGTCTGGCTGTTGGTGTGGTAATAGGCGCTTCCGGCCTGGGTAGCCACATTGCCGGTGTACAGCACATCGCCATGCTGGTTGGTGATCACCACCGTCAGCGCCGCAGCATTTCGGATCAGGGACATCCTGTACTGATACAAGGTGTCGCTGGAACGGATGGCTGCCTTTCCTTGCGGGTAGGTCTCCTCTATCCGGTAGGGATTTCCCACCTGGTAATAGGCGCTTGCATCTCCCCGGTGCTTGATGATCAGGTTATTGGTCTGGGTATACCCCAGATAAGGGGCAGTTGTATCGCCGTACAGGTAGTCCGTATACGTAATCCGGTCATACATGGACGGGGTTGACCAGTTGCCATAGAACCCCAGCACAGGAATAGAGTGAACCGGCGCCGCCTCCCCCTCATCGGTAGATACAGGTTCTACATAGAGATAGCCTTCTATGTAGGCGCCGTTTTTGTACTGTTGATCCAGGCTGGCCTTTGCAGTTTCCGGCAGCACAATTTCCGCCGTCACTTCCACCGATGCACCGGCAGGCAGTACGATGGCCTGGATTTCCAAAGCGTCTAATATGCAATACGCATCGTAGGTGGTGACTTGCCCGTCGCCGTCCATATCGGCCATTTCCCCGATTCCAGCACGCAGGCCCACTACCGTATCCAATATCACCTGGGCATCGCCGGCATCCGTGTCGCCGTCTCCGTCCAGATCACAGTCCAGCTTTGCCGTGGGAACAAAGGCAACGCCATCCGCCCAGTAGCGCACCTCGGCCGCCAGCGGCGTGGTCTTGGTATCCAGGTAAGCAACGCCGTCCTGGGTGAACTGATCCTGGGTGAAGAAATCTGCCGCCAGGGTATAGCGCCTGTCCTCCTGGGTCAGGTTGTTCAGGGTAAAGGATACGCGGTAAGTGCCGGTTCGTTGGGGATCGTCCCCCAACTCGGCCTTGACCTTCCCATCGGCGGCGGAAGCCGTGGCGGTATCGTCCATGCGGATATAGATATCCGAGGATACCACCGCGCCAATGTTGGCCAAGCCTGCGCCCTGCCGCAGGATAGACCAATAGTTCCCGCCGCTGGCCTCCTCCCGAAGAGGAACGGCAGTGGACATGAGCAAACTCAGCGCTAACTGCCGCGGTGTCATCCCGGTTTGCCCGGCCAAGCCCGTTTCCCGGATATATTCCGCCGCCAGCGCAACCATGCCGGCCACCTGGGGCGCAGCCATAGACGTACCGGACATATTTTCATAGGACGTACCGCCCGGGATCTTGCCGTTGACCGAATAAATATTTCCGCCGGGGGCGGTGATCTCCGGTTTCAAGGTCAAGCTGCCAGGAACGCCCCAAGAACTGAAGCTGCTCATGGTATTGTATTCCAGGCCAAGGTCCCCGGAAGCAATCTGCTTGCCCACCGTAAGCGTACCGGCATAGTACAAAATCTCCCCGCCGCTGCCGGTCACTGGAGTAGCGTTGGCCTTGAGCACCTGGCCGTCTGCCTGGGTCACGGAGACAAACGGCGCCGTTCCGCTGTAATCGGTGAGATCCATATTGATGGAGCCTGCCTGATTGTTATAAACAATCGTGGCGATTGCACCGGCGGCGATGGCATTGTTCCCTTTTTCGAAGAAGGAAACGTCGCCGCCCCGGGAGCACACCAGAATCTTCCCCTGTATTGCATCACCCAATGCCGCAAGCTCCTCCGGCTTTCCATAGCCGTCTATGTAGATATACGCCTGCTCCCCGGCCAGGGTGGCCATGGGTGCATTGCTGTATTCTGTCTGGGTATAGAACACCAGAGCGCCGCCAACGTCCAAGTACATCCCCGTGTATCCGCTGTTGTCTACGGAAGCCACCGACAGGGCATTGGCATACGTACCCGGCATACCGGTGGTGGTCATACTCACATCACCGGCATACAGGTAACCGGTAGGGCTGTAGCTATTCTCCATCCAGGCGCCGGAGTTGCCGGCAGACATGGTGGCCACAATGCCGCTGTCCGCCAGAGAATCCAGAATGGCCTGATACGTATCATCACTGTTCCGGTTATAGCCCGGGCTGCCGGAACCCAGGGACAGATTTACCGCATCACAGCCCAACACAATCGCATCCTCAATGGCAGCCATATAGTCCGAATCGTATGCACCGCCGGCTCTGCCAAATACCTTCATGGTAATAATCTGGGCATCCGGCGCAACGCCCTGGACATTGACCGTCTCCAGGGCAGAAGCAAAACTGCCGTCCGCCTGGGGAATATAGGCATTTGCCGCTGCAATTCCCGCCACATGGGAGCCGTGTTCTGTTTGGCTGTCGTTGTCATGGGTAATGTCCAAATTCCGATCGATGTAGTTAAATCCGAAGGGGAGCTTCCCGCTGAAGTACAAATCCTCCGCCGTATAGTTCTTTGCCGCAACCGTGCCGGCAATGTTTAACTGATCCAGCACTTTCCCAATTTCCGCCGCATCCAATAGGTCCAGCTCCTGGAGGTAAGCCTCCATTGTCTTTCCCTCCAGCCCGGCACGGCGGCGCAGTGCATAATTCCACCCGGCCTCGGAAAAGGACTGATGATCTGTATCCGTTCCCGTATCGATCACCGCTATTCGCGAACCCGCTCCGGTATATCCGGCAGCCCAGGCCGTGGCGGTGCCGATCATTTGGGAAGAGGTGGCCATATCCGGATCCGCCTCCCCGGTAGAAACCACATCCGGCGTATAGCAGGTTTCCAAGACAACCTTCTCCACGCCGTCGATGGCCTCAATCTGCGGAATCTGGCCGTATTCCACATTGGCGGAAATGATGTTCGCTGCCAAGGTCAAATTCCAGACCACATCCAGTTCCTCGCCTGTCTGGCGCTGAATGTTGGCCACCACGCTGTCTTGCAGCTGCTGCAACTCTTGACGGTAGGCAGAGGCCCGGGCATCCCGGGCAATATTGGCCGGAGAAAAGCCCGCCGCCAGCGTGGAATTCCGTTCCAAGACCACCGACACACGGACCGTTTCCCCGTCCGTGTACCGGGGTGAGTCCGGCTCCTCCTCTGCCAAAGCCTCCCGGAGCATCCCGGCGGCTGTGTCACTGTCTGTCTTTTGGAAAGGGAGCGCCGCAGTTCCCGCTGCGCGAATCGGGACTGCAAAGCTGCACAACATTGCGGCAGCCAGCAGCCAAGAGAGCAAACGAGTCATCCATTTTTTCATACGCGTTCTCCTTTACATGGATTTTGGGATAAGCAATTGGCCGAAACGCCCCGGGGAAAACGCAACGGCCGGCCTTCCCGGTTATACATATTACGTTCTCACGAAATATGTATAAGATGTACATCTAGTATACTCCATGGCGTCCGCCCTGTCAAGCAAAATAACCAGGTAAATTTACAACTCATTTTGCACCGGGCAGAAAAATCAAGCAGTGCCCTGTTTCGCTTGCCAGCTGTCAAAACATCAGTTTGTTTTTTCCAAAAGCGCAAAAAAATGAGACTGCCAGAAGGGGATCCAGCTTGTATCGCCAGGGTGCGGCAATCTGTTACTCCGCGACAGAGCAGAACAAGAAGTGAATATTTCCGGCGGATACGCCCCTGCAGCAAATTTGCCCAAAAGAATACGCCTCGTTACGTCTTACTGCGGGAGTATGGATTACCCCAGTTGACATCTGCCGCCGGTCTGCCACGGCATACCGTAACTTGCCGCCTGTTCCCACAACAAGGACGCACAGCCAGGTGCGCCAAAAAAGCTGCCTCATGAAGAGGCAGCCCCCAAAAAATACAGAGCTGCCCTTCATGAGGCAGCTCTATGCCATATACCGGCCATTTTACTGCTGTAGCAAAACATTGCAAACCACATCACACAGGTTGGTAATGGCCTCTCGGTTTAGATCATAATAGATTCGGTTCTCCCCTCGCCTGGCCCGCACCAGGCCTGCATCCAGGAGCAATCCCATGTGGCGGGAGATGGTTGCCGTGGTCAGGTTCATCTCCCTGGCCAATTCCTGGCAGTAGGAGCTGGAGCGGGATATTCGCCGGAGAATTTCAAACTTGCTGCGGTCGCTGATGACTTTCAGCAGGTTGCAAATCGCCTCATCGGTCATTTGCAGCCGGTCTACACGGAAATTCTCGTTAATCAAAACGCCAATGTATACCTGCCGGAAATTCTTCCCTTCCAACGGGCCATAGGTATAGATCATGTCATTGCCCGCCAACATGCTGAGGTTGATGTAGGTGTCCAAACCGTCCGCCCGCACCGTTTGGTTGGTCAATTGCTCCAACAAATCCGGAAAATCATGGGTTTGGAAATACTGCGCCCAGTGGTCATAGGTTTCCTGCGCCAATGGAAGAAACGCAGCCATGGCTGTCTCCAGCCGGGCCGCTACCGGGCGCATCAGTTCCGCCAGTTCCTGAAAGGCTTCCGGGAAGCGGCGGAGAATTTTATAAATTTTCCACCGGTATTGCTCCTCAATGGCAATCTGATCCAGCTGGTCCACCAGCTCCGGCACGGTTTCCCCCGGGGAAGCAGGGCGGAAGCTCATGCCGCCGCTGTTGATGTCAAACAGGATGTACGGTTTGGCCAGCAGCGCCATCCCGGTGGAAAGGGTCCGGTCCAGCGCCTCCTGAAAATCCGGCACCCGGATATCCAAAAAACTGTAAATCATCAGTTTGGCCAAGCACATATTTTGCCACTTGCTCTCGGTATCCCAGCGCTGGAAATAATAGGCCAGTTGCGGCGTCTCCTGCACCCCCCCGCAGGCGGCATCAGCCAGCGCCGACAGGCCGGTACACAGCTCTTCAATCCGGCGCCGCTCCCCGCTGGACAGCTTTTGCCCATATTTTAGGAGAATGTCTTGCTTCTTTTGTCCAAAGGTAATGCCGTTCACCCGTTGGTATATGGCCTCCACCGTCTCATATAAAATAACCGGCTTGCGCAGAATAATCTCGCCCATGGCTAGCCCTTCCTCTCCTGCATGGTGTGCGGCCTGCTGCATGCGCCAATACTGTTCTGGCCATGTCTGCTCGCCCAAAACTGCCGTTTGGCCAAAGAATTCCATTGCCTCTTCTGCAAGCCGCTACATTTATTATTGATTTTTAGCATAGCCATTTTTTCAGGCGCTGTCAAGGGGCAATCCATTGGATTTCGGCAATTTGCCGGTAAACAGAATTTTTTATTTTTAAATTTATAAGAAATACACAATTTCTCCTGTGCAGCAAAAATTCTCCCGGTTCTGCCTTGCCTTTTGGCCGGATTTTGGCGATAATAGGGAAAAAGCAAAGCAGGAGGTTGCACATGGAGGCGTTAAAAGAACGAATCCGCCAGGAGGGCCGCGCCTTGCCCGGCAACATCATTCAAGTGGACAGCTTTTTAAACCACCAGGTGGACGTTCAGTTTCTCGGCCGCCTGGCGGAGGCATTTGCCCAGGTGTATGACATCCGCCGGATCACCAAGATCCTCACCGCAGAGGCCAGCGGTATCCCCCTGGCCACGGTGTGTGCATATCGGTACGGCGTGCCCATGGTGTTCGCCAAAAAAGCAAAAAGCGACAATATTGAAGGCGGCCTGTATCAAAGCGAGATTTTTTCCTATACCTACCGGCGCAAAGTCACTCTGCTGGTGTCCAAGGACTGGATCACCCCAAAGGACCGGGTGTTGATTGTGGATGACTTCCTGGCCCGGGGGGAGGCCATGCGGGGCCTTCTGGACATTGTCACCCAGGCCGGGGCGGAGCTGGCCGGCATTGCCGTGGCGGTGGAAAAGGGCTTCCAGCACGGCGGCGACAAGCTCCGGCAGGAAGGCTACCCCCTGTGCAGCCTGGCCATTATTGACGGGGTAGACAGCAACGGATTTATCTTCCGGGAGGAGTAAACATATGCAAAAGGTATTGATTTTGGACTTCGGCGGCCAGTACAATCAGCTCATTGCCCGCCGGGTGCGGGAGTGCAACGTCTATTGCGAGGTCAAACCCTATACCATGCCCATGGAAAAAATTCGGGAATTTGACCCCATCGGCATCATCTTCACCGGCGGGCCCAACAGCGTTTATTTGCCGGACTCGCCCCAGGTGGACCCGGCCATTTTCCGGTTGGGCGTGCCCATCCTGGGCATCTGCTACGGCTGTCAGCTCATGGCCCATACTCTGGGCGGTCAGGTCACTGCCGCCCAGGCAGATACCGCCCGGGAGTACGGCAAAACCGAAACGGTTTATGACACCACCTGTCCCCTGTTCCACAGCCTGCCGGAAAAGGGCATCAGCTGGATGAGCCACGGGGATTTTATGGCCAAAGTGCCGGCAGGCTTCGCCCTGGTGGGCCACACCGCCGCCTGCCCCAATGTGGCCATTGCCGACGAGGCCCGGGGCTTTTACGGGGTGCAGTTCCATCCGGAGGTCAATCACACGGAAAACGGCACGGCCATGCTCCGGAATTTCCTGTACCGGGTTTGCCACGCCCAGGGGGACTGGACCATGGGCGACTTTTGCAAGAGTACCGTGGCGGATCTGCAGGCCAAAATCGGCAGCAAAGGCCGGGTGCTCCTGGCCCTGTCCGGGGGGGTGGACTCCTCGGTGCTGGCCGCCCTGCTGGCGGAGGCCGTGGGCGACCGGCTCACCTGCGTATTCGTGGATCACGGCCTGATGCGAAAAAATGAGGGCGACGAGGTAGAGGCCGCCTTTGCCAAGTGGGATATCCACTTTGTCCGGGTGAATGCGGAGGACCGGTTCCTGTCCAAGCTGGCGGGGGTAACCGACCCGGAAACCAAGCGGAAAATCATCGGCGCAGAATTTGGCTATGTCTTTTTGGATGAGGCGCTGAAATTTGGCATCACCAAGGAGGACTTTTTCGCCCAGGGCACCATCTATCCTGACGTAATTGAGTCCGGCATGGGCGAGGCGGACACCATCAAGAGCCACCACAACCGGCTCCTGCCGCCTGAGGTGATTGCCCAGTTCAAGGCAGTGCTGGAGCCTCTGGATCACCTGTTTAAGGACGAGATCCGGGCCTTGGGCCGGGAGCTGGGCCTGCCGGAGTACCTGGTCATGCGCCAGCCCTTCCCCGGGCCGGGGCTTGCCATCCGCATCATTGGCCAGGTCACCAAGGAAAAGGCGGATACCCTGCGGGAAGCGGACTGGATTTACCGGGCGGAAATTGCCCAGGCCGGCGTGGACAAACAGCTGAGCCAGTACTTTGCCGTCCTCACCGATACCCGCTCCGTGGGGGTCATGGGCGACGGGCGGACCTATGGCTACACCCTGGCCCTCCGCGCCGTCAACACCAGCGATTTCATGACCGCCGATTGGGCCAGAATCCCCTACGAACTGCTGGATAAAATCTCCACCCGCATCGTCAACGAAGTGCCGGGAATTAACCGGATCGTCTATGATATTACCAGTAAACCCCCGGCGACTATTGAGTGGGAGTGATTTCAGAGGCCCGGAAAAGCCCGTGATTACTGGGTTTTCTAAGGCTTGATGCCCTCCGTGGCAACGATTTGGCAACAGTTTTCATTATTCCAAAGAGAAAGAGCTACCTGATTTGCGAAAGTCAGGTAGCTCTTTTTATTTTACTTCTCTTTGTCCGGCTGCTTTTTGAATTCTTCCGCCAGCAAATCGCTGAGGCCTTGGGAGGGGACAACCTTGTGCCAGTGGCCTGTGGTATCGAATTCCGGGTATCGGTAACGCCAGCGGTCATAGTCCTCTTTGCTAATCTCCCCTGACTTCAACTTGGCCGCCTGCTCCCCCCAAGCACAGAGCATCTCATGGAGCCGGGCCGCTTCTTTCCCTTGGAACGCATCCACCCGAAGATGTATTTCTCCGTCGCACTCGCAGATTTTCAGTCCGTAGCGGTCCTCAAGCGTGAACAGCGTGTGCATAAGACCCACATAGGAGTCGATGTCCGGCACGGCCAGGGCATGGGGAGAGACCTCCAATATCTGTGCCAGCGCGGCCGTCAGGTCTGCCTTGGGCGTCCGCGATCCGTTCTCATATTGGGCAAGGCGGACATCGGCGGACTTCTCCGGGAAGCCCAGCGCCATACCAAGATATTTCTGCGTCATGCCGCGCAGAATGCGGAAAAAGTGAATGCGTTCTCCAATCGCCATAACGGCCAACTCCTATCTGGATTCTTGATAGATTTAGCATAGCAGAAATGCTTAGGATAGTCAAGAGAAACCTAAACAAATTTATTTAATATTTTTCCGCAAACCGCTTGACTTTAACTATTATGCTTAGTATAATGAAGATGATATAAGCAAATAAGTTTAAGCCACGAAAATTTTACAAATATGAATGGGGGACAAACAGCGAAAAAATGTCCGTTGTAAGGTGAGAGGGGGAATTTCAGACGAAGCAAAACTGAATGACCGTCCGACAGATACTTTCTCCGGTGAAGCAGGCGACGATATGAGCGTGCCAAGGAGAAGAACAAACGGCACAGCGCCGGGAAGGGTTGCCTGCCAGAGTCTGAAGGGTGAAACGGCAAACGAGAAACAATTACGACAAGGAAAGGAAGGTATTTTGCGTATGACAGAAAAACAGTCGTTTATGCGGGTCGATGAAGTGGCACAGGAATTGGGCGTTTCCAAATCCTACGCTTATAAAATCGTGCAGAAGCTCAATGCGGAACTGAAAAGCCTCGGTTACTTGACCATATCCGGCAGAGTCAACCGAAAGTTCTTCTATGAGAAGCTGTGCTACGGCGAAAAGGAAGGGAGGGGTATCTGATGGCGGTCTATAAGGAAGAGAAGACCAATACCTGGCGGGCGGTCTACCGCTATACCGACTGGAACGGTGAGCGCAAACAGACGCAGAAACGGGGCTTCAAGACAAAACGGGAGGCCCAGACATGGGAACGAGAACAGCTCAACAAATCCACCGCCGATCTGGATATGACCTTCCGCAGTTTCGTAGAACTCTACACGGCGGATATGCAGACCCGGCTCAAGGAAAACACCTGGGCCACCAAGGATCACATTATCCGAACCAAGTTGCTGCCCTACTTCGGTAAGCTCAAAATGTGCAACATCACTGCCCAGCAGATTATCACCTGGCAAAATGAGATGCTGAACTACAAGGACGAGAACGGTAAACCCTACTCGCCGGTGTACCTGAAAACGGTCCACAATCAGCTCAGCGCCATTTTCAATCATGCGGTGCGTTACTACAACCTCCGGGAGAACCCCTGTAAAAAGGCGGGCAGCATGGGCAAGAAGAAAAACCGGGAGATGATGTTCTGGACCAAGGAACAATATCTGAAATTTGCCGAGGTAATGATGGATAAGCCGCAGTCATTCTACGCTTTTGAAATGCTCTATTGGTGCGGTATTCGGGAAGGCGAGCTGCTGGCGCTT
>DVHJ01000065.1 GCA_018712145.1 Candidatus Faecousia faecigallinarum | reverse complement strand
ATTGCCACACCAGTGTGCGCACTGGTTCGCAATGACATGCAGAAGGCGGTGGCGTGTCAGCGGTTGCAAGGGGTGGTTCGCAATGACATGCAGAAGGCGGTGGCGTGTCAGCGGTTGCAAGGGCGGTGGTTCGCAATGACATGCAAAAGACGGATGCGTGTCTGCGGTTGCAAGAACGTGGGACGCAATGACATGCTGAAGGCGGTGGCGTGTCAGCGGTTGCAAGGGCGGTGGTTCGCAATGACATGCAGAAGACAGAAGCGTTTCTGCGGTTGCAAGGGGGTTACCGCTTTTTCCACCGCCCGGTGATCACCAGATACACCGGCGGCAGCGTTCCGCTGGCCGCCCCGCACACGGCCGCCGTCCGCAGGATATTCCGCTGGCCGGCGGCGATGGCCCCCACGGTAACGCTGTGATTCCACAGCCCCCACTGGCCGGCGATGGTGTACATCCACAGCGCCGCCGCCAATAAGAAGCATCCCCCCGCCAGGAGGCTGGACAGGGCCGTCTCCCGCCCCAGCGCCTGGGCCAGGAAAAACAACACCGCCGGCGCCAAACTTAGGACCAGGCACACCGCCAGGCGGCCGGCATGGAATTCCTCCAGCTGGAAACTGTTGCGGGTATACAGGGTAAAAAACACCCATCCCAGCGGCGCCAACCCACTGGCGCCGTGGCAAAGCCAAATGATCCACTTCCTGTTCAAGGCACGTCCCCCTTCCCCGGGCAGCGCCCCGGGATGTTTTTTCTGTAGTATAGACGCCCCCCGGAGAAAAGTAAAGTAACGGTTTTGGAAAAGTGCGGCATTGAATTGGTACTCGAATATCGATACAAAAACACTAAATTCACAAAATCCCGCCGGGGAAACCGGCCCTTTCCGTCAATCTGGCAAATTTTCGGATTTTACCAAGATTTTTATTGACAATCTGCCCAGAGGGTGGTAAAACTATATCGATAAAAGCTTACCCAAAGCAAATTCCCCAGCCATGTAAAATTTGTATGTTTAAAGCCATACCAACGGCTTTAGCCATAAATCCTGTATGGGCCCGGGCCATTGCGACGGCAGGGTACCAACATCAATACAAGGAGAGTACATAACTATGGCATTCAAAACGGACATCGAAATCGCACAGGAAACCGCCATGCAGCCCATTACCGAAGTGGCCAAGACCGCCGGTGTGGACGAAAAGTACCTGGAGCAGTACGGCAAGTACAAAGCGAAGGTTGACTACAACATCCTCAACGAGGTCAAGCGGCCCGATGGCAAGCTGATCCTGGTCACCGCCATCAATCCCACTCCCGCCGGCGAAGGCAAGACCACCACCACCGTGGGTCTGGCTGACGGCATGCGGAAGCTGGGCAAGAACGTGCTGGTTGCCCTGCGCGAGCCCTCCCTGGGTCCGGTCTTCGGCGTCAAGGGCGGCGCGGCCGGCGGCGGCTATGCCCAGGTTGTCCCCATGGAGGACATCAACCTCCACTTCACCGGTGACTTCCACGCCATCGGCGCGGCCAACAACCTGCTGGCTGCCATGTTGGATAATCATATTTATCAGGGCAACGCCCTGAACATCGACCCCCGGCAGATCACCTGGCGCCGCTGCGTGGACATGAACGACCGGCAGCTCCGCTTTGTGGTGGACGGCCTGGGCGGCAAGGCCAACGGCACCCCCAGAGAGGACGGCTACGACATCACCGTGGCTTCCGAGATCATGGCCGTTTTGTGCTTGGCTTCCGATATCAACGATCTGAAGGCCCGGCTGGCCCGGCTGGTGGTGGGTTACACCAGAGACGGCAAGCCCATCACTGCCGGCGACCTGAAGGCCCAGGGCGCCATGGCCGCCCTGCTGAAGGACGCCCTGAAGCCCAACCTGGTGCAGACCCTGGAGCATACCCCCGCTTTCGTTCACGGCGGCCCCTTCGCCAACATCGCCCACGGCTGCAACTCTGTCACCGCCACCAAGATTGCCATGCGCCTGTCTGACTACACCGTCACCGAGGCCGGCTTCGGCGCTGACCTGGGCGCAGAGAAGTTCCTGGACATCAAGTGCCGCATGGCCGGCCTGAAGCCCAACTGCGTGGTGCTGGTGGCCACCGTCCGCGCCCTGAAGTACAACGGCGGCGTGCCCAAGGCCGAGACCGGCAAGGAGAACCTGGAAGCCCTGGAGAAGGGCCTGCCCAACCTGCTGCGTCACGTGGAGAACATCACCCAGGTGTACAAGCTGCCCTGCGTGGTGGCCATCAACCGGTTCCCCCAGGATACCGAGGCGGAGCTGGCCCTGGTGGAGAGCAAGTGCAAGGCCCTGGGCGTGAACGTTGCCCTGTCCGAAGTGTGGGCCAAGGGCGGCGAGGGCGGCATTGCCCTGGCCCAGGAGGTTATCCGGCTGTGCGACCAGCCCAACGACTTCACCTTTGCCTACGAGCTGGATAAGCCCATCAAGGACAAGATTGCCGACATCGTCAAGAAGATCTACCACGGCGACGGCGTGACCTTCACCGCCAATGCCGAAAAGCAGATCAAGACCCTCACCGAGCTGGGCTACGACAAGATGCCCATCTGCATGGCCAAGACCCAGTATTCCTTCACCGACGACCAGACCAAGCTGGGCGCGCCGGAAGGCTTTACCGTCACCGTGCGGAACATTAAGGTTGCCGCCGGCGCCGGCTTCCTGGTTGCCCTCACCGGCGAGATCATGACCATGCCCGGCCTGCCCAAGGTACCCGCTGCCGAGCGCATCGACGTGGACGAAACCGGTAAGATTTCCGGCCTGTTCTAATTCATTATCCCACTTTGGCGCAGGCGCTTCGCCGCCTGCGCCTTTTGGGTATTTTCTGATAAGGAGAGATCTGTCAATGGATATGACGAAGGAATCCTGCCGGTACTTTGTGGAAGTGCTGGCCTCCAACGCCCCCACCCCCGGCGGCGGCGGCGCGGCTGCCCTGGTGGGCGCGGTAGGCACCGCTCTGGGCAACATGGTTGGCTCCCTCACCGTGGGGAAAAAGAAATACGCCGGGGTGGAAGGGGAGATCATCGCCCTGAAAGCCCGGTGTGACAGCTTGCAAACCCAGCTGCTGGATCAGGTGGAGGCGGACGCGGTGGGCTTCGAGCCGCTGGCCAAAGCCTATGGCATCCCCAAGGACGATCCCACCCGGGACGCCGTCCTGGAGGAAGCCACCATGGCCGCCTGCGCCGTGCCCATGAAGATTATGGAGCTGTGCTGCCAGGCCCTGGACGCCATCGCCGTCTTTGCCGAGAAGGGCAGCCGCCTGGCGGTGTCCGACGCCGGCTGCGGCGCGGTGTGTGTGAAGGCTGCCCTCCAGGCCGCCTCTCTGAACGTGTTTATCAATACCAAAACCCTGAAAAACCGGCAGGCGGCAGAGGAAATGAACGCCAAATGCCTGGATATGCTGGCCCGGTACGGCCAGCTGGCCGACGGGATTTTCGAGACGGTGAAAGCCGGATTTTTTCAATAGGAGGAACTGACCAATGGCAAAGCTGCTGCTGGGCAAGGAAGTCACCGATGCCCTGAACGCGAAACTCATGGCCCGCACCGCCGCCCTGAAGGAAAAGGGCGTGGTTCCCACCCTGGCCATTGTCCGCTGCGGGGAAAACCCCAGCGACTTAAGCTATGAAAAAGGCGCCACCAAGCGGGCCGAGCTGGTGGGCGTAGCGGTGAAACAGTACATTCTGCCGGGGGACGTGACCAAGGAAGCCCTCCTGGCAACCATCGATGAAATCAACGCCGACAAGGCCATCCACGGCGTACTCATGTTCCGCCCTCTGCCCAAGCACCTGAAGGGGGACCAAAACGAAATCTGCAACCGGTTGGACCCCAAGAAGGACGTAGACTGCATGACCGACCTGAGCAATGCCGGCGTGTTTGAGGGCCGGTCCGACCTGGGCTACGCCCCCTGCACCCCGGAGGCCTGCATGGAGATTCTGGATTACTACGGCATCGACTGCAAGGGCAAGTCCGCCGTGGTCATCGGCCGGAGCCTGGTGGTGGGCAAACCGGCGGCCATGATGCTCATGGGCAAAAACGCTACCGTTACCGTCTGCCACACCAAAACCGTGAACACCGCGGAGGTGGCCAGAGGGGCGGATATTCTCATCTCCTCCGCCGGCGTGCTGGGGAGCCTGACCAAAGATTACGTCCGCCCCGGCCAGGTGGTCATTGACGTGTCCATCAACTGGGACCCCGAAAAAGTGAACAGCAAGGGGGGCAAAGGCGCCATTGCCGGCGACGCGGTGTTCCACGAAGTGGAGCCCATTGTGGCGGCCATCACCCCGGTGCCCGGCGGCGTGGGTTCCGTCACCACCTCCGTGCTCATGAAGCATGTGGTGGAAGCTGCCGAGCGGGCCTGAGGACAATTTCGCGGTTCTGCATGTCATTGCGAGGAGCGAAGCGACGGGACAATCCGCGCCCCGGCGGCAGTTTCCCGGCAGTGCGCCGGTACTGCGTAGACACCCGGCAAGTTTCAGCATGTCATTGCGAGGAGCGGGGCGACGTGGCAATCCGTAACCCTGCAGAAATGCCTGGCAAGTTGGCTGCTGTTTGGGCGAATTCGTAGTGCTTTTCGTATTCGCCTGAAGTACTACTTTTCGATTAGTACTACTGCGGGGACGCGGATTGCCACACCTCGTCGCCCCAAAGTCCGCCATGCCCCGCTCCGGCCAAAGGCCAGAGCAGGGCAACGCTCCCTTGGCGCTCCTCTCCCCACAAAGCGGCGCGCTTTGTGGGGGCCCCGGCACTGGCTCGCAATGACATGCAGAAGACGGGTACGTGTGCGCGGGTGCAAGGACGCGGTTCATGGTGACATGCACGGAGACGCGCCTGCGGTTGCAAGGACGTGGCTCGCCGTGGCATGCGAAAGACGGGAGCGCCGGTGCAATGACGCACCGGTGAGCCGGCGCCCTGCCGCCTGTCCGCGTAACAAGGCTGCGCTGCCGGGCGCGCCAAAAAATGGGCTGTCTCACCCAGCCCTCCGAAATGCAGGGCTGCCCCCTCATGATTTCGGAAAATCATTTCGAGACAGCGCTGGAATACAGGAGATGGATGAAATGAAAAAAATTCGCGACCTGTCCGCCGGCAGCTTTTTGAAGCTGCTGTTTGCCTGTTTTACCGCCGCCTTCCTGATTGCTGCTGTGGTCATGCCCGACCGGGGGGAAATGTTCTCCGGCCTGTGGCAGATGATGTCCCAGCCCGGGAAGGTGTCCACCAATTTCTTTAGCCTGGGCGGCTATGCCGCCACCTTCCTGAACATCGGTCTGGTGTGCCTGGTGTGTACCGCCCTGTACTGCCTGCCGGGAACCACGGTGAACAATGTGTCCACCCTGGCGTTTTTTCTGACGGCAGGCTTTAGCGCCTGGGGCATCACCATTCTGAACATCTGGCCCACCTTCCTGGGGGTGGCGCTGTACTGCCTGGTAAAGCGGGAGAAGCTCTCCGCCCAGGTCAACGCCATGCTCTTTTCCACCGGCATCGCCCCCTTGATCACCGATCTGCTGGTGCGTTACCCTGGCTTGGAGGCCGCCGGCTTTTCCTGGCAGGGAATCCTCCTGGCGCTGGGGGTTGGCCTGGTCATCGGCTTTTTCCTGCCGGCGGCGCTGCCCCACTCTCCCAAGGTGCACAAGGGCTTCGACCTGTACTCCGCCGCCCTGCCGGTGGGGGTTACCGCCTTTTTCCTCCAGGCCCTGCTGTACAAGACCATGGGGGTAACCATCCCCGACGCCCCCGCCAGCGACACCCTGCAGGTGGCCTCCTGGCCCATTGCCAACGTGTTTTGCTTTGTGGTATTCGGCCTGTGCATCGTCTTCGCCCTGGCCATGGGCTGCAAGCCGGGGGCCTACCGGGACCTGCTCCGGGACCCTGCCCTGGGCACGGACTTCAGCAAAAAGTACGGCAAGGCGGCCATGCTCATGAACGTGGGCCTGTATGGCCTGTTTATCGTGGCCTACTATAACCTGATCGGGGCCACCTTTAACGCGGTCACCTTCGGCTGTATCTTCTGCATGCTGGCCTGCTGCAACTCCGGCAGCAATCCCTGGACGGTATGGCCCATTATGGTGGGCTACGGGGCCATGTCCCTGATCATGGGCTGGCTGTCCGGCCTGGCCGGCGGGGAATTTGCCCAGGCCATTAACGCCCAGGCCATTGTGGTGGGCCTGTGTTTTGCCAACGGCCTGTCCCCCATTTCCGGTACTTACGGCTGGCCCTTCGGCATTCTGGCCGGAGCCATGCACTATGCCCTGGTCACCAGCGTGCCGGCCATGCACGGCGGCTTCTGCCTGTACAACGGCGGCTTTACCGCCATCTTTGTCTGCCTGCTGCTGGTGCCCCAGCTGGAGCGGTTTACCAAGACCAAGGCGGAGCGGAAAGCCGCCCGGCTCACCCGGCGGTAAAGGCAAATACCAAATTTCTTTTCCATGGACCGGCGCAGCAGTGGTTGCGCCGGTCCGTTTTTCCTTGGGGAGGCGGATTGCCCCGTCGCTTCGCTCCTCGCAATGACATGCTGAAACATGCACCTGTCCGCATGGCAAGGACGCTTTCCAAGTGGCAAATTCGTTGCGCTTTTCCGCATTCCTCAGGCATCACCCCCTTGCCCCTGCGAACACCTTGCCTCCTTCTGCATGTCATTGCGAACCAGTGCGCACACTGGTGCGGCAATCCGCGTCCCCGCAGAAATGCCTAGCAAGTTGGCAGCTGTTCAGGCAAATTCGTTACGCCTTACGTATTTGCCCAAAGTATTGTTTTTCACTTTGTGCTACTGCAAGGAGAACGGATTGCCACGTCGCTTCGCTCCTCGCAATGACATGCAATAACTTGCTGCGTGTTCGCGCTGCAAGGACGCACTGCCGGGGCAAGCCCGTAACCGCCCACGAATTTGCCCAAAGCGCCGCTTTTTCTGAACTTTCTCTGCGGGGAAGCGGATTGCCACGTCGCTTCGCTCCTCGCAATGACATGCAGAAACATGCGGCTGTCTGCGGTTGCAACTGCGTGGTGCCAGGCAAATTTGTCACGTTTTCGTATTCGCCCTAGGCGCTACTTTCTGTTATGCCCTGCCGCAGGAGTTACGGATTGCCACGTCGCGGGGCAGCCGCCCCGCTCCTCGCAATGACAGGCAGAAACATGCCCCGTGTCAGCGTGGGCAAGTACGTCCTGCCAAGGCGAACCCCCACCCCCACGAATTCGCCCAACCTTTAGATTTCCTGCCGGCCGGCCAGGGCCCGAAGGAGGGTCACCTCGTCGGCATACTCCAGCTGGCTGCCCACCGGCACGCCGTAGGCCAGCCGGGTGACCTTCACCCCCATGGGCCGCAGCAGCCGGGAAATGTACATGGCGGTGGCCTCCCCCTCCGTGTCCGGGTTGGTGGCCATGATCACCTCCGCCACGTCCCCCGCCCCTACCCGGGCCAGGAGCGGCTTAATCCGGATATCATCCGGCCCAACGTGGTTCAATGGGGAGATCACCCCGTGGAGCACATGGTACACCCCCCGGTACTCCCTGGCCCGCTCCAGGGCCGCCAAATCCCGGGCCTCCGCCACCACGCAAATCTGGCTGTGATCCCGGCGGGGGTCTGCGCAGATGGGGCACAGATCCTGATCCGTGAGATTCTGGCACACCGGGCAGGTTTTGACGCAGCGCTTGGCCTCCAGCACCGCCTGGGCGAAGGCGTTGGCCTCCTCCTCCGGCAGGGACAGCAGGTGAAAGGCCAGGCGCTGGGCCGTTTTCGGCCCGATCCCCGGCAGCTTGCCGAATTGCTCTGTGAGCCGCTCCAATGCGGCGGGAAAATACTGCATATCAGAACAGCCCGCCCAGGTTCAGCCCGCCGGTGAGCTTGGACATGGTGGAGGAGGCTTCATTTTCCGCGGTGCGCATGGCCTCGTTCACCGCCGCCATCACCATATCCTGGAGCATCTCCACATCCTCCGGGTCCACCGCCTCCGGGTTAATTTCCAGGGCCACCAGGTTGTGGGAGCCGTTCACCGTGGCCTTGACCATGCCGCCGCCGGCGGTTGCCGTATAGGTTTTGGTCTGCAGCTCCTCCTGCATTTTCAGCATTTCCTGCTGCATTTTCTGGGCCTGCTTCAGCATGGCCGCCTGGTTCATGCCCCCCATGGGGCCGCCGCGAAATCCGCCTTTTGCCATGGTTCGTTCCTCCATTTGCGCCCCAAGAACCGGGGCTTATTTGATTTTCACAATATCGCTGTGCTGCCGCCCGAAGTTCAGCAGGGCCTGCAGATTTTCGTTTTGTTTTGGCCGGGCCTGACCGTCCACCGGGACAACCTGCACCGGCCGGCCCAGCCGCTCTCCCGCCGCCTGGCCGATCTGCCGGAGCAGCTCCGGCCGGTTCAGCCGGTCATAGACATAGGTGGCGCTGCAGTCCAGCTGCAGCCGGTTCTCCACCCAGCGGCCGGTGACCAGGGTTGGCGCGAAAAAGCCCCGGTCCGCCGGATTGAGCTTGGGCAGCAGTCCCTCCACCAGCGCCGGCCAGAAATCCGGCTCCGCCGGAGGCTGTTCCACCGGCAGCTCCTCCGCCGGAGGCTGTTTCGCCGTTGGCTGCTCCGGCGGCAATTGCCCCGCCGGTGGTTGTTCCGCCGGCCTGACCCCGGTGGCCACCGCCGCTTCCAGCTTGGTGAGCCGGGCGTTCATGGCTTCCGGCTCCAGGTTCAGCTCCGGCCGGCACAGGCGGATCAGGCACAGCTCCCCTGCCATCCTGGTTTTCCCGGCCCGGGTGAGTCCCGCCGCCGTGGCTTGAATCTGGCCGATGATGTCCACCAGCTCACCGGTGGACAGCTTACCCTGGAGGGCCTGGGCCTCCTGGGTGGTAGACACCCCGGAGAGCATGGCCAGCCCCGCCTCCGGGGCGGTGTGGAGCACCAATAGGTCCCGGGCCAGGGCGCACACCTCGTCCAGCAGGTCGGCCACGTCCTTGCCCTCGCCGTAGAGCCGGTCGTACAGGGCCAGGGCCGCCGGAGTATCCCGCCGGGCGATGGCGTCCAGAATGGCGGCGGCCTGCTGGGTGCCGGCCAGGCCCAGGCAGCGGTACACCCCCTGGGCCGTCACCGGCCCCTGGGCCGCAGTGGCGCACTGATCCAGCAGGCTCAGCCCGTCCCGCAATGCTCCGTCGGCCATCCGGCCCAGGATCCGGGCCGCCTCCGGCTCCAGTTGAATCTGCTCCTGGGCGGCCACGGCCTGAAGCTGGGCGGCCACATCCTCCGGGGAGATCCGCCGGAAGGAAAACCGCTGGCACCGGGACAAAATAGTGGCCGGGACCTTTTGCAGCTCCGTGGTGGCCAGGATAAAGATCAGGTGAGCCGGGGGCTCTTCAATCAGTTTCAGCAGGGCGTTAAAGGCGGACAGGGACAGCATGTGCACCTCGTCCACGATATACACCCGGTAGCGCACCTCCGCCGGCAGGTAAACCGCCTCATCCCGGAGGCTGCGCACCTGGTCCACGCCGTTGTTGGAGGCGGCGTCGATTTCCAGCACATCCATGCAGCTGCCCCGGTTGATGCTCCGGCAGGCGGGGCATTGGTTGCAGGGGTTGCCGTTTTGGGGATTCTGGCAGTTGACCGCCTTGGCCATAATTTTGGCGCAGCTGGTTTTGCCGGTGCCCCGGGAGCCGGTGAACAGGTAGGCATGGCTGAGCTGGCCGGACTGGACCTGATTTTTCAGGGTCCGGGTAATGCCGGGCTGGGCCACCACCTGGTCGAAGGTCTGGGGGCGGTATTTTCGATAAAGCGCCTGGTACAAGTTCCCACTCCCTTTCCCACCGGGAAAATCCGGACAAAACGCCGGCTCATAACAAGATCGCACACCCACATTTGTATCAGCGCAACGCCCGATACCGGCGCAGCCAGCTCGGAAACGGCAACCTCGCGGCACACAGACCGGTCCGCTTAATGCTGCTTGGTTCCCCACCTGACATGGTTCGCGGGAGTCCATTGCGCAAGACCGGTTCTTCAACGCCGCTTACGCAGGCCAGACGGCATGGCAACTGATCCGGGTGTGGGGGTTCATCCCTGCTGTAGCGGGTTGCAGGTTACAGGGCACCGCTAACTCCCCGACTAGTGCGACCTTGTTACAAGCCGGCGCTTGTCACAAGGGATATTCGATTAGGCTAGTTCAGTTTGTCCTCAATATAGTCTGCCAATTCACCGAAGGTGGTGATCTGCTGATTTTCCAGATCCAGCTCCACCCCCAGCTCGGACTCGAAATCCATGGTCATCTCCACGATGTCCAGGGAGTCTACGCCCAGGCTCTCAAAGGTGGTGTCTCTGGCGATTTCCTCCGCCGGGATCTCCAGCTGCCGGGAAGCGTAGGCGACGATTTTTTCAAACATAAATTTATCCCTCCAGAAAGAAGCAATGGGCATTCCCTCTCTAATTACGGGGATATTCTAGTACATCTTCCCCGGTTTGTCAATGCTGTCTTCCCTGGCTTTGCGGGGAGAATTGTCGGATGTACCATGATGGGTGACCGGGTGCAGGGGCTGTGGAAAACCACCTTGCAGCCCCAAATGCGCGGCAAGGTTCTGCGCACCTTACGCGCCACCCCTCCTTGCACCCGCGCACACGCCCCCGCCTTCTGCACGCCCTCGCGCCCCACGTCCTTGCACCTGCGCACACGTCCTTCCTTCTGCATGTCATTGCGAGGAGCGAAGCGACGCGGCAATCCGCATCCCCGCAGAAGTGCATAACAAAGAGCAGTATTTCAGGCGAAATGGTAAGTGGTGCGGATTTGCCTAGAGTACTACTTATTGTTTGGTGTT
>DVHJ01000064.1 GCA_018712145.1 Candidatus Faecousia faecigallinarum | reverse complement strand
ATGGGAACCGGGGCGCACCTGTGCGGCCCGGAGAAGGCGATGCAGCGGAGCGACTTAAGACCTGGATTTTCCTCCGGAAAAGCCGGGGCGAAGGATGCGCAGCTTGTATCGCCGAGGTGTGGCAATCCGTTCTCCCCGCAGGGAAACTTGGCAAGCTGGCTGCTGTTTGGGCAAATTCGTGATGCTTTACGTATTCGCCTTAAGCGCTGCTTTCTGCCATGTACTGCCGCAGGGGTTACGGATTGCCACGTCGCTTCGCTCCTCGCAATGACATGCAGAGGACAGAGGCGCTTCTGCGTGCGCAAAGAAGTGCTGCCAGGCGAATCCGTCACCACCTTCGCATTCGCCCCAAGTACTTTATTTTCTCTGCGTTTGGCCGAACTGTTGACAAGGCCGGCCTAATCTGTTATCCTTAAGAAAACACTGCAACGCAGCACAGATGAAAGGGTGAAAGCATGCGCAGCTGAAGTGATTTGACGTTTACGGAATTGTTCCGGCGGTCCGGTTATTTGCTGGGCCTAGGTTCCGTGTGCCGAAAATCAGACAGCTGACGCATTTTCCCTGTCCCCCTGGGCCCAGTGTACCTGCCCGGGGGGTGGACTACCGTGGGAATCTGTCTGTCTTCGGCATGGCCGGGGACAGACTTTTTTGCTGCGGAGGGATCTGTATGTTGCAAATTCAACATCTTACCATCACCCACACCCGGGATTTGCGCACCTTGGTGGCGGATTTTTCCCTGGTTCTCCAGGACACGGACCGGGTGGCCATCATCGGGGAAGAGGGCAACGGAAAATCAACTTTATTGAAATTGATTGCCTTGGGGGATCTGGACTATGCCGAATGGACGGGCCAAATCCACCGGGGCGGGGCTAAGCTGGGTTACCTGGCCCAGGAGCTTACCGGGGAGGAGCTGGCCAAGCCGGCGGGGCAATGGTGGGATCCTGCTTTGGCCGGGCGGCTGGGCCTGACCCTGGACCCTGTCGGGCTTCAGCGGCCCATGGGCCAATTGTCCGGCGGGGAGCGGGTGAAACTGCGGCTGGCCCATTTATTGAGCCAACAGCCGGATATCCTGCTGTTGGATGAACCCACCAACGATTTGGACTTGGACACTTTGCAATGGCTGGAGGAATTTCTCCTGACCTGCGGCCTGCCGGTGATGTACGTGTCCCACGATGAGACATTGATCCGGCGGACGGCCAATGTGATTGTGCACTTGGAGGCGTTGCGGCGGAAGACCGTGCCAAGGGCCACGGTGGCCCGGATGCCCTATGACGCCTATGTGCAGGCCCGGCAGGCCAAGTTTGCCCACCAGGCAAAGGTGTCTCGGAGTGAACACGAGGCGTTCCGCCAGCAGATGGAGCGCTACCGGAAAATCCGGGACAAGGTGGAACATCAACAGGCTACCATCAGCCGCCAAGACCCCCACGGCGGACGGCTGCTGAAGAAAAAGATGCACGCCGTTCAGTCCATGGGCCGCCGCTTCCAGCGGGAGAAGGAAAAGTTGACTCAGATGCCCGAGATGGAGGAGGCCATCTTCCTCCGTTTTCCCGCCTCCGCCACGATTCCCCAGGGGAAAACCGTGCTGGATTTCCGGCTGGATACCCTTCAGGTGGGGCAGCGGGTGCTGGCCCGGGATCTGACCTTGAAGGTTACCGGCCCGGAGCGGATCGGCATCATCGGCCCCAACGGCTGCGGGAAAACCCGGCTGCTGGGGACAATGGCGGTAGGGCTTTTGGCCCGCCGGGATATCCGGGCGGCGTATATGCCCCAGGATTACGGCCTGCCGCCGGACAAGACACCGGTGGAATTCCTGAACCGCTCCGGCAGCCGGGCGGAGGCCACCGCCATCCGGAATTACCTGGGCAGCCTCCGGTTTACCACCTTGGAAATGGAGCGCCCCGCCGGGGCCCTGTCCGGCGGGCAGAAGGCAAAGCTCCTGCTGCTGGGCATGGTGCTGGCGGAGGCCAATGTGCTGGTGCTGGATGAGCCCACCCGTAACCTGTCTCCCTTGTCCGGGCCGGTGCTCCGGCAGGTGCTGGCGGAATTTGGCGGCGCGGTGATTTCTGTGTCCCACGACCGGGCATATCTGGCGGAGGTATGCCGGAAAATTTACCTGCTAACCCCCCAGGGTCTGGTTTTGCTGTAACCGCCCGCAGGTGCAAGCACGCTCCTCCCGGCAAATCCGCTTCAAAATGTCCATGCACATAAAAGTAAGTCATGCCTTTGTAGACGGAAAGCCATTAGCAGACGCATTTAACAATATCCAGACTGCGATCAATCAGTTTGATTTTTCAAAGTGAGTTTTCCTGTTTGCGGCCATGCTCCCCGGCATGGCCGCTTTTTCCATGCCCCGGCTCACGCCGGATAAGTCGGTTCCTGTGTAGCAGCGGCTTCCGCTTCCAATACCCGCGCCATTTTGCCGGCGGTGGTCGTGGTGTCTTTCTTGAAATAGCCAGACACGACAAGGACGGAATTACCCATGCGGATTTCCGTCACGCAGTCGGGGCGGCGGGCGGTGCGGGTGTTGTGCTGCTTGTTATCTGTCATAGGCAATGCTTTTTTCAGCAGATTGATTCTGGGCGGCAGCGGGGGAATCCGGCTGCCACCTGTTCAACAACATAACGCCGGTTTGGCTGGATGTCAAGGGCGGCGGAGCCGGTTATCTTGCCCTTGACATCCGGCTGGGTTACTCGGGCATTCGCCCGGCAAAATAGATTGCCATCTGGGCGTGGATCAGACTCCAGTCCTGCCTGCGTCCGGTCCACTTTTTGGTAATATCCATCATGGCCAGATACAGCATTTTCAGCAGGCTATCATCGGTGGGGAACACCGATTTGGCCTTGGTTACCTTGCGCAGCTGGCGGTTAAAGCCCTCAATGGCATTGGTGGTGTAGATCAGCCGGCGCACCTCTTGGGGATACTTGAAATCGGTGCTCAGGTTTGCCCAGTTGGACCGCCAGGATCGGGAGATTTGCGGGGTTACGGATTGCCACACCTCGTCGCCCAAAAGTCCGCCATGCCCTGCTCCGGCCAAAGGCCGGAGCAGGGCAACGCTCCATTAGGCCTCCTCTTCCCACAAAGCGGTGCGCTTTGCGGAGTCCCCGTGGTTGTACCGGCCAAAGGCCAGCGGGGGAGCAACGCTCCCTTGTGGCTCATCTCCCCACAAAGGGCGCCTTTGCAGGGTTCCCATGCACTGGCTTGCAATGATATGCAAAAACTTGCCGGGTATCTGCGTTTACCGAGGGGCACTGCCGGAGGGAAGGTAGCGGCAAGGGTGCGCTGGAATTACCAAAGCCAAATGGCCAGGGCAACTTGCAGGACCAGGATGAGGGGAATGCCTACGGTAAATTTAGAGTGTCGGGTTTTGTGGCGGAACAGGTACATGCCCAAAAGACTGCCTACGCTGCCGCCAATCGCGGCGGTGAGCATGAGGGTAGCTTCAGGAATGCGCCACTGGCCTCGCTGGGCTTTTTGCTTGTCCACAAACATAAACAGCAGGCCGGCTGCATTCACTAGAACCAGGTAAACAAGCAGGATGGTCTTTAGCAGATCGTACATGTGGGTTTCCTTTCTATGCTGGGATTGGGGGACAACGGAATGAAACGGATTGTCATATTTTGCTTCGGTTTGGCCATACTTTTGTTAGGATGCAGCCCCAGTGGGGAGATTACCGTCTGGGAGACAGTGGCGGATGTTTTGGAGGCGCCGGCTTCGGCGGCGCAGCCGGCATACCACATTTCGGTGGCGCCGCCCATGGAAGCGCCGCTGGCGGAGGCATTTTCCAGTGACGCCTGCCAGGTATATGGCCAGGAAGACGGCCGATACACCCTGACGGTGCAGATTATGCAGGCAGATAGCATGGATGAGCTGTTGAAAGAATTAACCGGCTTTGACCGGGCGAATTTGGCGGTGGTGACCACCCAGGAATTTGATATGCCGCGGTATGACCTGACCTGGACCTGCGCCGGGGAGACAGGGCTCCTGTCCTGCCGGGCGGCAATCTTGGATGACGGCACCCATTATTATGTAGTGACTTCCCAGGTGCCGGCAGAAAACGGAGAACTGTGCCGGCAGCAAATCAACCAATTCTTCGATTCCTTTGGATTATACACCAGCGAGGGGGTTTAAGGAAGAGGAAAAACGGAAATTTTACCCCTAGCAGGAAAACCAACGCCCTGGCGTGCCCGGCTTGCCGGCGCTGTTCAGGGCGCTTCTGCTGCGGCGGACTTGCCAACCTTTTCCCCCGTGTGTTATAATACGGCAAAAAGGGGGTAAATCATGGAAAACCGCATGTTGCTTTTGGTGGATATGGAGGACAGGCCCCTGGGCCTGGCAGAGAAGATGGAAGCCCACCGGAAAGGCCTGCTCCACCGGGCTTTTTCCCTATTTTTATTGGATGGCGTAGGCCGGCTGCTGCTTCAGCGCCGGGCCATGAAAAAGTACCACTCTCCCGGCCTTTGGACCAATGCTTGCTGCGGCCATCCGGCGCCGGGGTATGCCCTGGTTGACTTTGCCGGCCTGCGGGCCCGGGAGGAGCTGGGGGTTCGGGCGGAGCAGGTGGAGGCCGCCGGCAGCTTCCTATATTACCGGGACTTTGGCAGTGGGCTGAAGGAGTATGAGCTGGATCATGTGCTGGTGGGCAGTGCAACCGGCCCGGTACAGGCGGATCCGGCGGAGGCAATGGACACTGCCTGGGTGGACTTAAGCTGGGCGGCGGAGGACTTGCGTTTGCACCCGGCGCGGTACACAGCCTGGTATCCTACGGCTTTTGGACTGGCTTGGCCGCTGATGAAGGGCATGGTGGATAAGTGGGGGAAAACCCAATGAAAATCGAAATTGGCAGGGATTTTCCGCCCTACTTCCGCCCGGCCTATCCGGAGGAGTTTGATTTATTCTCGCACCTGGAGGTGGCTTCCGCCATTCCCTCGGCCATGTTTGCCATTACCACGTGGAAGGAAAACGGGATGCCCAATGTGTGCCTACACGCCTGGAGTTGCTTTCATGGGGACAAAACCGCTTTTTTTGCCGTGCTGGGCGGCCTGTACCAGCACACCCACACCTATGCCAATATGGTGAGGGAGCGGTGCTTCTGCTTGAATTTCTTGCCCGCCAGTGTCTATGACCGTCTGGTTGCCACCATTGCCCACAATGACCTGGAAACTGACGAATTTCAAGTTGGCGGCTTTGCCCTGGAGAAGGGAAAAATCATTCACGCCCCGGCCATTCGTGAAGCTTTCATGCATTTGGAATGTACGTTGGTGGATATGCGGGATTTGAGCGGCGCCGGTATAACGGCCATGGCGGTAGGCCAGGTGGAACGTGTGGCGGTGGAGCAGGATTATGCCCAGGGCTACGCCCGGTATGGAAAGGACGGCTTTATGCTGCTGGTACCGGGTCCGCAAAACTTGGCCACCGGTGCACCAGGGCAGTCTGCCGTGGCAGCAGTGGAAATCCTCCGACTGGATTAAGTGGCTAATTTTGCCACAATTTTCCATGGCTGCCCTTTGATTTTTTCTGAGTTATGTGGTAAAATTAAACAATAAACGAGGAATCCTTAGGAGGCGGAGCAATGCGTACCCTGCGCGATCTGGTCTGGCTTACCCAGCTGGGTTTTTCCATTGTCACCCCCTTGCTGGTGTGCATCTTGACTGCGGTTTGGCTGCGGGACGAGTTGGGGGGATGGGTGCTGATCCCGGGCATTCTCCTTGGTCTGGGCGGTGCCATTTCAGCGGGACTGTCCTTTTGCCGTCAGGTTAAGGGTGCAGATCCAGGCAAAGAGCAGCCTCCGGTCAGCTTTAACGAACATTACTGACCAGAATAAACGCGGATATCCAGGCGAATTGGTATTTTGCACCGGCCGATTTCATTTATTGGTGTGCCATTGTGTCAAGATGAGGAAGGAGAGGTGACCAGATGAAGGCCAAAAATCCGGTTTTCTTTGAGACACTGCTGGTGGCTGTTGGCCAACTGGTTTGTGTGCCGCTGATGTTTGGCTGTTTTGCCCTGGCCGGACACTTTGACCTGAAGGTAGTGTGGGGCGGCATTTTAGGGGCAGTGTTGGTAATCCTAAACTTTTTCCTCATGGCAGTGGGGGTAAGTTTGGCAGCCGACCGGGCGAAAGAGAAAAACGTCCGGGGCGGTAAGTCTATGATTCACCTCTCTATGTTATTGCGATATGTGATTCTCTTCGGCGTGTTGGTGGTGGCAGCGAAAAGCGAGAAGTTTAACCTCCTGGCTCTGGTGCTTCCCTTTGTCTTTGAATGGCCCATCATTGCCATTGGGGAATTTGCCCGGAAGGCAGGTGAGCGCAAGGATGAGCATTGATACCAACGGCCCAAAGATTTACTTTACCATCCCCCTGTTTGGCGGTATTCCCATCACCCAGACGGTTCTGTCTTCCTTCCTGGTTATGGTTATCTTGTGCGTTGCGGGGTACTGCTTGGGCAGAAACTTGAAAAAACGCCCCGGCCCCGCTCAGGTACTGGTGGAAAAGGGAGTGGACATGCTTTACCGGCTGGTGGGGGAGACTATGGGCCAACATAATCTGCGCTGGGTCCCCTATATTGGCACACTGTTCCTGTCTTCTCTGTTTGGCTCTCTCATTGGGATGACCGGTTTTCTTCGCTCCACTACGGCGGATTTGAGCATCACGCTCACCTGGTCGGTGATGACCAGTGGAATCATTTGGTACCAAAGCATTAAGCACAACGGCGTTTTGGGTTGGCTGAAGGGCTTTACCGAGCCAATCCCAGTTATGACACCGATGAATATTGTCTCGGAGATTGCTCAACCGGTTTCCATGGCTTTCCGTCACTTTGGTAACCTGGTGGGCGGCAGCGTGATCACCTCTGTGCTGTATACTGCCCTGGCCGGTGTGTCCAACCTGGTACTAAACCGGCTGGCCGGGAGCGGGTTGGCCATGTGTATTGTGTGCATGGCCCTGGGGGTCGCCCTGTTGGTGCTGGGTATCCGAGGGAAAAAGCGTTGGCGGCGGGCGGCGGGCATCCTTTTGGCAGTGGCGGGGGTTTTTGCCCTGCTGGAGCATTTGCATATTCTTGTTGGTGTTCCCATTTTTCAGGTGGGCATTCCGGCTGTGCTTTCCCTATATTTTGACGTGTTTTCCGGTGTGATCCAGGCTTTTGTTTTCTGCCTGCTGAGCATGGTGTATATCAGCAGCGCATGCCCGCCCCCGGCGGAGGATTCCGGCCAGACGGCTGTCTGAGCCCTTGTATTTCATTTAGGAGGAACTTAAATTATGGAAGAAGCCATTATTAAAGCTGCATGCGCCATTGGCGCCGGTCTGTGTATGGGTATTGGGGCCATTGGCCCTGCCGTTGGCGAAGGCAACGCGGTGGGCAAAGCGCTGGAGGGCATGGCCCGTCAGCCGGAGCAGTCCAGTACTTTGCGCACCACCATGATTATCGGCTGCGCCATCACGGAGACCACCGGTATTTATTCCCTGCTGATCGCCTTTTTGATCCTGTTTGCCCTGTAAGATAGAGCGCTTCCCGGCAGATGCAGAAAGGAGTGATGCTCTGTGGAGGGATTTGAAAGCCTAGTGGGGGTGAATTTCTGGACGGCGCTGTTTGGGTTTTGCAACATGCTCATTACCTTTGCACTGTTAAAGAAATTCCTGTTCAAGCCGGTGAAGAAAATGATTGATGACCGGCAGAAGGAAATTGACGGCTTGTATGCCAATGCCGCCCAGGAGAAGGCCAAGGCCGAAGCCCTCCGGGCACAGTATGACGCTAAGCTGAAAGACGCCGCCGCAGAAGGTGAGCGGATGATGCAAGCCGCCACCCGAAATGCCCATATCCAGGAGAAGGCGATTCTGCAGGAGGCCCGGCAGAAGGCTGCTCACACCATGGCCCGGGCCCAGGCGCAGATTGCCATGGAGGAAAAGCAGGCGATGAATACCCTGAAAGATCAGGTCTCTGGTATGGCGGTGGATATTGCTACCGCAGTTCTGGAAGAGGAAATTGACCGGAAGAAACACGCCAAGCTCATTGATGCGTTTGTCCGGAATTTAGGGGAGCCGTCATGATCAATGCTGCAGATTACGGCCAGGCTCTGTTTAATCTGGCCCGGGAGCAGGGCGTGGAGGAGCAGATGGCGCAAGAGCTATCTGCTGTTGGGGATATCCTAGCGGCAAAGCCGGGGTATATCCGGCTGGTGACTTCCCCGGCGCTGCCGGAAGAACAGCGGCTGAACCTGCTGGAGGAGGCGTTTACCACAATTATGCCGCTGCACTTGAATTTCTTAAAGCTACTGTGCAAAAAGCATGCCTTGGGGCGGTATGCTGCTTGTGTCCGGGCATATATGGCCTTGTATGACGATGCCCGGCAAATCCTCCGGGCGACTGCACTGACAGCCGTGCCCATGTCCAAGCGCCAGCAGGAAGCGTTGACGGAGAAGCTCCATGTGCTGACGGGGAAGACGGTGATGCTGCGCAATGTGGTAGACCCTGGGGTCATGGGCGGCGTACTGCTGCGCTTTGGCGGCGTTGAGCTGGACGGCAGCATCCGGGCAAGACTGGAGGCCTTGCGCCGGAACCTGGCCAGCGCCATTGTATGAAGAAGGTGAATCATGAAAACTGACGGGATTACCAAGGTTATTCAAGAACAAATCAAACAGTTTGGCGCCAAAACCCAGGCAGAGGAAATTGGCTATGTCATCCAGGTGGGAGACGGGATTGCCCGGGTGTACGGCTTGGATAAATGCCGGGCCAACGAGTTGCTGCGCTTTGCCGGCGGCGAGGTAGGCATGGCCTTGAATCTAGAGGAGGACTGCGTCAGCGTGGTCATGCTTGGGCCGGACGCCGGGGTAACGGAGGGCAGTGTGGTGCGCCGCACCGGCCAGGTGCTGTCTGTGCCGGTGGGCGAGCAGCTCATTGGCCGGGTAGTGGATGCCCTGGGCAATCCCATTGACGGCAGAGGGCCGGTGGAGGCTGCCGGGATGCGTCCGGTGGAGCACAAGGCCCCAGGCATTATTCAGCGGGAGCCGGTGTCTAAGCCGCTGCAAACCGGCATTAAAGCCATTGACGCGATGATTCCCATTGGCCGGGGGCAACGGGAGCTGATCATCGGCGACCGCCAGACCGGGAAAACCACCATTGCCACGGATACCATTTTGAATCAGCGGGATCAGAATGTCATCTGTATTTATGTGGCTATCGGGCAGAAACAGTCTACGGTTTCCCAGATCGTCAGCCACTTTGCCCAGCATGGCGCCATGGATTATACCATCGTGGTTTCTGCCTCTGCCGCTGAGCAGGCGCCTATGCAGTATATTGCGCCGTATGCCGGGTGCGCCATGGGCGAGTATTTTATGGATCAGGGGAAGGATGTGCTCATTGTCTATGACGATTTGAGTAAACATGCCGTAGCTTACCGGGCGATTTCTCTGTTGATTCGCCGCCCACCAGGGCGGGAGGCGTACCCCGGCGACGTGTTTTACCTCCATTCCCGGCTGCTGGAACGCGCTGCCCGGATGGCGCCGGAATTCGGCGGCGGCAGCCTGACGGCGCTGCCGATCATTGAGACCCAGGCTGGGGATGTGTCCGCCTATATTCCCACCAATGTGATTTCCATTACTGACGGACAAATTTTTCTGGAAACAGAGTTATATAACGCTGGAGTAATGCCGGCGGTGAATCCGGGCATTTCGGTGTCCCGGGTAGGGGGCGCTGCCCAGATCAAAGCCATGAAGCAGGTGGCGGGCTCACTGAAACTGCTGTATTCTCAGTATCGGGAATTGCAGAGCTTTGCGCAGTTCGGTTCAGATCTGGATCCGGATACCAAAGCCCGCCTGGCCCAAGGGGAGCGGATTGTGGAGGTGCTGAAGCAAAAAAACGGCGCACCCATGGACGTTGCCCACCAGGTCTGTATTCTCTATGCTGTGACCAGGGGATATCTGGAAACCATACCGGTAGATCGGGTGGAGGCGTTTTCTGGAGCGTTATACCGTCTGCTGGAGGATAGTCACCCGGAAATTTTGCAGTCTATCCGGCTGACTGAGGCCATTACGCCGGAAAATGAAGCGGCGCTTCAGGCACTGCTGGCATCTTTTGTTCAGACATTTACTCAAGGGTAAGGAGGGGTTTTCGTGGCTGGTGTGTCCACCAAAGAGGTCAGGCGGCGAATGCGGAGCATGGAAAGTACCCGGCAAATTACCCGTGCCATGGAAATGGTGGCGGCATCCCGCCTGCGGAAGGCCCAGAGCCGGATTACCCAGAGCCGCCCGTACTTTCAGCTTCTTTATCAGACCATTTCTCGCATGGCTGGGGTTCCCTCTCCTTATTTTTCGCCCAAAGCAGAGGGAAAACTCTGCTGTATTGTCATTGCTGGCGATCGGGGGATGGCCGGTGGCTATAACAGCAATGTGCTTCGCCTGGCCAGAGAAACCCTTGCCGGGAGGCCCAATTGCATTTTGCCCATTGGGAAAAAAGCAGTGGAGCACTTTCGGACAGAGGCGCTGCTGACGGAGCGATACACGGAAGCGGCGGATATTTCTGTGGGAGACTGTTTTACCATGGCTAAGCAGCTGGCCAACAGGTATGCCGCCGGGGAATTTGCCGAAATTAATTTGGTGTATACCAACTTTGCTTCTTTGCTGGCCCAGACGCCTGCAGTGCTGCCGCTGCTGCCGCTGTGCATGACCCGGTATGCGGAACGGGAAGCAGATGTGCTGTATGAGCCGGATCCGCAAGCTGTGCTGGATGCCATCATCCCCGAGTATTTGGGGGGTGTGATCTATGGTGCGCTGTGCGAATCGGTGGCCAGTGAGCTGGCTGCCCGGCGAACGGCCATGGAGTCTGCCACAAAAAATGCCGATGAAATGCTGGAGAACCTGCATTTGCAATATAACCGCGCCCGGCAGGGCGCGATTACCCAGGAAATTACCGAGATTGTAGCAGGCGCTGAGGCCTGACCGGCTCGGGAGGCAAGGAGTTGATCCAATGGCGAAACAGGTTGGCACTGTCATTCAGGTGATGGGGCCTGTTCTGGATATTCGATTTCCCGAGGGGTGCTTGCCGCGGTTGCTCAACGCGGTAGAGGTGCCCAACGGAGATGAGACGATTGTGGCGGAAGTGGCCCAGCATTTGGGGGACAATGTGGTTCGCGCTGTGGCCATGCACTCCACCGATGGCCTGCAACGTGGTGCGCCGGCCACGGATACCGGCGGACCAATCACCGTGCCGGTGGGGGAGAACTGTTTGGGCCGGATGTTCAACCTGCTGGGCCAGCCCATTGACGGACGGCCCGCACCGGTGGCGGCGGAGCGTTGGCCCATCCACCGTCCTGCGCCTGCCTATGCCAAGCAGGCAAATACCACCGATATTCTGGAAACCGGCATTAAAGTGGTGGATCTGATTTGCCCCTATACCAAGGGGGGCAAGATTGGCCTGTTTGGCGGCGCAGGCGTGGGCAAAACCGTGCTGATCATGGAACTGATCCACAACATTGCCACGGAGCACGGCGGCATTTCTGTGTTTACCGGGGTGGGAGAACGCACCCGGGAGGGCAATGACCTGTATCACGAAATGAAGCAGTCCGGCGTGCTGGCGAAAACGGCCCTGGTTTATGGGCAGATGAATGAACCCCCTGGGGCCAGAATGCGGGTTGGCCTGTCTGGCCTCACCATGGCGGAGTACTTTCGAGATGTGAAGCATCAGGATGTGCTGTTGTTTATCGACAATATTTTCCGCTTCACCCAGGCTGGCTCCGAGGTTTCTGCTTTGCTGGGCCGTATGCCTTCTGCCGTAGGGTATCAGCCCACCCTGGCCACGGAGATGGGGGCCTTGCAGGAGCGTATCACCTCCACGCAAGACGGATCGATTACCTCAGTGCAAGCCGTATATGTGCCGGCGGACGATCTGACTGACCCGGCACCGGCCACCACCTTTGCTCACTTGGATGCCACCACCGTATTGGATCGGGGAATTGCATCCTTAGGCATCTATCCGGCGGTGGATCCCCTAAATTCTACCTCCCGGATATTGCAGCCGGAAATCCTGGGGCAGGAGCATTATCAGGTGGCCAGAGGGGTGCAGCAAACCCTCCAGCGCTATCGGGAACTGCAAGACATCATTGCCATTATGGGCATGGACGAGCTGTCTGAGGAGGACAAGCGTACCGTCAGCCGGGCCAGGCGGATACAGCGGTTTCTGTCCCAGCCCTTCACCGTTGCCCAGGCATTTAACGGCATGCCTGGAAAATATGTTCCGCTCAAGGAGACTATCCGGGGCTTCCGGGAGATTTTGGAAGGAAAGCACGATCAAATCCCGGAGCCGGCTTTTCTCTTTGCCGGCACCATTGATGAAGTGGTGGCCAAGGCAGGCAGGGGGTGAGGGAAATGGCCACGTTTCCCTTGACCATTGTTACCCCGGATGGGGTTCAATTTACCGGACAAGCGATTGAGCTTGTTGTCCGGACCACAGCTGGCGATATCGGTATTATGGCAGGCCATGTGGAGTTGGTCAGCGCTCTGGGTATGGGCCGGGCAACGGTCGTCACACCGGAGGGACGCCGCTATGCTGCTTGCATTGGTGGGATGCTATCCGTGGAGAAAACCGGGGTTACCCTGGTGGCCACTACCTTCGAGTGGGCGGAGGAGATTGACCGGCAGCGCGCCCAGGCGTCCCTGGACCGGGCCCTGGCGGTGCTGCAGGATACCCAGGCGACGAAAACGGAGAAAGCCTTGGCCCAGGCCAGGCGGATGCGGGCGATGGTGCGCCGGAGCGTGGCAGAATCCGCAAGATAAGTGATTGGCAGCGTTGCTGGCTTTTCCGGCAGCGCCGCCGTTTTTTTGTGGGATAGCCAGAGCTTCTCTTTGCGTATTGTGCAGCTAGAAAATTAGCTCACTAATTTATCTTAACGAAAGTCAATCGGGCTGCGCAGTAGAATTCTGCCTACTGTGCCGCTACTTCGGCCTGAAATGACCTTGACAACTTGGACAATGGGACGCATAATGCGAAACGAACGTTGCACAATCGGCATTTCTTAAATCAAGGGATATGCCGCCAAAAAATAAATTTACCAATGAATTAAAAATATAACATGCCTGAAAGAGAGAAATTGTCATGAGCA
>DVHJ01000063.1 GCA_018712145.1 Candidatus Faecousia faecigallinarum | reverse complement strand
ACTGCCGGAAAGCGTCCTTGCAACCGCTGACAGCTGCCCGTCTTCTGCATGTCATTGCGAACCAGTGCGCACACTGGTGTGGCAATCCGCGTCCCCGCAGAGAAACGTTGCAAGCCGGTAGGACTTAGGGCAAATTCGCAGCTTCTACGTATTCGCCGGGAAAAGTTGCTCTCTGTCATGTCCTACCGCAAGGAGTACGGATTGCCACGTCGCTTCGCTCCTCGCAATGACATGCAGAAGGTGGGCAGGTGTGCGCGGGCGCAAGGACGCAATGACATGCAGAAACTTGCCGGGTGTCTGCGTGTGCAAGAACGTGCTGCCATGGCAAATCCGCAGCCACTTTTGTATTCGCCCAAAGTATTGCTTCTCGTTCTGCCCCACTGCAAGGAGAACGGATTGCCACGTCGCTTCGCTCCTCGCAATGACATGCAGAAGGTGGGCAGGTGTGCGCGGGTGCAAGGACGCAATGATATGCAATAACTTGCCGGGTGCCTGCGTGTGCAAAGACGCAATGCCGTGCAAAAACTTGCCGGGTATCTGCATTTGCCTGGGGGCACTGCCGGGGCAGTCCCGCCCCGGGATCTATCCCCCTGCCGCCTTGGGCATCCAGGGTAATTGTATACGATTTCCGGAGAAAAAACAATTCCTTTTCCGGCAAAAAAACCAGATTTTTTTGGCTGTTCCGGGGGATATTCTTAACTTTTACCGGCTTAATTATGGACTACGGCAAACAGTTGGCGAATTTTCATACCACGAAAATTCGATATTTATTCATCAATATTCATTCTGACTCGTACCTGGCCTGGGCCGCCTGGTACAGGGGGCACTGGCAAAACCGGCCCTGGCACAACCGCTGCATGTGCTCCGTCATGGCCCTTTGCCCGGGAAAAGACACCCGAATCCCGGTTTTTTGCCACGGTCCCTCACAGCACAGGCTCCGCCCCTCGATCCGCCGGTAAAACGGACAGTGGACATCCACCTCCACCCAGTTACAGGGCATATGCATCACCCTCCTTCACCTGCCGGTCCTCCTGCCACCACTGGAGTATGGTGCGGTAGTGGCTGCGCACCTTCCGCCCGGTTTGCACAATGTAGCTGGACAGCTTGTCCGCATAGTAGTCAAAGGCCTCGTTGCCCATTTTCTCCATCAGGTCCCCGATCTGCCGGTCGGTGAGCAGCAGCACCCCCTTGCCCAAGGTTCCCCCCAAGGTGTGCATTTCTTCTTCCGCCTCGGCTGCCTTAACCTGAGTTCTGTTTTCTTCATTTCCCTTTTCTTCGGTTCGGTTCTGTTCTCTTCCCTTCTCTTCTCTTCTGGTTCCAAAATTTTCCAAAGTGGATCCAAAATTTTCCAAAGTGGATCCAGGGTTTTTCGATCCGCCGTTTTCCGCCTTGGCCCGTTTGCCCCGCCGCTGGAGCCGCTCAGCCAGATAGGCTTCCCGCACTTGCCGCAGGCTGGGCAGGCCCGGCTGGGGCTGATCGGTGTAAGATTTGTCCTCCCGGAGGTAAATCCGCCCTGCCAAATCCGGGAACTGGAGGGGCCGGAGCCGGTCGTTTTTCAGGACGTTGGCCTGGCGCCAGTGGCGGATCACCGCAATGCCGTCCAGCAGCAGCACAAACCCCCGCTCCACCAGCCGGTCCAAATCCTCCCCGCTGGCCAGCACCGTCCGGAGCACCGCCTTGGGCTTGTGGACAAACCCGTCGTCGTCCGCCCGCATCCCCAGGTGGAAGTACAGGGCCTGGGCCGTCAGGGGCAGTTCCAGGAATTCATCGGAATCCACCACCTGGGTGGTAAACATCCGCCGCTCAGCCATGGGTCAGCCTCCAGGCAATCCGCCGGTTCCGGCCATTGTACCAGTCCACCCAGGACGGACACATCTCACTGTCGCCGCAGCACCGCCGGGCCGGGCAGCTTGCGCAGGGCCCCCGGTCCAGGGAGGCTTTCACCAGGTAGGGCGGATCGTACCGCCAGACCCCAGGCTTGCTTGCCGGGGTTTCCCGCTGGGCCCACCGGCGGAAATTCCCCCACTGCCGCTCCAGCCACCGGCGGTATGGCCCGCAGTCCGGATATGTACAAGGCGATGTGCAGTTTTGGCATGGTTTCATGATTCATCCCATCCTCTCCAGAGAAAAATTTTACTTGACGCACCCATGGGGGTGTGTTACCATAGTAACCAGATCGGGCAGTAATTTTCGGAATCTGATTACTTTAGTAGCCTCATTATACCGGCTTCTCCCGGCGTTGTCAATAGGGGGAGGCTACTTTGGTAATCTGCCCAAAACGGAGGATGGGTCATGTTTTATGACAGATTCGCGTTATTGTGCGCCCAGGCGGGGGTCAGCGTGTACAAAGCCTGCACCGATGTCGGGTTGAACCGGTCTGCCGTGGCCAAGTGGAAGGCGGGGGCCACCCCCAACGGGGCCACGGTGGCGAAGCTGGCGGACTATTTCCAGGTGCCGGTGGACTACCTGCTGGGGGGCAAGCGGCCGGTGAGCGACGAGGAGATCAAATTCGCCCTGTTCGGCGGGGACGGAGAAATCACCGACGAAATGTACGCCGAGGTAAAGCACTTTGCTGCTTTTGTCAAGCAGCGGGAGAAGGAGAAACGGGAGAAATCATGAAATCTACGCTGGAGCTGCACCGGCTGGCAGAGGCGGAGGGGATACCGGTGATCCGGTTTTCGCTGCCGGAAAATGGGTCCCTGTCCATCCAGGACGGACAGGGGCAGTGCTACATTGGCATGGACGAATTGGAGACGGAGGCCCAGCGGAAGGTGCACCTGGCCCATGAGCTGGGGCACTGCCTGACCGGGAGTTTTTACAACCGGTATGCCCCCCGGGACCTGCGGCAGCGCCACGAGCACCGGGCGGACAAGTGGGCCATCGGGGCGCTGATTTCCCCGGGGGAGCTGGACGAGGCGGTGGCCATGGGGTACACGGATTTGTGGGCATTGGCGGAGCACTTCGGCGTAACCGAGGCGTTTATGCGGAAGACGGTGTGCTGGTATACCCACGGGAACCTGTCGGCGGAGCTGTATTTTTAGCCGGGGGCAGAATTCCCCGGCGGGAAAGGCAGTACCCAGCACAGCGTTTGCGGAGATGCAAAAGCGGGGCAAGTTTCTGCATGTCGTTGCGTCCTTGCATCCGCTGACACCCAGCAAGTTTTTGCCTGTCATTGCGTCCTTGTAGTGCAAACACCCGGCAAGTTTCTGCATGTCATTGCGAGGAGCGAAGCGACGTGGCAATCCGTTTCCCCGCAGTAGAGCATAACAGGAAGCAGTACTTTAGGCAAATACGCAGCTGTTACGTATTTGCCCTAAGTACTGCGATTTGCCATGTACCACCGCAAGGAGAACGGATTGCCGCACCAGTGTGCGCACTGGTTCGCAATGACATGCAGAAGGAAGGGACGTTGCTTCGGTTGCAAGAACGTGGGGCGCGAGGATATGCCCCCCCTTGTCATTGCGAGAAGCGAAGCGACGTGGCAATCCGTACTCCTTGCGGCAGCACAAAACGAAAAGCAATACTTTGGGCGAATACGCAGCTTTTACGAATTTGCCCTAAGGATTACCAGCTTGCCAAGTTTCTCTGCGGGGACGCGGATTGCCGCACCAGTGTGCGCACTGGTTCGCAATGACATGCAAAAGACAGAAACGCGCCTGCGTTTGCAGGGACGCGGCGATAGGCAGAAGGCAGGGGCATTTCTGCGGGTGCAAGGGGGTGCTGCTGGGTGAATGCGCAGGCGGGTGCGAAGTTGCCCCTGTAGTACGTTCTTGCGGCGCAAACACACGGCAAGTCTCTGCATGTCATTGCGAGGAGCGCAGCGACGTGGCAATCCGTACTCCTTGCGGCAGCACAAAACGAAAAGCAATACTTTGGGCAAATCTGAAAAGCGCCACGAATTTGCCCAAACAGCAGCCAACTTGCCAGGCATTCCTGCGGGGATGCGGATTGCCGCACCAGTGTGCGCACTGGTTCGCAATGACATGCAGAAGACAGAGACGCGTGTGCGGTTGCAAGGCTGTGTTTTGCGATGACATGCAGAAGGTAGCGGCGTGACTACGTGTGCAAGGGCGTGTTTTGCAATGACATGCTGAAAGAAGGACGTGTGCGCGGGTGCAAGAACGTGTCCCCCCCTTGTCATTGCGCGGGGCAGAGCGATGGGACAATCCCCACGCCCTGCGGCGGCCCATGGGGCGGCGGGCTGGAAGCCGGGGGAAAGATTTCCAAAAAGTTCACAAAGCGAAAGTGTTGCAATTGAGAAATCCCATGCTATACTTTATCCTGAGAGACTGCCAAAAAACGAGGTTTTTCACGATGAAATTATGTTTCCCTGCGGGAATTGACGTAGGTTCCACCACGGTGAAGCTGGCGGTGCTGGATCACCAGGGCCAACTGATTTTCGGCCAATACCGCCGCCACCGGGCCAACACCCAGCTCACCTTAACCCAACTATTGCAGGAGGCCCGGCAGCAGCTGGGCCCCTGTGACCTGAACATGCGCATCACCGGCTCCGGCGCCATGAGCCTGGGCAAAGCCCTGAACGTAGACTTTGTCCAGGAAGTGGTGGCGGTGGCCACCAGCCTGAAGCAAACCGCCCCCCAAACCGACGTGGCCATTGAGCTGGGGGGCGAGGACGCCAAAATCATCTACTTCCGGGGCGGACTGGAACAGCGGATGAACGGCGTGTGCGCCGGGGGCACCGGCTCCTTCATCGACCAGATGGCCGCCCTGCTGCAAACCGACGCCCAGGGCCTCAACGACGCCGCCGCCCACTACCAGCAAATCTACCCCATCGCCGCCCGGTGCGGAGTGTTCGCCAAGTCCGACATCCAGCCCCTGATCAACGAGGGGGCCACCCTGCCGGATCTGGCGGCCTCCATCTTCCAGGCGGTGGTGAACCAGACCATCTCCGGCCTGGCCTGCGGCAAGCCCATCCGGGGCTGCGTGGCCTTCCTGGGCGGGCCCCTTCACTTCCTGCCGGAGCTGAAAAACGCCTTTATCCGCACCCTGAAGCTGGGGCCGGATATGGTAGTGGATCCGGAAAACGCCCACCTGTTTGCCGCCATGGGGGCGGCCATGGCCGCCCGGGCGGAAGAAAAACCGGTGGACTTAGACAGCCTGATTGCCCAGCTGGAACACGGGGTGCAGGTGGCCTTCGAGTTAAAGCGGCTGCCCCCCCTGTTTACCGGCAGCCAGGACCTGGCCGATTTCCAGGCCCGCCACGCCAAGGCCACCGTGGGCAAAGGCGACCTGGCCCAGTACCGGGGCAAGTGCTTTCTGGGCATTGACGCCGGCTCCACCACCACCAAGCTGGCCCTGGTGGGGCAGGACGGGGAGCTGCTGTGGTCCTTTTACGACAGTAACCACGGCTCGCCGGTGCAAACCGCCATCCGGGCCGTGGGGCAGCTGAGCCAGCTTTTGCCCAAGGGGGCGGAAATCTGCCGTTCCTGCTCCACCGGCTACGGGGAGACCCTGTTAAAATCCGCCTTCTGCCTGGATGAGGGGGAGGTGGAGACCATCGCCCACTACCGGGCGGCGGCCTTCTTCGACCCGGAGGTGGACTGTATCCTGGACATCGGCGGCCAGGACATGAAGTGCATCAAAATCAAGAACCACGCGGTGGACAATATTCTATTGAATGAGGCCTGCTCCTCCGGCTGCGGCTCATTTATCGAGAACTTTGCCAACTCCTTAGGGTACACCGCGGCGGACTTTGCCGCCAAGGCCCTGTTTGCCCAGAACCCCATCGACCTGGGCACCCGGTGCACCGTGTTCATGAACTCCAATGTGAAGCAGGCCCAGAAAGAAGGGGCCGGGGTGGAGGATATCTCCGCGGGCCTTGCCTACTCGGTGATCAAAAACGCCTTGTACAAGGTGATCAAGCTGGCCGACGCCAAGGATCTGGGCAGCCGGGTGGTGGTCCAGGGGGGCACCTTCTACAACCAGGCGGTGCTCCGGGCCTTTGAGCTGGTGGCGGGGGTGGAGGCCACCTGCCCGGACATTGCCGGGATCATGGGGGCCTTCGGCGCGGCCCTGCTGGCCAGGGACCGGTACCAGGGCCAGGCAACCACCATGCTGCCCATGGCGGATATCCTGAAGCTCACCTACACCACCTCCACCGCCCGGTGCCGGGGCTGCACCAACCGGTGCATGCTCACCATCAACAAATTCCCCGGTGGCCGCCGGCACGTCACCGGCAACCGGTGCGAAAAGGGGCTGGGCGCCGCCGCCCCGGCGGAGCGGGGCCCCAACTTGGTGGCCTACAAGCTGGAGCGGATGTTTGCCTACCCGCCCCTGCCGGCGGAGGAGGCCCCCCGGGGGGTAATCGGCATTCCCCGGGTATTAAATATGTATGAAAACTATCCCTTCTGGGCTACGTTCTTTAAAGCCCTGGGCTTTTCCGTGGTGCTCTCCCCCCGCTCCAGCCGGAAAATCTACGAGCTGGGGATGGAGTCCATCCCCTCGGAGTCGGAGTGCTACCCCGCCAAACTGGCCCACGGCCATGTGCAGTGGCTCATTGATCAGGGGATCACCACCATTTTCCACCCCTGCGTCTTTTATGAGCATCAGGAGACCCCCGGCGCCCAGAACCACTTTAACTGCCCCATTGTGGTGTCCTACCCGGAAAATTTGAAAAACAACGTAGACGCCATTACCGAGGGGAAGATTCAGTACATCCGGCCGTTTTTGGCCTTCACCGACGAGCATACCGCCGCCCGGCGGCTGGCCCAGCTGTGCAAAGAACTCTGGCAAATTCCCGAGCATGAAACCCGCCAGGCGGTTCACGCCGCCTGGGCCGAGCAGGGCCGGGCCAAAGCGGACGTGGGGGAAAAGGGGAAAGAGGCCCTCCGGTGGATGGAAGAAAACCACCGCCGGGGCATCGTCCTGGCAGGCCGGCCCTACCACGTGGACCCGGAGATCAACCACGGCATCCCGGAGATGATCGCCGGTTACCACCTGGCGGTGCTCACCGAGGATTCCATCCCGGTGGAGTTCACCCCCGCCCGGCCCCTCCGGGTCAACGACCAGTGGGTGTACCACTCCCGGCTGTATACCGCCGCCCAGTTTGTCCGGGGGCGGCAGGACTTGGAGCTGGTGCAGCTCAACTCCTTCGGCTGCGGCCTGGACGCGGTGACCACCGACCAGGTTTCGGAAATTCTCGCCGGGCGGCTGTACACCGTGCTGAAAATTGACGAGGTGTCCAACCTGGGGGCGGCCCGGATCCGCATCCGCAGCCTGCTGGCGGCCATGGATATGCGGCCGGCGGAGACCCCGGACCAGGCCCCGGCGGCCTACCAGCGCACCGTGTTCACCCGGGACATGGCGGACTACACCATCCTGGCCCCCCAGATGTCCCCCATCCACTTTTCCCTCCTGGGCCCGGTGTTCCGGAAACACGGCTACCGGGTGGAGATTTTGGACAACGACAACCGGGCGGCCATTGACGCCGGACTGAAGTTTGTGAACAACGACGCCTGTTTTCCCTCCATCACCGTGGTGGGGCAGATCATGTCCGCCATCGCCTCGGGGAAATACGACACCAGCCGCCTGGCGGTGCTGATGACCCAGACCGGCGGCTGCTGCCGGGCCAGCAACTACGTGGGCTTTATCCGCCGGGCCCTGGACAAAGCCGGCCTGGGCCACATCCCGGTGATTTCCCTGAACGCCAACGGCATGGAGAAAAACCCCGGCTTCCGCCTGTCCCCCGGCCTGATTCTGGACGCCGGCCGGGCGGTGGTCTACGGGGACCTGTTTATGCGGTGCCTGTACCGGGTCCGGCCCTATGCGCTGGTCCCCGGCAGCGCCAACGCCCTGCACAAAGCCTGGGAGGAAAAGTGCATCGCCTCCCTGTCCGGCCGCCACGGGGCGGCGGACTACGCCGGCTACTGCCGGGGGATTGTGGAGGATTTCGACCGTCTGCCCATCCACGAGGATATGGTCAAGCCCCGGGTGGGGGTGGTGGGGGAGATTCTGGTGAAGTACATGCCCCTGGCCAATAACCACCTGGTGGACCTGCTGGAGCAGGAGGGGGCGGAGGCCGTGGTGCCGGACCTGATGGATTTCCTCAACTACTGCCTGTATAATCCCGGCTATAAGCACGAATTCCTGGGGGGCAGCTGGAAAAGCGCCCAGGCGGGCAAGCTTGGGATATCCGCCATTGCCGCCCTGCGCCGGCCGGCCATCCGGGCCCTGCAGGAGAGCAAGCGGTTCACCCCGCCGGAACCCATCGGGCAGATTGCGGAGTACGCCAAGCCCTTTTTGTCCATCGGCAACCAGTACGGGGAGGGGTGGTTCCTCACCGGGGAGATGGTGGAGCTGATCCATGCCGGCGCGCCGAATATTGTGTGCATCCAGCCCTTTGCCTGCCTGCCCAACCACGTGGTGGGCAAAGGGGTGATCAAGCGGCTCCGGGCCACCTTCCCCCAGGCCAATATTGTGGCGGTGGACTATGACCCCGGTGCCTCCGAGGTCAACCAGCTCAACCGGATTAAGCTGATGCTCTCCGCCGCCAAGGAGAATTTGCACGCTAACCGGGAAACCGCCAAACTGGGCTGAACCTTATCACCCACCCGCTGAAGGCAAAGGCCGCCGCGCCTGGGCCTTAACCGGGTGGGTTTTGCTTGCGGGAGGTAATTCGAATGCGTTTTTCCGTATTCGCCTGAAGTGCTGCTGCATTGCTATGCCCTGCCGCGAGGAGTACGGATTGTCCCGTCGCTCCGCTCCTCGCAATGACATGCAGAAATTTGCTGCCTGTCTGCACAGTACCGGGGCGCTGCCGGTATACTGCCGGAAAAGCGTCCTTGCAACTGCAAAAGCGCCTCTTCCTTCTGCATTCCTCCGCACCAAACGCTCTTGCACCCGCTGACACCTGGCAAGGTTCTGCATGCCCTCGCGCAAACGTCCCTGCACTCGCTGACGCCCGGCAAGTTTCTGCGCACCTTACGCACCAAACGTCCCTGCAACCGCGCACACGCCTCTTCCTTCAGCATGTCATTGCGAACCAGTGCGCACACTGGTGTGGCAATCCGCGTCCCCGCAGAGAAACTTTGCAAATTGGCAATTCTTAGGGCAAATTTGTGGCGCTTTTCGGATTCGCCCAAAGTATTGCTTTTCGTTTTGCTTTACTGCGAGGAGAACGGATTGCCGCGTCGCTTCGCTCCTCGCAATGACAGTGGGGGGAGGCCCTTGCACC
>DVHJ01000062.1 GCA_018712145.1 Candidatus Faecousia faecigallinarum | reverse complement strand
ATCCTCCACATTCCGCCAGTACTGGTAGAAGTCGAAGGGGCTGGTCTTATTGGGATCCAGCCAGACTGCATTGCCAGCGGTTTTCCCCATTTTGTTGCCCTGGGCATCGGTGAGCAGCGTGATGGTCATACAGTGGGCGTCTTTGCCCAGCTTTTTGCGAATCAGCTCTGTTCCGCCCAGCATATTGCTCCACTGATCGTTACCGCCAAACTGCATGTTGCAGTTGTAATGCTGGAACAGGTAGTAAAAGTCATAGGACTGCATGATCATATAGTTGAATTCCAGGAAGGACAGCCCTTTTTCCATCCGCTGCTTGTAGCACTCTGCCCGGAGCATATTGTTTACTGAGAAGCAAGCACCCACTTCCCGCAGCAAATCCACATAGTTGAGATCCAGTAGCCAGTCGGCATTGTTTACCATTTGCGCTTTGCCCTCACCGAACTCAATAAACTTTTCCATCTGCCGTTTAAAGCACTCGGCGTTGTGGTCAATGTCCGCCTTGGTCAGCATCCGGCGCATATCGGACCGTCCGGATGGGTCGCCGATCATGGTCGTACCGCCGCCGATCAGAGCAATGGGCCGGTTGCCGGCCAGCTGCAGGCGCTTCATCAGAGTCAGCGCCATAAAATGTCCGGCGGTTAAGCTGTCAGCCGTGCAGTCAAAGCCAATGTAAAAGGTGGCTTTCCCATTGTCGATCATTTCCCGAATTTCTTCCTCGTTGGTGACCTGGGCAATCAGACCCCGGGCCACCAGTTCATCATAAAGTTTCATTTTTTATCTCCTTAAATTAAATTTGATTCGGCTTTGCAAACCGGACAAAAGCGGTGCACCCCAGCTGTTCGGCTTCAGTAAGCCCAGCCTGCCCATAAAATGCCCTGGTGCTGGGGGTGCTGTCCGTCAGCAACACCACCTGGTAAACTGTGGCGTATTGTTCCAGCGCCTGGGCAAGGAGTGCACTGCCAATGCCCTGCCGCCGGTAGCTGTCCAACACCAGTAGATCCTGAAGATAGACAATGGAAGCACCGTCGCCCACAGCCCGCAGAACCCCAACCAGCCGGCTGCCACCCCAGGCGGTGAATACGTTGAGGCTGTTGGCATAGGCTGCCTCCAGCAGGGCGGGGGTATAGTTCCCCCAGCCTGCGCTTTGATACAGCTCCACCAAATCAGACAATGCTGGTTGGCTGCTGATGGAAAACCGCAACCGTGGCACGCTTTCCGCCGGGGAAAGCACCAGCACTTGCGCCGGTGTCCGGCGGGTGAGCACCAAGGTGCTGCCGCCCTGGCGGACCTGGGGATAAAGTTTGGTGAACTGATCCAGCAGAGCAATTTCCGGGAAGCCGCCGCTGGCGGTTCGGTAATGCATGGGGATAATGACTTTGGGGCCAATTTCCTCTGCCATTTCCTTGGCCTGCCGGGCGTCGATGGTATAATACCCGCCCACGGGAATGAGCAGACAGTCCACACCCTGGAGCTTTTCCCGTTCCCCGGCCGTCAGGGGCCGGCCAATATCCCCCAAATGGGCAATGCGCAATTGGCCAAAGTGGAAGATCCGCACGGTGTTCATGCCCCGGCGTTTCCCCCCTTCTGCGTCATGGGGGGTAATCCATTCCTCCACCGTATAGGGCGCCGGCAAAGTGGTTTCTTCCCGGCGTACCGCCTGAACATAGTTGTGGTCATCGTGTTGGTGGCTACAGTATACCGCCTCCGCCTCCACCCGCAGTGGCGGCAGCCCGGGCACCATGCCGTCAATATAAGGGTCAATGACGGTGCGGTAGCCGTTTGCCTCCAGGCAGAAACACGAATGACCCAAATACGTGATATTTACCTGATCCATGGAATTCCTCCTATTCTGTGAACCTGTGCAATTTCGGTATAAAAAACGCCCCCGGCCCCAAATGGGGCAGAGGGCGTGAGTTTTACACGCGGTACCACCTCTGCTTCGGCAGTGCATTACAGCACCGCCCTTGCAGCGCCAATGGCGCCAGGCGATAACGGGGCCTGACCGTCCTGCCCTACTGCATCGTTCAGGCAGACCGCTCCGGGAGGTATTTCGCCGGGTTTGCCCACTTCCTTGCACCAACCGGAAGCTCTCTGGGGGTATAAGCCGGGTACTTCATCCCATCGTTGCGTTTGTGGATAGAGCCATGGTATCAAATTGTTGTGGAGTTGTCAAGCCATGTTTTGCCGGTGGGGCAAAAAAGGGGGAGGCTGCCCCAGCAGGTATCCACCGGGGTAGCCTCCGCTGATGATTTTCCGTTATTTGCTCCGAATGGCAGCTTGCGCGGCGGCCAGGCGGGCAATGGGCACCCGGAAGGGGCTGCAGGACACATAGTCCAGGCCAATCTTGTGGCAGAACTCAATGGAGGAGGGATCTCCGCCATGCTCGCCGCAGATGCCGCAGTGCAGGTTCGGCCGGGTCTTCTTCCCCAGATCCACTGCCATCTCCATCAGGCGGCCTACGCCGGTGGTGTCCAGCCGGGCAAAGGGATCAAATTCATAGATCTTGTTGCGGTAATAGGCAGGCAGGAACTTGCCGGCGTCGTCACGGCTGAAGCCGAAGGTCATCTGAGTCAAGTCGTTGGTGCCGAAGCAGAAGAACTCCGCCTCTTCAGCGATGGCGTCGGCGGTGAGGGCAGCCCGGGGGATCTCAATCATGGTGCCGACTTCATACTTCAGTTCCACACCAGCCTCAGCAATCAGCTTATCTGCCGTTTTCACCACCACGTCTTTGACAAACTTCATTTCTTTCACTTCGCCAACCAGGGGGATCATAATCTCCGGGACAATGTGCCAGCCGGCATGGCGGGCTTTCACTGCCAGAGCGGCCTTGATGATGGCCCGGGTCTGCATCGCGGCAATTTCCGGATAGGTCACAGTCAGGCGGCAGCCCCGGTGGCCCATCATGGGGTTAAACTCGTGGAGATCGCCAATGACCTGCTTGATATAGGCCACGCTCTTGCCCTGGGCATTGGCCAGCGCCTCAATGTCTGCCTCTTCCGTGGGCACAAACTCGTGCAGGGGGGGATCCAGGAACCGGATGGTGACCGGACGGCCGCCCAGCGCCTCAAACAGGCCTTCAAAGTCAGCCTGCTGCATGGGCTCAATCTTGGCCAGGGCGGTTTCCCGCTCCTCCACGGTTTCGGCACAAATCATTTCCCGGAAAGCGCCAATCCGGGCGGGGTCAAAGAACATATGCTCAGTCCGGCACAGACCAATGCCCTGCGCGCCGAAGGCGACAGCCTGCTTAGCGTCGCTGGGGGTATCGGCGTTGGTGCGCACCTCCAGCCGCTTATATTTGTCGGCCAGCTCCATAATGCGGCCAAAGTAGCCGGAGTTGGGATCGGCGGGGATGGTGGGAATCAGCACATCATAAATATTGCCGGTAGAGCCGTCCAGAGACAGGGGATCTAGCTCCCGATAGGTCTTGCCCTGTAAGGTAAAGCACTTGTTTTCCTCATCCATCTTAATGTCGCCGCAGCCGGAGACGCAGCAGGTGCCCATGCCCCGGGCGACAACGGCAGCGTGGGAGGTCTGACCACCGCGAACGGTGAGGATACCCTGGGCGTACTTCATGCCCTCAATGTCCTCCGGACTGGTTTCCAGGCGAACCAAAACCACTTTTTCGCCCCGCTTGCCATGGGCAACGGCGTCTTCTGCGCTAAACACGATAGCGCCGGCGGCAGCGCCGGGGGAAGCGGCGATGCCCTTGCCCACAGGCTGGGCCTTTTTCAGCGCCTCGGGGTCAAACTGGGGATGCAGCAGCATATCCAGGGATTTGGCGTCAATCTGCATCAGCGCCTCTTCCTCGGTAATCATGCCTTCATCAATGAGGTCGCAGGCAATCTTAATGGCGGCAGCGGCAGTGCGCTTGCCGTTCCGGGTTTGCAGCATATACAGCTTACGGTCTTCAATGGTGAACTCCATATCCTGCATATCCCGGTAGTGCTTCTCCAACGTGTCGCATACATCCAGGAACTGGGCATACACTTCGGGAAGAATTTCCTGCATTTTCTGGATCGGCATGGGGGTACGCACACCGGCCACCACGTCTTCGCCCTGGGCATTCATCAGGAACTCGCCCATGAGGCCCTTTTCGCCGGTGGCAGGATTACGGGTGAAGGCAACACCGGTGCCGGAGGTGTCGCCCATGTTGCCAAAGGCCATCATCTGCACATTAACGGCAGTTCCCCAGGAATAGGGAATATCATGGTCCATCCGGTAGACGTTGGCCCGGGGATTATCCCAGGAGCGGAACACGGCTTCCACTGCCATGAACAGCTGCTCTTTGGGGTCGGTGGGGAAGTCCTTGCCCAGTTGCTGTTTATATTCCGCTTTGAATTGCTCTGCCAGCTCATGGAGATCCTCAGCAGTCAACTCAGTGTCGAAGGTGACGCCTTTGCGCTCCTTCATTTCGTCAATGAGACGCTCGAAGTATTTCTTGCCCACTTCCATGACCACATCGGAGAACATCTGGATAAACCGGCGGTAGCAGTCCCAAGCCCAGCGGGGATTGCCGGACTTTTTGGCAATAACTTCCACCACTTCTTCGTTCAGGCCAAGATTCAAAATGGTATCCATCATACCGGGCATAGAGGCCCGGGCGCCGGAGCGGACAGAAACCAGAAGGGGGTTCTCCAGATCACCGAATTTTTTGCCGGTGATTTCCTCCATTTTTGCCACGTACTCCATGATCTGGGCCTTGATTTCATCATTGATCTTCCGGCCGTCTTCGTAGTACTTGGTGCAGGCTTCTGTGGAAATGGTAAAGCCCTGGGGAACAGGGAGGCCAATCTTGGTCATTTCCGCCAAATTTGCGCCCTTTCCGCCAAGCAGCTCACGCATGGAGCCGTTGCCCTCCGTGAATAGGTAGACATACTTGTGAGACATTCAATTTACCCCTTTCGTATTTTGACGGCATAGCCGCCGCAATTGTAGTTCTAGTTCAGGACGTGAATTGCCATAATTTAGTTTAGCATGTCTTCCGGAGAAATGCAACAATTTATGCACAGAAAAAATACATTTCGGTCAAATTTTTTTACTACGCGGCAGCAATGGCAGGAGAATTCGATGGCTGCAAAACCCTGTACTAGCCAGAGAGAAGTGTAGCCGGAATTTCTTCAATCTGCGTACCAGCTCCTATACAATGCAACTCGATTTTTGATGTGCTGCCCACAAAGGGAAATGCTATCCTGGCCTATTGACAGAAGAAAAGCATCCAATGTGACAAAACTGTCACGCAACTGTCATGTAGTTGTTATATACTAGCTTCATCGACAAAAAGGAGGCAACGACATGAGGAGAAAGCATCTCAGCAAACGGATACGGTTTAGCGTGATTATCCTTTTCTTCATTGCCATATTTTGCGCATTTTTTATCCCATGGGCAATGCAGCCTGAACATCTTCGCGAAGAGAAGAACCAGGTTGTGGCACTTCTGTTTGGTGGCCCCCGAAAAAATTCCTATAATGCAAAATCATTAGTCGTAGTAAATCGTTCAAACAATGACATTTTCATTTCCAAAAATGAGAATGTACAACAAATTCCAGCCAGCCTCGCAAAGCTATTTGTCGTTGAATATGCAGCGACAGTTGCAGATTTGGAAAGCGTTGTTCCCGTTAATGAAGAAGCGCTTGCACTAACCAAGCCTGGCTCTTCCGTTGCAGGCATTGAAGAAAAGGCGTATTTTCTACATAATTTATTTGCTGCAATGCTGATCCCATCCGGAAATGATGCTGCATATGTAGTTGCTGATTATTGCGGTGGAATTCTTGCTCCCCAAGCGGAGAATAGCCAGGAGCGTGTAAACGTTTTTATGGAAAACCTGAACGCACACATAAAAGAGCAAGGATACCAGGATACGATTTTATACGATCCCAGCGGGTTTGACTTGGACGCGTTGACAACAGCGCTGGATCTTAATTCTGTTGTGAATCGGCTGTTGGAATATCCCTGG
>DVHJ01000004.1 GCA_018712145.1 Candidatus Faecousia faecigallinarum | reverse complement strand
CTGGCGGAGGATAACCACCTCTACCGCTGCGATATGGATGGCGCCAACCCAACCCTGCTGGTGGATCAGCCGGTTCTGCTGGCCAGCATCAATTTTGACAATGACTATTTTTATTACCGGCTGTATACCAGCGGAGATTTGGATGGCGGGGAAGACAGCCACGATCTTTACCGCCTGTCCAAATCAGACCCAACTCAGATGGAGAAGATTGCCACCTTGGCAGAACCGGTGTATCAGGTGTACACCACGCCGGGATACGACAAGATTTTTGTTTCCGTGAGGACAGAAAATAGCGAAAGTGGTGAGGCGGTTTATATCATGGGGACCGACGGCAGCAACCCCACGCTGCTGGAGATGCCGGAGTTTTAGCCAAGTTTCAAAAGGAGAGGATAGACGTTTTCTGGTAAAGAATGCACTTTGAAAAGATAGACAATGGAGGAGATATCATGAAGAAGCGCATTGTTGTTTTGCTGTTTGCCGCCTGCCTGCTGCTGGCTGCCTGCCAGGCAGAGGATCCGGAAAACCGGCTGGAAACAACGCCGGAAGAGACGGGCAGCACCGAAAAAGAAATGCCCGATGTCATGAAAGAGCTGGCCCAAAACGAGGCGGTGGAGTGGATGGCCGGGCTGTGGGTGGAAATACCCAGCGGCGAGCTTCAGGAGCGCACCCAGGGCGTTGAGGCGTATGCCTGCGAAAGCAGCGGCATCCAGGCGACAGTCACCCTGCAAAACGGACTGGAGAAAATCCAGCCGTATTATCTGATGGTATTTGCCGATGGCCTGCCGGTGGAATTCCAGATCGAGGGGGATACCTATCAGCGCTATCCCCTGGAGCTAACCCCCCAGCAGACGGTGTTATCCCTGGCCATGCAGCCGGAATTTACCCTATCCATGGGGCGCTTGGATTTCCTCCTGTTTTTTGACGGGAATCCCATCTCCGATCAACATATGGTATCCTACACCGTTTGGATTACCCAGGAGGAAGGGGAACGGCAACCGGAAAACTGGCAAAGCACCGTGCCGCAGCGGGAAGGATTAGTGGACAGCTTTACCAATGGGGCATACGGCGCCTGGGTGTGGAGTGCAGAACCGGCTGAGTCGGATCACACCGGGCCAAAGGAGCTGACGGTGAGCCAGGGGGAGGAAATTTTGCTGGAGGCCATTGCTTCCGGCCCGGGCCGGTACCGCACGGTTCTGGTGTTCAATGGGCAGCCTCTGACCTTCACCCTGGACGGGGAAGCTTGCGCCTGGCTGGACTGGGAATCCGCCGGCACGGATATGCTGCAAATTCCCGTCCAACTGCCGGAAAATTGGGGCGAAGAGGGCAGCTTCTTCACGGTGACTACCCCCCTGGGTACAGAATCCATACCCCAGCCCACCATGGTTTCCTCGAAAATACGGGTGACCAGTGTTCCAAACGGGGAGGAATAAGCAATGGAACTGACGGTACAAAACCTGACGAAGCAATATCCCAAAAAGCGGGCCTTGGATGATGTTTCCTTCACCTTGGAGGCGGGGGTCTACGGCCTCCTCGGCCCCAACGGGGCAGGGAAAACCACCCTGGTCAACATCATCGCCGGAATTCTGCTGCCCACCAGCGGAAGCGTCCGCTGGGATGGCACAGATATCTATGCCCTGGACTGGCGCTACCGCCAGATCCTGGGTTTCCAGCCCCAGACCCCGTCCCTGTACAAATCCTTCCGGGCGGAGGAATTCCTGCGCTATATGGCGGCGGTTAAGGGCATGAAGCTCAGCCGGAAGGAGCTGAACGCCACCGTAGACCGGCTCCTGGAGACGGTAAACCTGCGGGAGGACGGCAAGCGAAAAATCGGCGAATTTTCCGGCGGGATGCGCCAGCGGCTGGGCATTGCCCAGGCGCTGCTGAACGATCCCCAGCTTTTGCTGCTGGATGAGCCCACCGCGGGCCTGGATCCCCAGGAACGGGTGCGGCTGCGGAATGTGCTGGCCACGGTGGCCCTGGACAAGGTGGTGATCTGGACGACCCACATTGCCTCCGACATTGAGTTTATCGCCCGGGATATCCTGATGCTTCGGGCGGGGCAGCTCATTGCCCGGGGTACCCCCCAGGCGCTGGTGGCGGGCATGCAGGGCAAGGTCTTTTCCCTGCCGGTGGCGCCGGAGGCGGTGGCCGCCTGGCAGGCCAAGGCCCTGGTGGGCAATGTCCAGCGGCGGGAGCAGGATGTGCTTTTGCGGGTGGTTGCCGACGAGTGCCCCGGCGGCCAGCCTATCCAGCCGGATTTGGAGGATGTGTATCTCTACCACTTCCAGGAAGTATCGGGGGAGGGTTAATGATGGTTGGAAAACTTACCCGGTATGAATTAAAAAAATCCATTTTGAACAAATTTTTCCTGATTATCTTTTGCCTGTTTTTGGTGCTCAATGTGGTGCTCACCGGCGGCCTGCTGGATTATCTTGACCTGCTGGAATCCATCGCCACCGGCCCCATGGCAGAGGCGGCGGCGGAGGACGGCGGCCCGTCTATCTGGGATTATCTGTCGGATGCCCAAGAAAATGGAGACTATATGCGCCAGACCTATGGGCCGCTGGCGGACATGACGCCGGAGGAACGGACGGAATTTGAAACGGCCATGGTGGAGAAATACGGCAGCGATGTATTTTCCCCTTCCTTCATTCCCACGGCGGAGATGATGACGGGGCCGGACTACTTCGGCACAGACTTTGGGGACTTCACCTACATCGGCAATTATGCCAGCCTGCTGCAGAAGAATTTGGACAACCAGGCGGCCTGGGACACAGCGGTCAATGCAGCCAAGGCCTATGGCCGGGACGCGCTGGCAGCCGGGGACAATTACGGCATCCGGCGGAATCTGCAGATTATCCGCCTGTACTCCACCCCCCGGGAAGAGATCACCAGCCGGACCTACAACTGGGAAGAATACTTATTCCAATCCCCAACCATGCTGCTGGTCTTTTTGCTGGTGCTGCTGGCCTGCGCCGGGAGCGTCACCGGGGAGCGGGACCGGCAGACGTGGATGCTGCTGCACACGGCGAAAAACGGGAAGGGGAAAACCCTGCTGGCCAAATATCTGGCCGGCGCCATCACGGCGGCGGGATTGACAGTGCTGTTCCAGCTGGCGTCCCTGGGCGCGGCGTGGATTAAGGGGGGACTGATGGGGGGAACCCAGCCGGTTACCGTGTTTGAAGTGCTGCGGATGTTCCCATACCCCTTCACTGTGTGGCAGTATGCCCTGCTGGCCCTGGGGTGCCAGGCCTTTGCGGCGGTGCTGCTGTCCGTCCTGCTCACGTCCATTTCCGCCTTCAGCAAGACCAGCGTCATTTCCTACGGCGCCGGGGTGCTGCTGTTGGGGGTGAGCCTTCTGCTGGTCTTTGACCCGCCCAGATCCCCGTGGCTGGATGGCCCCCTGGCCCTGGCCCGGCCCTTAACCTACTTTTCCTCCTATGATACCGCCAATCTCTTCGGCTTCCCGGTGCTGTGGGCGGTGGTTCAAGCAGCGCTCTGGAGCATCATCGGGGCGGTGTGCGCCATTCTAGCTTATCGGGTGTATCGCCGGAAGCGGAGGGCAGTGTGATGCTCTGGCGGTGCGAACTGAAGAAAATACTCTTCACCCACCGGGGACTGTGGCTCCTATTGGTTTGCTTATTGCTGAAATTACTGTTCCTCTGGTCCTTCCCAGAGCAGAAGGATCCCCGCATTGTCCTCTCCCAAAGGCAGTATGACAATTACCTTGCCCAGCTTTATGGGGAAAACACGCCGGAAAAGGCCAATTGGATTTTGGCAGAATATGAACAGTGCAAGCAGATCAAAGACATGCAGCAGAAGATGCAGGACCAGTACACCCGGGGAGAGATCACCGAGGAGGCGTGGGAGGCCTATGCCCAGGCGCTGAATCAAGCGGACTTGCACATCAACTCGGCAAAAATTTTCGCGGAAAAGGCGGAGCAATTTTTGGCCCAGCCGGCGGATATCCCTCCGGCCCACTATATCTATGAGTATGGCTGGCAGACCGTTTACACCCTGCTGCAATTTCCGGATGTCTTCCTGCTCTTCGGCCTGCTGGTGGTCACCGCCCAGTGCTTTTCAGCGGAGGCGGGGATGCTGCCGGTGCTGCTGGCCGCCCGCAATGGCCGGCGGCAGCTGTTTGGCGCAAAGTTGCTGGCCCTGCTCACCGTTTGTTTTGCCGCTGCTGCCGTCAGCGGCGGGCTGGAGGCGGGGGTATTTCTCTACCGGGGCTGGTGCAACGACGGCGGCGTGCCCCTGTATTCCATTACGCTGATGGCGGACTGCCCGCTGGAGCTGTCCCTCACCGGCGGATACCTCCTTTGCCTTGGGGTGCGCAGCTTGGCGGTACTGCTGTTTGCCGCCATGGCCTTCGGTTTATCCGTTTGGCTGCGCAATACCACCCACCTGATTTTCCTGGGGGTGTGCATTTTGGCGCTGCCCCTGCTTTTGGCTGGGCCGGTGGCGCTGTTCACCCACGGTGGGCTGCTGTGTGGGAGCCAGATGCTCCAGTGGTGGGCGGACTCCGGGCTGCCGCTGGCATTGCCGCTGGTAATTGTGACAGTTTACAGCATTGCCGTGGTTTTCTTCGCCGCCAGGCGGCACCGGCGGGGCCTATAACTGCCGGGGAAACAATAGACAAGGGTTGGCACAACGATTGCTGCGCCAACCCTGCTTTGTATTCAGCGGTCCGGTCAGGGCTTCTGGTGGAAATTTTTCTGGGGATGAGCCTTGGGCGCCAGGCACTTTGGCCCGGAGCCGATCAGGTCGGTCCGGCCGGCGGCCATCAGGGCTTCCCGCACCAGCGCGTGGTTTTTGGGGTTGCGGTATTGCATCAGTGCCCGCTGCATGGCTTTTTCCCGGGGCCGCTTCGGCACGTACACCGGCTCCATGGTTCTGGGGTCAAGTCCGGTATAGTACATTACCGTAGAAATGGTGGAGGGGGTGGGGTAGAAGTCCTGGACTTGCTCCGGCATATAGCCCATATCCCGGATGAACTCCGCCAGCTCCACCGCCTGGGTCATGGTGGAGCCGGGGTGGGAGGACATGAGATAGGGGACCAGATATTGCTTCATCCCATACTGCCGGTTGAGGGCGGCATATTTTTCCGCAAACTGCAAGTAAACCCCATGTTTCGGCTTGCCCATCTTGGCCAGCACCGGGTCGGAAACGTGCTCCGGCGCAACCTTCAGCTGGCCGGAGATGTGGTACTGGACCAACTCCCGGAAAAAGGTATCTTTTTTATCTGCCAGCACATAGTCAAAGCGTATGCCGCTGCGGATAAATACCTTTTTCACCCCGGGCAGCTTCCGCAATTTTCGCAATAGGGCCAGGTAGTCGCTGTGATCTGCCTGGAGATTTTTGCAGGGGGTGGGGTACAGGCATTGCCGGCCGGCACATGCGCCCTTGGTCAGCTGCTTTGCGCAGGCGGGGGCCCGGAAGTTGGCAGTAGGTCCCCCTACGTCATGAATGTAGCCTTTAAAATCCGGGTCTTTGGTCATGGCTTCTGCTTCTGCCAAAATGGAGCGGTGGCTCCGGGTTTGGATAATCCGCCCCTGGTGAAAGGTGAGGGCGCAGAAGGAGCAGGCGCCAAAACAGCCCCGGTTGGACACCAGGCTGAATTTTACCTCGTCAATGGCCGGTACGCCGCCGGCCTTCCGGTAGCTGGGGTGGTAGGTCCGGCAATACGGTAAGTCATACACACTATCCATTTCCGCCTGGCTGAGGGGCTTCTGGGGTGGATTCTGCACCACGTAGCCTTTACTGCCGTAAGGCTCAGCCAGCCGTTTTGCAGTAAATGGGTCGGTGTTGCGCAGCTGCTGGCGGAAGCTTTCCGCATACTGCCGGGGGGACTGCTGCAAGGCGGTAAAACTGGGCAACATGCAAGTGGGCAGGCTATCGTCCAGGGTTTGGGTGCAGTAGACGGTACCGTCTACATAGGTGATATCCCGAATGGACAGGCCGCTGTTCAGCCCGTCGGCCACCTCGCGAATGCTCCGCTCTCCCATGCCATACAGCAACAGATCTGCCTGTGCATCCAGCAGGATCGAGCGGCGCAGCCGGTCGGACCAGTAGTCGTAGTGGGCCAGCCGCCGCAGGCTGGCCTCCACCCCGCCAATAAGGATGGGAACATCCCGGTAGGTTTGGCGGATCAGGTTGCAGTAGACGATGGTGGCCCGGTCCGGCCGCTTCCCCATCTGGCCACCGGGGGTGAAAGCATCGGTTTTCCGCCGGTGGTGAGACACGGAGTAGTGGTTGACCATGGAGTCCATATTGCCGCCCGTCACTAGGAAGGCCAGGCGGGGCTTGCCCAGGGTGCAGATTGACCGGGGATCCTTCCAATCCGGTTGGGCAATGATGCCAACTTTGTACCCGGCGGCCTCCAGCACCCGGCTGATGATGGCATGGCCAAAGGAGGGGTGATCCACATAGGCATCCCCCACAATATAGACAAAGTCGCATTGCTGCCACCCCCGGGCTGCCATATCCGCCCGGCAAATGGGCAAAAATTCCGGCATGCTGCATTCTCCTCTGTGTCAAGATATCATGAGTATACCAGATTTCCCGGGAAAAGGAAAGCGGAATCCCCATGCTTGCCTGAGCTGAGGCCATGTGATACAATCAGCAAAATGGAACAGAAAGGAAAATACCAATGGAATTTCATGTTTATCTATCCTGGGGGCAGCTGCCGCCGGAAAAGGGCCAGGCAGTTGACCGGCTGCTGCAATCGGCGTTTCCTCCGGAAGAGCGCCGGGCTTTGCCGGAATTTCACCGGCTGCTGGGCAGTTCGCCCCTGGAATTGCTCACGGCGGAGGATGCAGGGCAGGTGCAGGGATTTATGATGGTCTGGAACCTGCCGGATATGGTATTTCTGGAGAATTTTGCGGTGGATCCCCTGCGCCGGGGCCGGGGCTTGGGGGCCAGTATGCTGGAGGAAGTGGGACAGCGTTGGAAAAAACCCATGCTGTTGGAGGTGGAGCCGCCGGAGGGAGAGATACAGCGCCGGCGCATTGGCTTTTACCAGCGGAACGGGTTTGTACTCAATGATTTTCCCTACCAAATGCCCTGCCTGCACGGCGATGGACCAGCCCTGCCGTTGCTGCTCATGTCCCGGCCAAAAGGCCTGACCAGCCAAGAGGCCAGAGCGGCGGCAGAGCGCCTTTATGACACGGTATATTGTGGGAAACGCCGCCCCCAACTGCCATGAGCAGCCGGGGCCAAACAATAGGGACTAGGCGCCGGCGAAAAGCTGGATTCAGCTGGTAAGGCGGCAGTTGCTTTGCGAAAATTTCGCCTGGGAAAAAAATCCTTGCATTTTCCGGTATCCTATGCTAGAATGGACCGGTCTGAGAACAGGTGGGTCCTCTGCCGTGCCGGCAAAGACACCGGGTGTCACACGGGTATGAACGCCTAAATTTAAGGAGGACAGAACAATGGATTTGATGAAGGCACTGACAAGCCAATACATGAAGCCGGAGCTGCCCGAGATGCGGGTGGGCGATACCGTCCGGGTTCATCAGAAAATTACCGAAGGCACCCGGGAGAGAATCCAGGTGTTTGAGGGCACGATCATTGCCCGTAAGCATGGCGGCATCGGGGAGACCATCACCGTTCGCCGGGTTTCTTACGGCGTGGGCTGCGAGAAAGTGTTCCCGGTTCACGGCCCCCGGGTGGTGAAGGTGGAGACGGTTCGCCGGGGCAAGGTGCGCAGAGCGAAGCTGTACTACTTGCGGGATCGTTTTGGCAAGGCAGCCAAAGTCAAAGAGAGAGTGTAACTGTTTGCGAATATGGACGCGCTGCAATTGGCAGCGCGTCTATATTTTTCAAAAAATTCATTTTCGCCCCCTTTTTTTCTCCACCGTTTTGTGTATAATGATATGCGGAATATTGTAAGCAAAAGGTGATATCAATGGAAAATGAACCGAAGGATACCCAGCAGGAAGCGGCGCTGGAAGGCAGCCAGCAGAAAAGGACCGGGGTTTTGCGGGAGTGCTATGCCTACCTGCATGACTTGGTGTGCATTCTCACCGTTCTGACTTTGCTGTTTGTCTTTGTGCTGCGGGTGGTGTCCGTATCCGGCTACTCGATGTATCCCGCTTTGGTCAGCGGGGACTATGTGGCCCTGTTGAGCAACGTGTTTTATCACGGGGACGACATTCAGGCTGGGGATGTGGTTGTGGCCTTGGCGCCCCGGTTTGACGACGAGCCTCTGGTTAAGCGGGTGATTGCCACCGCCGGGCAGACGGTGGACATCGACTTTACCCAGGGCATCGTGTATGTGGACGGTGTTGCGCTGGATGAACCGTACATCAATGAGCCCACCTATACCCAGTTTTACCAACGGGGCGTCACTTTCCCCCTGACTGTGGAGGAGGGCCACGTTTTCCTGCTGGGGGATAACCGGAACGATTCGTCTGACAGCCGCTTGGCGCTGATCGGCCAGGTGGATACCCGGTACGTTTTGGGGAAAGTGGTGTTTATCATGCTGCCTGGCTCGGATCAATACACCGGCGGCCGGGACTTTGGCCGGATTGGCGGCGTATCATGATGGATGAACTGAACATTCAGTGGTACCCCGGCCACATGACCAAAACCCGCCGGCAGATGGAGCAGGACATCAAGTTGGTGGACGGTGTGTGTGAAATTTTGGATGCCCGGATTCCGGTGTCCAGCCGGAATCCGGACTTGGATACCCTCTGCGGCGGGAAGCCCCGGCTGGTGATTCTCAACCGCATGGACATGGCGGACCCCAGCGCGACCCGGCAGTGGATTGGGCATTTCCGCCAGCAGGGGAGGGCGGCGATAGCCACGGACTGCAAGAGCAGAAAGGGGATTTCCGGCTTTCAGCCGGCGGTGCGGGAGCTCCTGCGGGAGAAGCGGGAACGAAATGCTGCCAAAGGGCAAAACCGCCCGTTAAAAATTATGGTGGTGGGCATTCCCAATGTAGGCAAGTCCACCTTCATCAATCAGGTGGCTGGACGTAAGGGTGCCAAAGCGGAGAACCGGCCCGGCGTCACCCGAGGGAAACAGTGGATTACCGTGGATGACAGCCTCCTGCTGCTGGATACGCCAGGCATTTTGTGGCCCAAATTTGCCGACCGGACGGTGGGGATGCACTTGGCCTATACCGGTGCGGTAAAGGATGATATTTTGGACATCGAAACCCTGGCGATGGGCCTGGCCGCTTTGCTCTGGGCCAGGTATCCCCAGGCGCTGTCCGGCCGCTACCGGTTGGACGGCCTGGCGGCGGACACCCCGGGGCACCAGTTGTTGGCAGAAGCGGGGCGAAAGCGGGGCTTCCTTTTGGCCCGGGGAGAAATTGACACGGAGCGCATGGCCAGGGTTTTGCTGGAAGAGTACCGCAGCGGGAAACTGGGGCGGTTCACCTTGGAACTGCCGGAGGATAACGAATGAGTCACGTGGACTTTTGGACCTATGAGCGGCCATATATTCAGGCGGGGACCGGCGCCATCTGCGGCATTGACGAGGCGGGACGGGGCCCCTTGGCAGGGCCGGTGTGCGCGGCGGCGGTCATTCTGCCGCCGGAATTGGATGTGGATGCCGTTCTGCCTGGCCTCAACGATTCCAAGCGGCTGACGGACAAAACCCGCCGGACGCTGATGGAGAAGATCTGCGCCTGCGCCGTGGATTATCATGTGGCTTTCGCCACGGAAAAGGAAATTGACGAAATCAACATTCTGCAGGCGACCTTCCTGGCTATGGCCAGGGCAGTGGCGGGGCTAAGGGAAAGACCGGCTTTGGCCCTGGTGGATGGCAACCGCCCGCCGGATCTGGGCGAGATCCCAGTCAAAACCATTGTTCGAGGAGATAGCCAAAGCGCAAACATTGCCGCAGCTTCTATCCTGGCCAAGGTGAGCCGGGACGATGTGATGCTCCGCTTGGCCGAGCAGTACCCCCAATATGGATTTGATATCCACAAGGGGTACGGCACCCGGCGGCATTATGGGGCGCTGGAAGCATTTGGCCCTTGCCCTGCCCACCGGCAGAGTTTTTTGCGGAAATTTTATGCCCGGGCGTAGTCTCACCGGCCCCTGGGGCGAGGCGTTGGCGGCGGCGTACTTGCGAAAAAAGCGCTACCGCATTGTGGCGTGCAATTACCGCACCCGCTTCGGCGAGGTGGATATCATTGCGGAAAATCGGAAATTCCTGATTTTTGTCGAGGTAAAGCTGCGGAAATCGGCGGAATTTGCCGCCGCGCTGGAGTATGTTGACCGGAAAAAGCAGGAGCGGCTGAAGACAACCGCCCAGCTGTGGCTGGCGTCGCATCCCACCCGGCTGCAGCCCCGGTTTGACGTGGTGGAAATTTATGCGCCGGCTGGGCTGGCCACCCGGCGGCCGGAAATTGTGCATTGGGAGGACGCATTTCAATGAACGTATTGGATCTGCACTGCGACACCCTCTTGGCCGTTCTGGAGGAGGATGGCCGGCAATGGGAGAGTCTGACCAGCCGGCCGGGCCATGTGGATTTGACTCGGGGCGGGAAGCTGGATGGGTATGCCCAGCTGTTTGCCATTTTCACCACCCCAGGCATGAGCACATTGATTCCGCCGGAGAGGGTGTTTGCTGCCGCCTTGGCGGCCTTCCGCCGGACGCTGGCGGAAAATCCGGATAGATTTGTTCAGGCAAAGACACCGGCGGAGATCCAGGCGGCGGTAGACGGGGGGAAGATTGCCGGGATACTTTCCCTGGAGGGACCGGCAGGCATTGGCTTTGACCCTGGCCGGCTGGAGAGCCTGGCGGCGGAAGGGTTTCGCATGACTACCCTCACCTGGAATGAGGAAAATCCTCTGGCCGGCTCCCACAAAACCGGCGGGGGGCTTACCCGGCAGGGCAGGGAGTTTGTGGAAAAAGCCCAGCGGTACGGAATTGCCATAGACGTGAGTCATTTAAGCGATCAGGCATTCTGGGACGTGATGGATATTACTCAGGCGCCGGTTTCCGCCAGCCATTCCAATAGCCGGAGCGTCTATCCGGTGAGCCGGAACTTGACCGACCAGCAATTCCTGGCCATTTGCCAGACCGGCGGCGTGGTTGGGTTGAATCTATACACTGGCTTCCTGGGCGAAGACCCGGTGACCTTGGAAACGGCCTGCCGCCATGTGCTCCACTGGCTGGAGCTGGGGGGTGAGGCACACATCGCCTTGGGCGGGGATCTAGACGGCTGCGAATGCCTGCCGGTTTCCTTTACCGGGGTGGACTGCTGGCCAGAGCTGGCCCAGGCCCTGTTAGACAGAGGCGTGCCCCAGCCCACCGTAGAAGATCTGTTTTGGAATAATGCCATGAGGATGTTGGAACGATGTTGTACATAACGACGCTGAACGGTGCCATTACCTATCCTGCACCTGCCACGTTGGAGCGGGCCACAGGAACCGACGGCGGCTTGTTTTGTCCCATGAATCTGCCTAGGTATGATCCGGCCGGCCTGATGGCGCTGGTGCAGCTGCCGGCGGCAGACTGCGTGGCCAGTGTGCTGAACCAGTTCTTCCCGGTGTCACTGCGGGGGGAAGACTTGGTATCGGAGGGGAAGCTGCTGCCGGAGCCGGTGTTTATCCGCCACAAGATTGCGGTGGCGGAGCTGTGGGACCGGAAAACCGGCGGCTATGCTGGAATGCAAGCGGATTTGTGTGCCCGGTTGGGCTCGCGCCTTCGTGCCCGGGGAAACTGGCCCTTTGTGGCGGTGAATATTGCCCTGCTGTTTGGGATATATGGAGACTTGTGCCGGTCGGGCTGGCTACAGATAGGGGACACCGTCCACTTAGCCGTTGCCGCCGGGGAGTTCACCATGCCTATGGCCGCTTGGTATGCCCGGAAGATGGGCCTGCCATTGGGAGAAATCATCTGCGTGTGTAACGATAACGGTGCTGCCTGGGAATTGCTTCACCGGGGGGAAACCCGGTTGGACGGCTCCGTGGTAAAAACTGGTTTACCCATGTTGGATATCGGCTTGCCTTGCAACTTGGAGCGGCTGGTTTTCCATGTTTTGGGTTCCCATGTGGCGGCGGACTATGCCGCCGCCCGGGCCAGACGGGGGGTGTTTGCCCTGAACCCGGAGCAGCAAGCCAACCTGCGGGAAGGATTGTCCGTGAGTGTGGTGGGGGCGGCCCGTGCCAATGGGCTGATCCCACGGATATTTGGTACATCGGACTATTTGCTTAGCCCCTATACTGCCTTGGTATACAGCGGCCTGATGGATTTCCGTGCCCTGGGCGGGGAAGGGACGCCGGCTCTGCTGCTGGCAGAAGAAAGTCCACTGCGCTGGGGGGAAGCAGTACTCCATGCGCTGCATCTGCCGGTGGAAAATCTGGTGAGTCAGATTGGCCGGTTGCAAAGCCAAGCAGCTGCCCGGCGGAGGGGGGACTAAATGGCCCTGTATGCAATTGGCGACCTGCACCTGTCCCTGGGCGGGGAAAAGCCCATGGATGTTTTTGGGGGCGCTTGGAAAGGCTATATGGAGAAATTGGCCCGGGGGATGGCAGTCATTGGCCCCCAGGATACGACGGTTCTGCTAGGGGATTTAAGCTGGGCAATGTCTCTGGCTGAGGCAAAGGCGGACTTTGCCTGGATTGCCCGGATTCCCGGGCGAAAGATTATCCTAAAGGGGAATCACGACTACTGGTGGACAACTGCCGCGAAATTCTACCGCTTTTGCCAGGAAAACGGCTTTGAGAACATGTATGTACTCAATAATAATAGTTATACCTATAATCAATATGCCCTATGCGGTACCCGTGGGTGGTTTTTTGACGAGGATCGCAGTGGCCAGCACGATGAGAAGGTGTTTCGCCGGGAGCTAATGCGGCTGGAGACGTCGTTGCAGGCGGCAGGGGACCGGCAGAAGCTGTGCTTTCTCCACTATCCGCCCCGTTACCGGGGCTACACCTGCCCGGAGATTCTGTCTTTGCTGCGGCAGTATGGGGTGCGGACTTGTTACTACGGGCACCTTCACGGCGATAGCCATAAACTGGCCCAGGAGGGGTTGTGGGATGGGGTAAACTACCGGCTGGTGGCGGCAGATTATGTGGATTTCCAGCCCGTGCAGATTATTTCTGAAGAATTCCAAGAAAATAGTGGACAATCTGCCACGGATTTGCTAGAATAGGACGGATACTGTAAACGTTAGCGAAAAGGCTGCTTTGCAGCTGGCAACATAGGAGGATAACGGTAACATGAATGTAAAACAAATCGAAAAGGAAAATTCCAGAGCCAAAATCACGGTAGAGCTGGAGAAGGAACTGATGGAAAAGGGCGCCAACCAGGCCTATCTCAAGGCCCGGAAGGATATCCAGTTGCCCGGTTTCCGGAAGGGCAAGGCCCCTCGGAAGCTCATTGAGTCCATCTATGGCGCCCATGTGTTTTATGAAGACGGCTTGGAAGAGATTTTTCCGGAGATTTACCAGTTTGCCGTCAAGGATCAGGACCTGAACGCCGTTGGCCAGCCCAGCGTGGTGAAGATGGATATTGCCGATGACGGCACCACCACCATTGTGGTGGAAACCGACCTTTATCCGGAGGTTACCCTGGGCCAGTATAAGGGCCTGGAGGTGGAACGGGTGACCGCCAGCGTCTCGGAAGAAGAAGTGGAAAATGAGCTGAACCGGATGGCTGAGAATGTATCCAGCACGGAAACGTTGGACCGGCCTGCGGAGATGGGCGACACCGCCAACATTGATTTCGAGGGCTTTGACAACGGCGTGGCCTTTGCCGGCGGTAAGGGAACGGATTTTGACCTGGTGCTGGGTTCCGGCTCGTTTATCCCCGGCTTTGAGGAGCAGGTGGTGGGCATGACCACCGGGGAGGAGAAGGAAATCTCCGTTACCTTCCCTGAGGATTATCATGCCAAGGACCTGGCAGGGAAGCCGGTGATTTTCCGGGTGAAGTTGAACAAGCTCACCGTAAAGCATGTGCCTGCCATTGACGATGAGTTTGCCAAGGATGTTTCCGAGTTTGAGACGCTGCAGGCCCTGCGGGAGGATATCCAGGCCAAGAAGCTGGCAGAGAAGGAGAAGGATATTCAGAGTGCCTTTTCCTCTGCCGCAGTGCAGAAGGCGGCGGAGAATGCCAAGATGGATATGCCGCAGTCCCTCATCGAGCAGGAGCTGGACCGGAAGATGGATGGCTTTGCCTACCGCCTGCAGAGCAGCGGCCTGAGCATGGAGCAGTACGCCAAGATGATGGGCGGCGACATGAGCACCATGCGCAACGCCATGCGGCCCTCTGCTGAGACCCAGGCCCGGGTGGATGTTACCCTGGATGAGATTATCAAAGTGGAAAATCTGGAGGCTACCCAGGAAGAAGTGGACGCAGAGTATGAAAATCTGGCCACGGAATACGGCATGGAGCCGGACCGGGTGAAGGCCCTGGTTTCCCCGGAGGATGTGAAGCACAGCCTGCTGACCAAGAAGGCGGTGGCGGTCATCACGGATTCTGCTGTGGCTGTGGCGCCTAAGGCAGAAAATCAGGGGGAAGAGGCAACCCAGGAATAATCCCCCAGTTTCCTGGTTAGAATGTCTCAGCCTGGAAAGGAGTTTTTGACGATGAGTTTAGTACCCTATGTTGTGGAGCAGACCAGCCGCGGTGAGCGCAGCTATGATATTTTTTCCCGCCTGCTCAATGACCGCATCATTTTCCTGTCTGAGGAGATTAATGACACCACTGCCAGCCTGATTGTGGCCCAGCTTTTGTACCTGGAGTCCCAGGATCCGGACAAGGACATTCAATTTTATATCAATAGTCCCGGCGGCAGCGTCACGGCGGGCATGGCCATTTTCGATACCATGCAGTATGTAAAATGCGACGTGGCCACCATTTGCGTGGGCCTGGCCGCATCCATGGGCGCCTTCCTGCTGGCCGCCGGCACCAAGGGGAAGCGGATGGCTCTGCCCAATGCAGAAATTATGATTCACCAGCCTTCTGCCGGTACCCAGGGACAAATTACCGATATGGCCTTGCACCTGAAGCGGCTGGAAACCATCAAACGCCGGATGAATGAGATTCTGGCTGAGCGCACGGGAAAGCCGGTGGAGACGGTGACCGCCGACTGTGAGCGGGACAACTTCATGTCCGCCCAAGAGGCAGTGGCCTATGGCCTTATTGATAAGGTAATTACCAATCGTTAAAGGTTCGGAGGAATCGATTGCATGGCAAGACGGGACGAACAGGGAATCCGCTGCTCCTTCTGTGGCAAGCGGGAGACTCAGGTAGAGCGGATGATTTCCGGCCCTGGCGTGTATATTTGCAGTGACTGCGTACGGGTATGTAGTTCACTGTTGGAAGATGACTACGCCCCCGCTGGAAATAGTGGCAAGCTCCGGGTGCCGGAGACACTGCCAACGCCGAAGGAGATTAAGGCTTTTATGGACAGCTACATCGTGGGCCAGGAGGAAGCTAAAGTTGCCCTGGCGGTTGCGGTGTATAACCATTACAAGCGGATTTATTTTGGAAGCGATACAGATGTGGAGCTGCAAAAGAGCAATATCCTGCTCATTGGCCCTACCGGCTGCGGTAAGACACTGTTTGCCCAGACGCTGGCTAAGATCCTGAATGTGCCTTTCGCCATTGCAGACGCCACGACATTAACAGAGGCCGGCTATGTGGGCGATGATGTGGAGAACATTCTCCTGCGGCTGCTCCAGGCAGCGGATTTTGACATTGATCTGGCGGAGCGGGGAATCATTTACATTGACGAGATGGATAAGATCGCCCGAAAGAGTGAAAATACTTCTATCACCCGGGATGTGTCCGGCGAGGGCGTGCAGCAGGCTCTGCTCAAAATCGTGGAGGGCACTGTGGCCAGTGTTCCGCCTCAGGGTGGCCGGAAGCACCCCCAGCAGGAGACCATTCAAATCAACACGGCCAATATTCTCTTCATCTGCGGCGGCGCTTTTGATGGTTTGGATAAGATTATCGAAACCCGTACAGACCGTTCTGCCATTGGATTTGATGCGCCTGTGCAGAGCAAAAAACAGCGGGATGTTGGCAAGCTGTTGGCCCAGGTGCAGCCTCATGACCTGCTAAAGTTTGGCATTATCCCGGAACTGGTTGGCCGTTTGCCGGTAATTACCGCTCTGCAGAGCCTGACCAAGGAAGATCTGGTCCGCATTTTGACTGAGCCGAAGAATGCTCTGGTCCGGCAATACCAGAAGCTGCTGGAATTGGATCACGTGGGCCTGGACATCACCGGCGACGCCCTGGAGGCCATTGCCCAGAAAGCCATTGACCGGCAGATCGGCGCCAGAGGTTTGCGTGCGGTGATGGAAGAAACCATGATGAAGGTGATGTATGAAATTCCCTCTGACCTCAGCATTCAGAAAGTGATCATTACCGCAGACTGCGTAAACGGCGGTACACCTGAGCTGATTCGGGACGAGGAACATCCCAGAGGCAAGTGCCAAGTTCGGCCCAGCGCCTGAGGAGATAGGGGGTTGTCTCAAATTTTACGTTTGAGACAACCCCATGCGTCTTTTTTTCACCGCTTGCCGGCGCTTCGGTGGCGGTGATCCTGCGGCACCGCCGGCGGCCGCGGGGAAAGGAGATTACCAATTATGAGTGAAATTATCATTTCTGAGCGAATGCCAACTCTGGCCCTGCGGGGGCTTGTGGTGTTCCCCAAACAAATGCTCCATTTTGATATCGGCCGGGAGAAATCGATTCGGGCATTGGAGCTTGCGATGAAGGGGGATCAGCGGGTCTTCTTAGTGACCCAGAAAGATATCATTGATGATGACCCTTCTGAGAAGCAGCTATACCAGGTAGGTGTGGTTGCCCGGATTAAACAGATCCTGCGGATGCAGGAGAACCTCACCCGCATTTTGGTGGAGGGTGAGTACCGGGCTAAGCTTGCGCAAGTTCTGCAGACGGAGCCGTGTTTGCTAGCCCGGGTGGAATCTATGCCGGAGGTGCCGTTGGGGCAGCTGACGCCGAAGGCGGAGGCCCTGATGCGGGAGGCTGCGGTGCTGTTTGATGAGTTTCTGGAGCTGGTGCAAAAACCTGCCCGGGAATTGCAGCTGCGGATTCTGGCTTCCCGGGATCCCGGGTATATTGCCGACACCATTTTGCAGCATGTGACCTTTGACTTTAAGGCGAAGGCCAGACTCCTGGCGGTGGCGGCGCCGGTGGCCCGGCTGGAAGAGACGGTAAACCTGCTGCACCGTGAGCTGGAGGTGCTGCGGCTGGAGTCAGAAATGCAGGATAAAACCAGGGAACGTATTGACCGGGGGCAGCGGGACTATTATCTTCGGGAACAAATGAAGGTGATCCGCAGTGAACTGGGGGAGGAGGACGAAGAAGAGGAATCTCTGACCTACCGTGCCAGAGTCCTTGCCCTGAAGTTGGATAAACCGGTGGAAGAGAAGCTGCTGAAAGACATCGGCCGGCTGGCCAAGCAGCCCTACGGCTCTGCGGAGGGGGCAGTGCTGCGCAGTTACCTGGACGCCGTGCTGGAGCTGCCCTGGAATAAAACCACCAAGGAACGGGTGGATATTCAGGCAGCCCGGCGGATTTTGGATCATGACCACTTTGGCCTGGAGAAGGTGAAGGAGCGGATCTTGGAAATTCTGGCGGTGAAGCAGATGGCGCCGGCGCTGCCGGGCCAGATTATTTGTCTGGTGGGCCCGCCGGGGGTGGGCAAAACCTCCATCGCCTATTCCATCGCCCGGTGTTTGAATCGGAAAATGGCCCGGATTTCCCTGGGCGGCGTCCATGACGAGGCGGAGATTCGGGGCCACCGGAAAACTTACGTGGGGGCCATGCCCGGGCGCATTATGGCGGCCATCGCCCAGGCCGGTACCCGCAACCCCCTGCTCCTGCTGGATGAGCTGGACAAGATGGGAACGGACTACCGGGGAGACCCATCTTCCGCCCTGCTAGAGGTGCTGGATGCCGAGCAAAATGCCACCTATCGGGACCATTACCTGGAGGTGCCCTTTGATTTAAGCGGCTGCATGTTCATTACCACCGCCAATACCACCGATACCATCCCCCGCCCCTTGCTGGACCGGATGGAGGTCATTGAGCTTGGCTCCTATACCGATGAGGAAAAGCTGATGATCGCCAAAAACCATTTGCTGCCCAAGCAGATGAAACGCCATGGCCTGAAAAAGTCCATGCTCCGGGTGACCGACGACTGCATTCGGGAAATCATCACTTGCTATACCCGGGAGTCGGGCGTCCGCAGTCTGGAGCGGCAGCTGGGTGCCCTCTGCCGGAAGGCGGATATGAAACTGGTTGAGGCGGAAGACCCCAAGCGCCTCACCGTTACCGGGGGCAACCTGGAGGAGTATTTGGGCGTACGGCGGTACTTGCCGGATCAGCTGCCCACGGTAGATCCTGTGGGCCTGGTCACCGGCCTGGCCTGGACGGCAGTGGGGGGCGAGACCCTGGAAGTGGAGGTCAATGTGCTGGACGGCTCTGGCAAGCTGGAGTTGACCGGCAACCTGGGGGATGTGATGAAGGAGTCGGCCCATGCGGCCTTAACCTATATCCGCTCCCGAGCAGAGGTGCTGGCAATCCCCGGCGACTTTTATAAGACCAAGGATATTCACGTGCATTTCCCGGAGGGGGCCATTCCCAAGGACGGCCCTTCCGCCGGGGTGACGGTGTGTACCGCCATGGTGTCTGCCTTGACCGGCACGCCGGTGCGCCGGGATGTGGCGATGACTGGAGAGATTTCTATCCGGGGCAGAGTGCTGCCCATCGGCGGGCTGAAAGAGAAGACCATGGCCGCCCTGCGCCATGGGATCAAAACCGTAATCATTCCCGAGGCAAACCGGCGGGATCTGGAGGAAATTGACCAGACGGTGCGGAAATCCCTGAACTTTATTACGGCGGCCCATGTGGACACGGTGCTGGAATCTGCGCTGCTGCTGGAGCGACCCATCACCGCCTGCCCCAAGGCGGACGGCTTGGCAGTGGCCCCTAAGCCCTCCGGCAGGAAACCTGCCATCCGGCAGTAGGGGGACGGAATGAATCTGCAAAACGTGGAATTTGTCCGCTCCGCCGCAGTGGAAACCGGGTTTATCCAGGACGGCCTACCCCAAATTGCTTTTGCTGGGAAATCCAATGTGGGCAAGTCTTCCGTCATCAATTGCTTGCTTCAACGGAAGAACTTTGCTAGGGTAGGGGAATCTCCGGGAAAGACCATCCATGTGAATTACTTTCGGGTAGATGGAAAAGTTTACTTCGTGGATCTGCCGGGCTACGGCTACGCCAAGGTCAGCCGCGCAGAAAAGGAGCGCTGGGGGAAACTCATGGAGAGCTATTTCGCCCAGACGGCGCTGGCTCTGGGGGTGATGATTGTGGACGCCCGGCACAATCCCACCAATAACGACTGTACCATGGCCCGATGGTTTTTGGATTCCGGCTGCCGGTTTGTGGTGGTGGCCAATAAACTGGACAAGGTGAAGAAAAGCGAAGTGGAGGGAAATCTGGCCCAAATCCGGCAGGATTTGCAGCTGCCGGAAACCTGCCCGGTGATCCCCTTTTCTGCGGAAAAACGCACCGGCAGGGATACCCTGCTGGGCTGGATCCGGCAAGCGGCCCAGGGGGAGGGGTGAGCCGCCCCTCCCGCCTGCGTAGGCGGAACTGCGGCGGCGATTTAGGAGGCAATGCACATGGAACTTCGAACCCTCCGCTATTTTCTAGCTGTGGCCCAGGAGGAGAACATCACCCGGGCGGCAGATGTCCTCCATGTGACCCAGCCTACCCTGAGCCGTCAGATCATGGACCTGGAAAGGGAATTGGGCACGGCCTTGATGCTTCGGGGGAAGAACGGATTAACCCTAACCGACGATGGCATTTTCTTCCGCCAGCGGGCGGAGGAAATTGTGGAATTGGCCGGCCGCTTGGAGCGGGCCTTTGTGGAAAAGAATAAGGAATCTCCGCCTCTCCCAAAAAGAAGCCTGGGGCGTACTCCTGCGGGTTGACCACCCGTTGGCTGAACGGGAGGCCGTTTCTCCTGAGGAGGTGGCGCAATACCCGCTGATTCTTCCGCTGCGGGAGCGGGTTCGCAGCGAAATCCTGAATTGGCTAAAGCGGGAAGAAAAGGACTTGTACATCCCCCTGAGCTACACCCTCTTGTCCAATGCGGTGCTGCTGGTGGAAGAGGGGCTGGGCTGCGCCTTTTGCTTGGATGGCGCGCTGGCCATTCACAGCAGCCAAAACTTGCGGTTTATCCCCATCTACCCGGAGCATACCACCCGCAGCGTGCTGGTGTGGAAGAAGAACCACCTGTTTTCTCCGGTAACTTCCCTGTTTATCCAGGAAATCAATATGCTGCGGGCAAGAATGGAATAAGTGCGGTTATCGAAATGAGAACCTCCAAAGGCAAGCTTTGGAGGTTCTTTTTTATCCATAGCGAAAAAGAATGGATAACGATAAAGGATAAATATTAGACATTGAAGAAAAGGCGCCCTATAATAACCCCAGAAGAAAGGTTTGCAATACCCATGCCGCAGGAATTGGCTGCGGTACAGACAGGAGGCGTCACACGTGAAAAAATGTTTACCTTTCCTGGCCATGGCCATGTGCCTGACCATGGCGGCGTGCGGGGGTAGTCCTGCGCCGGTGGACTCAGCCCCGGAAACCCAGGCCCCGGTGGAAACCACTACCCCTGCCCCAACGGAAACTACCGCGGAAACTACCGCCCCATCTTCCCTCGCTGAAACCCCGGGATCGACGGAAGCGCCGGAACCTGAGGGGGAGGAGGTGCGGCAGATTTCCGTGACGTGGCCGGGCGGCGTTGTGATTTATGCCCTAAATGACAGTCCTGCCGCCGGTGCCCTTTACGCCCAGCTGCCCCTGACCATTGCAGTGGAGGATTATAGCACCAACGAAAAAATCTTTTATCCCCCCCAGGCGCTGGACACCAGCGGTACGCCTCTGGCGGCGGGGGGCACCGGAACTCTGGCCTACTACGCCCCCTGGGGGGATGTGGTGATGTTTTACGGCGGCTTCAGCGAGAATTCATCCCTGTTCCAGCTGGGGGCAGGTGGTTTCCGGCGGCGAGCTGGTCAGCGAAATGTCCGGAACGGTCACCATTGACGTGGTGGAATAGGGAACCGGAACATTAGGAGGAGTGAATGATGCAAATTATTGTTTTAACGGGAAGCCCTAACCGAAAGGGCTCAACCAACTTGCTGGCGGATTGCTTCCGCCAGGGGGCCCAAGAAGCGGGGCACACGGTGGAACTCATCGACACCGCCCACGCCAATATCCATCCCTGCACCGGCTGTGTCCGCTGCGGGTATCAGGGCCCCTGTGTGCAGAAGGACGATGTGGAGGACATCCGCAGGAAGATTCTCCAGGCCGATATGCTGGTGTTTGCTACACCGCTGTACTACTATGGCATGTCAGCCCAGCTGAAAACCATGATCGACCGTTTCTGCGCCTTTAATGGGTCCATCCAGCACAAGCACATGAAATCCGCCCTGCTGGCGGTAGCCTGGAACAGCGACGATTGGACCTTTACGGCGCTGGAGGCCCATTATAAAACCCTGGTCCGCTACCTGAATTTCCAGGACATGGGCATGGTGCTGGGCGCCGGCTGCGGTACGCCGGCCATGACCAAGCATTCTCCCTTCCCCCAGCAGGCATACCAGTTGGGCAACCGGCTGAAGTAAACCGTCTGGCCGGGGGTCCGGCCAGGATGAAAAATTACAATCATTGTTGTATTTTTGGAGGTAATGATCATGAAAAAGAAAATTGGCAATGGCGTGGCCCTCTATCCCACCCCCCTGGTGGTGGTTGGGGCAATGGTAAACGGGAAGCCCAACTGGCTGTTGGTGGGGCACCTGGGCATCATGGGCCATGACCATGTGATGGTCAGCCTGGCGGCGGCCCATTATACCAACCAGGGCATAAAAGAGACCAGGAAATTGTCCATCAATATTGTGGATGAAGATATGCTGGCCAAGGCAGACTGGGCCGGCTGCGTCAGCGGGAACAAGGTGGACAAATCCACGCTGTTTGACCATACCCTAGACGATGCAGGGGTGCCGGTGATTACCCAGTCGCCGGTGACGATGGTGTGCAGCGTGGAAGATATCTACAGGACAAAGGGATTTGAGAGCTTCATCTGCACCATCGACGCCACCTATGCCCAGGAGAATGTGGTGGACGAGGCCGGTAAGCTGGATTACCACAGCCTGAAACCGGTGTTGTTTGAGATGCCCACCTATGCCTACCTGAAAACCGGGGATGTGATTGGCAAGTGCATGTCCTTCGGTAAGGAAAGCCAGGATTGAGCCGGAGGTGAAAACACCCAAAATGTCCAATCTATCCGCCGTCCCGCTGATTGTCTCCTATTCCTACTCCGGGAATACCCATCAGATTGCCCAGGGGATTCAGGCGGCCACCGGCGGGGACCGGTGTGAGATTCACCCGTGGCAGCCCTATCCCACGGCGTTTCCGGAATTGCTGGAACAGGTAAAGCGGGAGGCGGGAAGCCGCCCCAGGCTTTTGCCCAGCGTCCTGTCGCCGCACCCATATTCCATCGTCTTTGCCGGTTCGCCCAATTGGTGCGGGACCATTGCGCCGCCGCTGGCTGCGTGGCTGTACCGCAATGATTTGTCCGGGAAGCTGATTCTGCCCTTTTATTCCCACTGCGGCGGGGCGGTTGGGGATATCCGGGGGGACATTGCCAAGCTGTGTCCCGAGGCAACCGTGGCGGCTCCCCTGGGGGTAACCGGCGACGGCGGGGATATGCCCATGGAGATTATCCGGCAGTGGCTCTCCAGCGTGGGGATGGAAAGCTGCCATGGCAGCAAAATAGGCTGAAGGAGGAAAACAAAAATGCAATATACCAAATTGGGCAATTCGGATTTAACGGTCTCGCGCATTTGCATGGGCTGCATGGGCTTTGGAGACGCCAAAAACGGCCAGCACAGCTGGACCCTGGACGAGGCGCACGCCCGGGAAATCATCCGCCGGGGGCTGGAACTTGGGGTCAATTTTTTTGATACCGCCATTGGCTATCAAAGCGGCACCAGCGAGCAGTATCTCGGCCGGGCAATCCGGGACTTTGCCCGGCGGGAGGAGGTGGTGGTGGCCACCAAATTCCTGCCCCGCACCCAGGAGGAGATTGCCGCCGGCATCACCGGCCAGCAGCACATTGCCCGGATGCTGGACACCAGCCTGAAAAACCTGGGGCTTGACTATGTGGACCTTTACATCTACCACATGTGGGATTATGAGACCCCCATTTATGACGTGCTGGACGGCCTAAACCAGGCGGTGAAAGCGGGAAAAGTCCGGTACATTGGCATCTCGAACTGTTTTGCCTATCAGCTGGCAAAGGCGAATGCGCTGGCAGAGAGAGAAGGGTTTGCCAAGTTCGTCTCCGTCCAGGGGCACTATAATCTGATTTTCCGGGAAGAGGAGCGGGAGATGGCCCGGCTTTGCGCAGAAGATAACATTGCCATGACGCCTTACAGCGCGCTGGCCGGCGGACGCCTGTCTAAGCGTCCCGGGGAGACGTCCAAGCGGCTGGAGGAGGACAGCTACGCCAAATTCAAGTACGATGCTACCGCCAAACAAGACGAAGTGATTATCCAGCGGGTGGCTGAACTGGCGGAGAACCGGGGCGTGTCGATGACGGAAATTTCCCTTGCCTGGCTGCTGACCAAGGTTACCGCCCCGGTGGTAGGCGCCACTAAACTGCACCATATCGATGGCGCAGCAAAGGCGGTGGAGCTGACCTTATCCCCCGATGAAATTGCCTATTTGGAGGCGGAGTATGTCCCCCACAAGCTGGTGGGTGTAATGGCGCAGAATACACCGGCGGCTGCCAGGGAACAGCACGTCTGGTCCACGGGTAACCAGACCTTGCAGTGATCCCCCATTGCGTCCGGGGGGATGTGCCGGCCAGGAAAGGACTTGATTTTCCCAAGGAGGGATAAAAATGGCGTGGCTCAGACGGGAATGGATCTACATTTGGTACTATTTTACGGTTCAGTTTCAGCAGATTTTTGGTTGGTGGGTATTGGGCATGGTCATCGGCTCAGCCGTATCCGTCTTTGCCAAGGACCATATCCACCGGGCTTTCTGCACCCTCCAGGTTAAGCGACTGGGTCTTCTGGGGATTGTGGCGGCCAGCGCGCTGGGCATTGCCTCACCTCTGTGCATGTATGGGACAATTCCCATTGCTGCCTCCTTCTCCAAAGGCGGGATGAAAGACAGCTGGCTGGCAGCGTTTATGATGTCCTCCATCCTGCTGAATCCCCAGCTGATCGTTTATAGCGCCGCCCTGGGGGGAACCGTGCTGGCGGTGCGCATCGTCTCCTGCTTTCTGTGCGGCATTACCGCAGGGCTGCTTCTTCATTTTTTCTACAAAGATAAATCATTTTTCAATTTTTCCGGATTTGCAGAGCCGAAAAGCAGGGATACAGATCCTAACCTTGGGGTGCGTTATCTCAAAAACCTCTGGCGTAATGTGAAGGCAACGGGATTGTACTTTTTGGCCGGCATTTTGCTGTCTGCGCTGTTTCAGCGGTATGTTCCGGCGGAAGCCATGACGGCCCTCTTTGGGGGGAATGAGGCCCTGGGGGTGCTGATGGCAGCCACCATCGGCGTTCCCCTCTATGCCTGCGGCGGCGGGACAATCCCGCTGCTGCAGCAGTGGTTGTGGGAGGGCATGAGCACCGGCAGCGCAGCTTCGTTTATGCTGACCGGACCCTCCACGAAAATCACCAACCTGGGAGCGTTGAAAATTGTACTGGGCGTCAAGCGGTTCCTGCTGTACCTGGCCTATGTGATGGTATTCTCCCTGGCAACCGGCTTGGTGGTGAATTGGCTGGTGTAAGCCCGGCGTCATTTTTCCCAAGGGTTACGGATTGTCCCGTCGCTTCGCTCCTCGCAATGACATGCAGAAATTTGCTACGTGTCCGCATAATTCCCGGGCACTGCCGGGGTACTGCCGGAAAACGCCCTTGCAACCGCAGCAACGCCTCCGTCTTCTGCATGTCATTGCGAACCAGTGCGCACACTGGTGTGGCAATCCGTTTTCCCCGCAGGGAAACCTGGCAAGTTGGCTGCTGTTGGGGCGAATCCGCAGCCCGGCCCTTATCCATCCCACAAGAATTGGGGAAAGAATCTGAAAATTATGCTTGCATTTTCCAGCCGGATGTGCTATTATACTCTGGCACGTGAGGTGCTCATGCGCCAGTAGCTCAGCTGGATAGAGTGACTGACTACGAATCAGTAGGTCGGGGGTTCGAGTCCCTTCTGGCGTACCACGCCGGAGCAGAGTTCGCTTTGCTCCGGCGTCTTTTTATTCTAAATTTTCCTGAAATTAACCAAAATAGGGAGAAGCGTGAGAAGATCAACCTCTTTTTTCAAAAGGCGAAAAAAGGGGTTGACTTTTTTGTGTGTATGATATAATTGCGCTATACAATTATCGCTAAGAGAATGACGAACTCCAAACGGGCCATGTCCAAACTCATGTTTGATTGCCGCACAACTTCAATGTGATTTTGCTTTGACGCGGTTCTCTTTACTGCCGGATTTGATGGTGGCCACATGCTAAGGATGCTCCCAAAAAACAGCTATCCACCGAAAGAACCGTATGTCACACCGGTAAGTAGACGGTATTGTATTTTTACGATGATAGAAGCTGCCGTAGTGACTACGAAAGCGGCGGACCGGGTCAAAGCCGGGAAGAAGGCACTGTGGGCGGCGTTCCGCATCAAAGACCGGAAATTTCCCCGCTGGGTCCAGGAGGCAGACTGGTCTCACTGTGCTGCCTTTGACATTCGGCCTAGCCCATGTTATGTTCTCAATGCATTGAAGATGAATGGCTTTGTTTTATTGCCCGCCGCATGTGCTTTTCAGTTAATATTGGTGCGAGAAAGGATAATTGATATGGAAATCAATCACCGGTCAAGCCTATTTCAAGAGGCTTCTGCGGATGAGATCAGAGAAATTTTTCAGAAATCCCTGCAGGAAAGTGAAATAGTTGATACAAAGTTGATGGATGGCGGAATGTTTAACACGACATATTTTATAATCTATGGTCATGATCGGAAAGAAGCTGTGTTGCGTTTGGGACCCATCAACCGCCACCGGCTCATGGGATTTGAGCAAAACCTCATGGCTGCAGAAGCGTATGTATATTCTGTTTGTCAAAATATTGGGATTCCTTGCTCACGCGTACTGGTTTGTGATACAACAAGAAGCATTGTGAATCGTGATTTTATGATTGTGGAGTACATGCCTTCAGTTACAATGGTAAATGCAGAATTATCTTCAGAAAAAAGTAGCGCGTTAAACCGGCAACTCGGGCAGTATTTACACCGCCTCCATCAGGTTGTTGGTTCAAGCTTTGGTTTTGTTTCCCGGGTTCAGGCGGGCAGGCGCTTTGCAAAATGGAGCGATGCGCTCATATTTGAGATTGAGGACATAACCGGGCGGTTGGAAAACCTGGGCGGCTTAAGTGAGGCCCAGGCAAACGCTGTCAGAACATGGTTTTACCGGAGTGCGGAACTGTTGGATGAGATAAAAATACCGCGGCTATTGCATACAGATCTATGGGCGGGAAATGTGCTGCTGGACCAGGAAAGCCTGGAGATCAAAGCAATGATAGACAGCGACAGGGCGGTATTTGGGGACCCGGATTTCGAGTTTGCCGCCCCATGGATGGAAAATCCGGATTTGCAGGAAGGCTATGGGTTTACCCCATTGGGGCCCAGGGACAAGAGCAGAGCAATGCGGCGGTTGCTTTATCAGGCGTTCTATTATGCGTTGGAGGCATATGTGGGCATTGGAGAATATAACAATATGGATTTACATCGAGAGAGGAAAAAACAGCTTTTGGGTGCTCTTTCCACAGCAGTGCAGCTGGCAGGGGGCAGCAACCAATCGGCAGTGCGCTAAAACACCGGCGCATCAGGATGGAGGCCAAAAATGGCAGCAGAAAAAATGAATAGGCGTATGCAATACACAAAGTCCGCCGTACGGCAGGCGCTGCTATATTTAACTACTCAGTAGTGCTTTGGCCGTATTGGCGTTGCCAAACTTTGCCGCCAGGCACAGATTAGCAGAGGCACTTTCTATCTCCCTACGCCAATATTACCCAGGTACTCAATGAAATGTTGGAAGAGATTTTCCAGCAAATTGACTAGGTTCCCGGGAATTGGTTGCGCGATGAGACAGCAGGGGAGCAATGCACTTTCAGTGGTTGCTTTGCGGTGAGCAAGGGAAGCTTTGGGCGTCCAGCAGAACAGTGGTGCATGTCTCAGCTGAACTGTTTGCCTCCGGCCACATCTTGCTAGAAGGTGTCTAAATAGAAAACCAGGACCTCATCGCTGAGATCCTGGCGTAACTATTTTTGCGTTTTGTCTGCCTACTTGACAGGGAGCGGTTCAGCAGGCGGCAGCCTCGTTTGCTGTTTGTGCAAATTTTCTTGAAAAAATGGATTTTCTCAAACCTGCACCCTGAGAGAAATCAGCCTTCGTCAATCGGGCGGCGAGAAATCATATGTATCCACTTGACCGTGTCACTGACGGCCCAGGCGGGCCTCGACATAGGCTTGGATAATCCTAGCCGTTGGTTCGATGCCGATGCTGCTGCTCAATGCCATGTCGTAATTCCGCAGGTCTCCCCAGGGATATTCGGAATAGGCATTATAGAAAGCAGCGCGGGACTTATCCTTCTTTTGCAGGGCTTTCTCTGGATTGTCCATGGGCTCATGATACTCGTCCCTAGCCCGGCGAATTCGCTCTTCCAGCGGCGCATGAACAAAAACTCTTATGCAGTTGGTCATTCCCCGTAAGACGCAGTCCGCAGCCCGGCCAACGATAACGCACGGTCCTTTTTCCGCCAGCTCCCGGATTACGGCAAACTGGGCGTTCCTGGCCTGCTCATATACAGAAGGAATTGTAGCAGCTGCATAAATACTGTACAGAAAGCTGGAGGTTTGCTTTTCCTCCACCTCCTTGACAAAATCCATGGCAAAGCCTGTTTTTTTCGCCGTCAGGGAAATCAGCTCCTTATCGTAATAGGCAATGCCCATACTCCTTGCCAGACTCTCGCCAATCAGGCGGCCACCGGAGCCGTGCTGTCGTGCTATGGTAATCACAAATTTCTCCATCTTCTGTCCCTCCCGGTTGATCAATTGCAGATGGCTGATCCTACCATCACCTACACTATACTGCATTTTCCACAAATCGGCAAGGGCATTCGTGGAAATTTTTTTGCCAATCAGCGAATGAAGTTTGTGCTGATCTTCGCCTCATGGGTGGGAGCCGGGCCTCCTGCCTGTTGGCACTGCAAAATCCAGGCCAGATTCCGGGCTAAGGTGCGCATGGTTTGTAGGCCCTCTAAGTCCTGGCGCACCTCCTGGGGCGTATTGCCATGTACCTGATTCCAGTACTGGCTGGTAGCGATCACCATGTTATTGATGCCAAAAAACATATTCAGCTGCTGGAAGGCGGTGGAGGCTCCACCCCGGCGGCAGGACACCACCGCCGCGGCCGCTTTTCCAGCAAAGCAGCCGCCGGATGCAAAAAACAGCCGGTCAAGGAAGCTCATAATTTGGCCGGAAGCACAGCCATAGTACACTGGCGAACCAACCACCAAACCGTCAAATTCCTGGTTTCTCTGCAGAATCTCATTCACACCGTCCCCGTAAACGCAGCCATTGCCATTGCGGCAACCGCCACAGGCAATGCAGGAGGGAACAGGTTTATTGCCTATCCAGAAGGTTTCTGCTTGAATGCCCAGTGCTTCCAGGGTGTTGCCTACCTCGGCTAGGGCAGTGGCGGTGCAGCCATTTTTGTGGGGGCTGCCGTTCAATAGCAATACTTTCACTTGCAAATCCTCCAATCCAAATCCACCGGTAAACTCGGTATTGCATCTAGTATAGCAGAAAATTTTCAAACTTGCAATCGAAAATGGAATTGGCCATCAGCGCACTGTGACAGCGTAAGAATGCCATTCGGTGTGTTTCCGAGGCTTTATTCCCGTTTCCGGATGGGGAGCCGGATAACGGTTTTTCGCTTATCCGGCTGCACTTTCCGGGCATCGCTGAGGTAGATTTCATGATGATACCGGCTGCTGGGCAGGTCGATGGCATAACCCGCTTCCTGTGCATAGTCCACCATCCGCTGAATGGCTTCGCCTTCCTCGTCATATGGGCCGATGTGCATGCATTGCACACAGAGACCCTCTGCATAGGTGAGAAATTCCACTTTGGAATAGTCTGTTTTCTTTTTCGCGGTAGCTTCCCCAATTGCCCAGTTATATTCTGCTTTCGTGACGAAGTTCGGCAGGCGAATCAGCGATATCCATTGGAAATCGGCCTTCCGCATTGGGCCATTGCCGGTGGCGCCCTCTTGCCACCAGAGGCCCTCCAGCGGCGGCACTACGTAGTCGAAATATCCTGCCATACGGTGGCTGCCCAGTTTGCTCATTTTGATGGTAAAGGCGATGCCGTAGAGCAAGCCAATGGCGGCTTTGTATTCGCCGCCCTCCACATTGGGATCCCCTTTGCCGCGCACGGCCAGAAAAGGCATTTCTGGTATTTCCACGATGGCTGGTGTTTGTTTTGGCAGATAAAACTCCTTGTATTCTTTTTTATAGTCAAATGCCATTGCTGTTCTTCCTTTCCAAATTTCCAGTCGATGTTTTCCTGCTATAGAATACGGAAACCCCATGGCCAGACATTGCTTATCCTGATCGGGTCGGGGAGGGCCAACGGCGTACCAAACCGGTATTTTTCCCTTTTCCGGAGAAAGTCGGAAAAAAGACTTGACAAATTTGGCGAAAGCCAATATAATAACCAAGGTTCTGTTCCGGACGATTAGCTCAGCTGGTAGAGCATTCGCTTGACGTGCGAAGGGTCAGCGGTTCGAGTCCGTTATCGTCCACCAGAAAAGCGCTGCCTGAAAAGGTGGCGCTTTTTTCGTTTTTCCTGCAAATTCCCGGCGTTTTCCTGCTGAAAAGTTCTGCATTTTCGTTTGTGCAATTGGTAGTGTCAAGGGTTATGCGCAAATTTGTTTTGGCTCTGGTAGAAATCTGTCGCATGGGGGCGGGTTCACGCCCCTTGGTTACCTTCCAGCGGACAGGGCGCAAAGGGTCAAGGGCGGCGGTACGCCGCTCGTCTTGCCCTTGACCCTTTGTGACCTGACTGCTATCAGCCCACGGCCTGGTCCTGCTCC
>DVHJ01000061.1 GCA_018712145.1 Candidatus Faecousia faecigallinarum | reverse complement strand
GTTACAGCATGTCATTGCGAGGAGCGGAGCGACGTGGCAATCCGCTTCCCCTGCGGCAGGGCATGACAGAAAGCAGTACTTTGGGCGAATACGGAAAAGTGCTACGGATTTGCCAAAAGTAGTGCCAACTTGCCAAGTTTCTCTGCGGGGACGCGGATTGCCGCACCAGTGTGTGCACTGGTTCGCAATGACATGCTGAAGACGGGCAGGTGTCAGCGGTTGCAAGGACGTCCCCCACTGTCATTGCGAGGAGCGCAGCGACGTGGCAATCCGTAACTCCTGCGGTAGGGCGTAAAAAGAGCAGAATTTAGGGCGAATTCGCAATGCGTCACGAATTCGCCCAAAGTATTGCCGGCTTGCCAAGTTTCTCTGCGGGGAGAACGGATTGCCGCACCAGTGTGCGCACTGGTTCGCAATGACAAGTTTGGTAGGTGTGCGCGCGGCCGGGCAGTGGTGCAATGTACTACGTCTCAGCCAGGGGACGCGGATTGCCACACCAGTGTGCGCACTGGCTCGCAATGACATGCAGAAGACGGGCAGGTGTCAGCGGGTGCAAGGGCCTCCCCCCTTGTCATTGCGAGGAGCGCAGCGACGGGACAATCCGCATCCCTGCAGAGAAGGAGAGTGGGGAAAGAGGGGGAAAGCGTGGGCGGCTGGGAAAACATCAGCTCCCCCTGGGGGTAAGCCAGGGGGAGCTTGTTTTTGATGGGGGTTAGCGGGTGGATTTGTCGTAGGGGATGCCCTCTGCCTTGGGCGCCCGGGAGCGCTTGGAGGTGAAGGCCAGCACCACCAGGGAAATCACGTAGGGCAGCATATTGTACACAAAGCTGGGTACGTTCAGAGCCACCAGGAAGTCAAACCCGGCGTACACATTGCCCAGGGCCCGGCAGAAGCCGAACAGCAGCGCTGCCAGGGCGATTTTCAACGGCTGCCAGCCGCCGAAGATCATCACCGCCAGGGCCAGAAAACCGAAGCCGGCCACACCGGTTTCAAACTTCCAGACGCTGACGCCGGCGGTGATGAACACAATGCCCCCCAGGCCGCCCAGGGCCCCGGAGATCAGCACGCCGGCATAGCGCATCTTGTACACGTTGATGCCCACCGAGTCCGCCGCCTGGGGATGCTCGCCGCAGGCCATGAGCCGCAGGCCGAAGCGGGTCTTGTACAGCAGGATGTAGGAGACCACCAGGGCAATCACCGCCACCAGCATGAACCAGTTGAATTCAAAGCCCCCCAGCCGCACCAAAAACAGGTCCTTGGACTGGGTGTAGGCGATGTCGGAGGACACGTCGCTGCCGCCGGACATGGCGGTATTCATGGCCTTTACGCCAACGGTGGCGGCGGCGGTGGCCAGCATATTCATGGCCGTGCCGGTGATGGTCTGGTCTGCCCGGAAGTTGATGGCGGCCACCGCCAGCAATAGAGAGAAGATTAAGCCGAACAGGGCGCTGGCCACAATGGTGGTCAGGATCATCACCGGGGCGCCTACGCTCACGGGCATAAACTTCATCACCAGTGCGCCGCCCAGGGCGCCGATGACCATAATGCCCTCCAAACCGATATTGATCACGCCGCTGTGCTCGGCAAAGCAGCCCCCCAGGGCCACCAGCAGCAGCACCGAAGCAAAAATCAGGGTATACTGGATCAGCAAAATCACGGGTTACCGCCTCCTTTCCCTTTGGCCGCTTTTTCCTCTTTTTTTCGGATTCTATCCTGGATAAAGCCCTGGAAAAAGGCCACAAAGGCGCACAGGTAAATGATCAGGGCGGAGATCAGGCTGGAGATCTGGGAGCAGTATACCCGCAGATCCACGTTGCCGCCGCCGTTGGTGATGTGCTGGATGAAGAAGGACGACAGGATGGCGCCCAGGGGGCTGAGGCCCCCCAGGAAGGCCACGGCGATGCCGTTAAAGCCCATGTCCGGGACGGAGGACAAGGTGGTTTCCCATTCCTCAATGCCGGTGAGGTATAGTAGCCCCGCCCCCAGGCCCGCCAGACCGCCGGCGATGACCATGGTGAGGATGATGTTCCGGTTTTCCCGCATGCCGCAGTACTTGGCGGCGTGGTAGTTAAAGCCGGTGGCCTTCAACTCATAGCCGAACCGGGTTTTATTCAGCACCACCCACACCGCCACCGCTGCCAGCAGGGCCAGAGGGATGGCGATGGTCACCGTTTTTTCTCCGCCGAACAGCTGGTCCAGCCCGCAGTTGGGGAGCATGGCCCCTGGGTTGACGGTGATGAGGCTCTTGGTATAGGGGCTGGCCGGGTTTTTCACCCCGGTAAGCGCCAGGTTGGTCAAGTACAGGGCGATCCAGTTGAGCATAATGCCGGAGATCACCACGTTTACGTTGCAGTAGGTCCGCAGCAGGCCGGAGATGCCCCCCAGCAGCGCCCCGGCCAGGATGCCTGCCACCAGGCACAGGTACCAGGGCATGTTCAGCTGCAGGGCGCAGTACAAGCTGGCGCAGGCGCCGGCCACATACTGTCCGGCGGCGCCAATGTTGAACATGCCTACCTTATAGGCAAACAGCACCGACAAGGCGCACATGAGCAGGGGAGCGGTGTTCACCAGGGTTTGGCCCAGGTACTTGGGCCACAGGTTTTGGGGGTAGTGGAAGAAGCCCTGGATCACCGCCAGGATGGCCTGCCCCGCCCCGGAGGGCTCCACCAGCAGCAGGACCAGCCAGCCCACCAACAGGCCGCCCAGGATACACAGCAGGGAAGCCAGGATGGCTTGGGCGCCGGGGCGGCGGATCAGGGAAATGCGCTGCTTTTTCATGAATTCTCCGCCTCCCTCTTTGCGCCGGCCATGTACAGGCCCAGCTCTTCTACGGTAGTGGTTTTGGGGTCCAGCTGGCCAACGATTTCTCCCTCATACATCACCAGGATCCGGTCGGCCAGGCTCATGACCTCGTCCAGCTCCAGGGACACCAGCAGAACCGCCTTATTGGCGTCCCGCTGGGCCACAATCTGCTTGTGGATATATTCGATGGCCCCCACGTCCAGGCCCCGGGTGGGCTGAACGGCGATGAGCAGCTGGGGATCTTTGTCAATCTCCCGGGCGATGATGGCCTTTTGCTGGTTGCCGCCGGACATGCTCCGGGTGAGGGTAACGGGGCCCTGGCCGGAGCGGATGTCATACTGCTCGATGAGAGACTCGGCGTAGGCCCGAATGGGGCCCCGCCGCAAAAATCCGGCGGCGTTGGTAAAGGCAGGTTCAAAGTAGCGCTGCAAAACCAAATTATCCTCCAGGGTGTAGTCCAGCACCAGGCCGTGCTTATGCCGGTCCTCGGGGATGTGGCTCATGCCCAGGATGGACCGCTCCCGGATGGGGGCTTTGGTGATATCCTTGCCGCACAGGCGGATGGAGCCGCCTTTCAAGGGGGCCAGGCCGGAGACGCCATAGACCAGCTCCGTCTGGCCGTTGCCGTCAATGCCGGCGATGCAGACAATTTCCCCGGCCCGAACCTGGAAGGAGACGTGGCGCACCGCGTCGGTGTGGTGGATTCGGGAGCCCACGGAGATATCCGACACCTCCAGCACCACACCGGCGGGCTTGGCCGGTTCCTTGTGTACCTGGAATTCCACGTCCCGGCCCACCATCATCCGGGACAAGGTGGCTTTGTCCACCCCGCCGATGTCCACGGTGCCGATGCACTTGCCCTTCCGCAGGACGGTGCACCGGTCGGCAATGGCCATGATCTCATTGAGCTTATGGGAGATGAACAAAATGCTCTTGCCCTCGGCGGCCAGGTTGCGCATGATTTGCAGCAGCTCCTCAATTTCCTGGGGGGTGAGCACGGCGGTAGGCTCGTCGAAGATCAAAATCTCATTGTCCCGGTAGAGCATTTTCAGAATTTCCGTCCGCTGCTGCATCCCCACGGAGATATCCTCCACCAGGGCGTCCGGGTCTACCCGCAGGCCGTACTTTTCCGACAGGGCCATGACCTTCTGCCGGGCTTGGCGCTTTTCCAGGAAGCCCATGCGGTTGGGCTCCACGCCCAGAATGATGTTGTCCAAGACGGTAAAGCACTCCACCAACTTGAAGTGCTGGTGGACCATGCCAATGCTCAGGGCGTTGGCGTCGTTGGGGTTGTGGATACGCACCGGCTGGCCGTTTTTCCGGATTTCGCCTTCCTCCGGCTGGTAGAGGCCGAACAGCACGCTCATGAGGGTGGATTTTCCGGCGCCGTTCTCCCCCAGCAGGGCGTGAATTTCGCCGGTTTTCAGCTGCAAGGTGATGTTATCGTTTGCCACGATGCCGGGAAACCGCTTGGTGATGTTCAGCATTTCGATGGCATATTCTGCCTTGCCCAATCCCACCGCCTCCTTCTCTCTAGATTCTCATTGCCATTATACACCATGTCCCAGGGAAATTCAAACAAAAAAAGCAAAAACCATCGGAAAAATTGGGGCAGATTTGTAGATTCAGCCAGCCCATTGTCCGGGAACCGGGGCGGATGGGAGAAGGGGGGGCGGCAGGTTTGCCGGGATACAAAAGCAGGCTGCGGAGGGTGTCCGCCAAGGGCGGGCACATAATCTTAAAGGTTATGTAAACACGAACAAATGTTTGAAAAACACCAAAATTACTGGAAAAGTTTGGTAATTACCGAAAAAAATATCCTGTGTCCAGCGAAAAAGAGATTGATTTTTTCCCGGAGGCGGGTTATACTACAAACACGTGGAGCAAAAGGGTAAAACTGTGGAGCAAAGTGGAGTGGAGGTGAGGACAGATGATCGGGAAATATACCGCCAGAGTAGACGATAAAGGCCGGCTGTTTGTCCCTGCCAAGCTCCGGGCGGAGCTGGGGGAAACCTTTTATGTCACCTTGGGGTTTCATGGTTCCCGCCGCTGCCTCACGGTTTACACCAGCCAGGGCTGGGCGGAGTTTAACGAGCAGTATAACCGCCTGCCCCCCGCCCAGAAGGCGGGTCCGGTGGGCATCATCTTCAGCAATGCGGTGGAGTGTACCCCGGACAGGCAGTTTCGCTTTTTGCTCTCGGCCAATTTATACCAGTATGCCGGCATTGACCGGGATGTGATTATCGTGGGCCAGGCCGGCCAGGCGGAAATCTGGGATGCCGGGACCTATGCCGATTATGAGCGGGAGATGCTCACCCCGGAGAATCTCCTGGCTGCCCTGGAGGCGATGAGCCGGTGAACCAATTTCACCATGTTTCGGTGCTGCTGGAGGAGAGCGTCCAGGCCCTGGCCGTCCGGCCGGAGGGCACCTACATAGACGGCACCTTAGGCGGGGCGGGGCACGCCGGGCAGGTGGCCCGGCGCCTGACCACCGGGCGGCTCATCGGCATCGACCGGGATGAAACCGCCCTGGCTGCGGCGGCGGAGCGGCTGTCGCCGTATTTGTCCCGGGTCACTCTGGTGCATGGGAATTTCCAGGACTTGGGCAGGATTTTGGGGGAGCTGGGCATTGCCCGGGCCGACGGAATTCTGTTGGATCTGGGGGTATCTTCCCCCCAGCTGGACCAGCAGGACCGGGGCTTTTCCTACATGGCCGACGCGCCCCTGGACATGCGCATGGACCGCAGCGCCGGGCTGACCGCCGGGCAGGTGGTGAACACTTGGCCGGAGGAGGAGCTGCGCCGGATTTTATTTGATTATGGCGAGGAACGTTACGCCGCCCGGATTGCCGGGGCCATCTGCCGTCGGCGGGAAACCCGGCCGGTGAAGACCACCCTGGAGCTGGCGGAGATCATCCGCCGGGCCATGCCCCCCCAGGCCCTGCGGGAGAAGCAGCACCCGGCCAAACGCAGTTTCCAGGCCATCCGCATTGCGGTAAACGACGAACTGGGCGCGGTGGAACGGGTGATGCCCCAGGCCATCGGCTGCCTGGCCCCCGGGGGACGGCTGGCGGTGATTACCTTCCATTCCCTGGAAGACCGTATCGTGAAAAACGCCATGCAGGCCGCCGCCCGGGGCTGCACCTGTCCCCCGGAATTTCCCGTGTGCGTCTGCGGCCGCAAGCCAAAGGTCCGGCTGATCACCAAAAAGCCGGTAACCGCCGGGGCGGCGGAATTGGCGGAGAACCCCAGAGCCCGGAGCGCCAAGCTGCGGGTGTGTGAAAAACTGTAAATTTCGGAAAGGAGGAGCCAATCATGCCGGAAGAAGCAAGACAATACCGGGTGCATGGCTCCGCCGCCGTGGAGCCGGCCTATTCCCCAGCGCCGGAGCGGCGACCTAACCGGCAACCCAAAAAACAGCCCAACCGCCGGCCGAAGCGCCAAGCCAGGCAGCGGATGGCGGTAGCGCCGGCAGCCCTGCTGGGCATGGGCTTGGCCATCATCATGCTGGCCCTGGTGCTGTTCGGCTATGCTCAGGTATATGAATCCGCCAGCGAATTGGGGGAGCAGGAGGCGCTGGTGGCAGAACTTCAGGCGGAAAATCAAAAGCTCCAAAATCAGTACGACAGCAACATTGATTTGGAAAGCATTGAAGCCAGGGCCAGGGAGCTGGGGATGCAGCAGCCCACGGACCGGCAGACCATCTACCTCCAAATCCCGGCGGAAGACACTGCGGTGATCACCGCCAAGTCCTCTGTCAACCCCATCCAGGCGGCCTGGTCTGCCATTGTGGAGACGGCCAAGGGCCTGTGGGCATATCTGCAGTAACGGAAAAATAGAATTTGACATGGGCGCGGGGTGGGCAGCGAGGTAATCTCTTGCTGCCCACCAGATGCAAAAGCCCAAATCCAGGAAATACCGGGTGGCGCTATGAAAACCAAATCCAAACAGAAATCTCCCCGGGGCCGTATCCGGGCCGACCGGGGCATGCTGAGCCGCACCGGGATCGTGATGATCCTGTGCGGCATTGTGGCCTTTTTGCCGGTGGCGGGTATGCTGACCAATTTAATGGTATTCCGCCACGAGGAGTATGCCCAGCGGGCCTTGAATAATCAGACCCGCACCACCACCGTTACCGCCTCCCGTGGTTCCATTTACGACCGGAACATGAACGTGCTGGCGGTGTCGGCCAGCGTGGAAAATGTGTTTTTGGACCCCAAGGAGCTCCATGACAATGACGAGGATATCGACCTCATCGCCAACACCCTGGGGGGCATTCTGGACCTGGAGCCCAGCTGGATCAAAGAGCAGGCGGCGGATATTACCATGCGCTATAAAATGCTGGCCAGGAAGCAATCCGCTGAGGTGACGGATCAAATCCGCACCTTTATCAATGAAAACGACATTATCGGCATCCATCTGGAGCCGGATTCCCAGCGCATCTACCCCAACGGCACCTTGGCCGCCCAGGTCATCGGCTTTACCAACGCCAGCAACGTGGGCGCCGAAGGCATTGAGGCCTATTACAACAGTTTGTTGGAGGGCACCGAGGGGAAGGTGATCACCACCAAGGGCAACTACGAAACGGAAATGCCCTATTCCTATGAAAAATACTATGAGGCCTCCGACGGCGACAGCGTGGTGCTCACCCTGGACACCACCGTCCAGTACTACCTGGAAAAAAACATGGAGTCCGCCATCGAGAGATACGACGTGCAGAACGGGGCCTTCGGCCTGGTGATGGACGTGAAAACCGGAGAGATCCTGGCCATGTCCACCTTGGGCAGCTATGACCCCAACAATTACCTGGAAATCGGCGATGGGGACGTCCAGACAGAATTGGATCAATTGCAGCAGGCGTACCTGCTCCAGCCCGAGGGCAGCGCCGCCTACGAGGAGGCCAAGGCCGCCTATGATGAGGCCCTGGTGGAAGCCCGCCTGGCTCAGTGGCGCAACCGGGTGGTTTCCGACGGCTATGAGCCGGGCTCCACCTTCAAGATCATCACCATGGCCGCGGCCCTGGAGGAGGGTACCACCACCGTAAACGATTCGTTTTACTGCGGCGGCTCCGAGATGTTCTCCGGCCGCAGCCAGCCCCTGCACTGCTGGAGGCATGAAGGCCATGGGGCGGAAACCACTGCCCAGGCCCTGCAAAATTCCTGCAACCTGGCCCTGGCCCACATTGGACTGGATCTGGGGGGCGCGGCGTTCTACGAATATGTCCAGGCCTTCGGCCTGCTGGAAACCACCGGGGTGGGCATGTCCGGCGAGTCTGCCGGTTACTTCTTCTCTGAGGATACCATCACCAATCCCAATGCCAACGGCTACGACGCGGCGGTGATCGCCTCTTCCTTCGGTCAGACCTTCGAGGTAACGCCGATCCAGCTGGTGCGGGCCATCGCCGCCGTGGTGAACGGAGGCTACCTGATGCAGCCCTATATCGTCAGCCAGGTGCTGGACGCCGGCGGCAATGTGGTGGAACAAACCGAGCCCACCGTGGTGCGCCAAGTGATCAGCGAAGAGACCAGCGCCATCATGCGGGAGATGATTCTCTCCGTGGTGGAGGAGGGCACCGCCGGCAACGCCAAAATTGCCGGCTACGCCATCGGCGGGAAAACCGGCACCGCAGAGAAAACTGGTCAGGTTGACGAAGAGGGCAATGCCGTGGATGATAAAATCGTGTCATTTGTGGGGATTGCGCCCATGGATGATCCGCAGTATATTGTACTGGTGGCATTGGATACCCCGTCGGAGGAAACCGGGATCTACATCTCCGGCGGCGTGATGGCCGCGCCTACGGTGCGGGGGGTGATGGAGGATATCCTGCCCTATCTGGGGGTCAGCCGGGACCTGACGGAAGTGGACATGAGCAGCGTTGAGGTGGATATGCCCGACCTGGCCGGCTGCACCGAAAGCGAGGCGGCAAAGCAGCTGGCGGAGGCCAGCCTGACCTACGAGGTGGTGGGCGAGGGAGACACCGTCACCGGACAGATTCCCGCCGCCGGGGCAAAGCTCCCGGGAGAGTCGGAGGTCATTTTGTACATGGGCGAGGAAACGCCAACGGAAATGGTGGCCGTGCCAAACTTTGCCGGGATGACCATCAGCCAGGCCCATCAGGCGGCAACCAACGCCGGGCTGTATGTACTGGCCAGGGGCGCCGACGATGACGGCAGCTACGTCACCGCCACGGACCAGGATGTGGCGGCAGGCACCCAGGTGGTGCCCGGCACCACCATTCGGGTGGACTTCACCGACCACACCGCCCAGGATTAACGATAAGGAGAGGACAGCATTGCTTCTGTCTGCGCTATTGCAGGGGGTGCAGGTGATTGCCTGCACCGCCCCGGAGGGCCTGGCCGTCACCGGCCTGGCCTATGATTCCCGGCGGGTAGAGCCGGGGTATGCCTTCGTGGCCATATCCGGCTTTGTCACCGACGGCAACCAATATATTCCCATGGCCCGGGAAAAGGGGGCGGCGGTGACCGTCACGGAAACCGCCCCCGCCGGGGATGGGCCTTACGTGGTGGTGCCCTCCGCCCGGCTGGCCCTGGCCCAAATGGCCGCCAACTGGTACGGCCGGCCGGCGGAAAAGCTGACCATGGTGGGGGTCACCGGCACCAACGGCAAAAGCTCCGTGGTGATGCTGATGCAGGGGGTGCTGGAGCAGGTCACCGGGGCGAAGGTGGGCCTCATCGGCACCATTGAAAACCGGATCGGCAACCAGGTGCTGCCGGCCCAGCGCACCACCCCGGAGAGCTTGGAGCTCCAGGCCCTGCTGGCCCGGATGGTGGAGGCGGGCTGCCGCTACGCGGTGATGGAGGTATCCTCCCACGCCCTGGCCCTGGAGCGGGTGGGGGGCATTTTCTTCCGGGCGGCGGCCTTCACCAATCTCACCGAGGATCATTTGGATTTCCACGGCACCATGGCCGGCTACGCCCAGGCCAAGGCCCGGCTGTTTACCCGGTGCCGGGCGGGGGTGTTCAACCTGGACGACCCCTGGGCCGGGGAGATGATGGCCGGGTGCACCGGCAAAGTGATTACCTGCTCCCTGGCGGGAAAACCGGCGGACCTCACCGCCCGGAACCTCACCCTGGCGGCGGATCATGTGGCCTTCCGGGTGGGGGACCTGCCGGTACGTTTGGGCATTCCCGGCCGGTTCTCGGCATACAATGCACTGACGGTGCTGGGCCTGGCCACGGCCCTGGATCTGGCGCTGCCCCCGGTGGCCCAGGCCCTGGGCCATGCCCAGGGGGTCCGGGGCCGGATCGAGGTGGTGCCCACCCCGGGCACGGACTTTACCGTGCTCATCGACTATGCCCACACCCCCGACGGGCTGGAAAATGTGCTCCAGGCGGTGCGGGGCTTCTGCCGGGGCAGAGTGGTGGCGGTGTTTGGCTGCGGCGGCGACCGGGACCGGCAAAAACGGCCCATCATGGGGAAAATCGGGGTAGACCTGGCAGACTATGTGGTGTTTACCTCGGATAACCCCCGGTCGGAAGCGCCGGAGGCCATTTTGCAGGATATGTTGGCCGGGGTGGGGGAAACGGATACACCTTACGCCGTTATCCCGGACCGCCGGGAGGCCATTGGCTACAGCTTGGACCAGGCCAGGCCGGGGGACGTTATCCTCCTGGCCGGCAAGGGCCATGAGACCTACCAGGAAACCGGCGGCGTGAAGCGGCATTTAGACGAGAGAGAAGAAGTGGCTGCCTGGCTGGCCCGGCGGCGGAAAGAGGTAACATGAGCAGACTTACCCTACAGCAGGCCGCTCAGTGGTGCGGCGGTGCGGTTGACCCGAAATACGCCCAGGTGAGCTTCCTGGGCGCCAACAACGATTCCCGGGAGATCCAGCCCGGGCAGCTGTTTGTGGCCCTGTCCGGCAACCGGGACGGCCACGCGTTCATCCCCATGGCCATGCAAGCCGGGGCAGCGGCGGTGCTGTGCACCCACTGCCCGGGGGATTACCCGGCCATTGTGGCGCCCAATCCCAGGAAGGCCCTGGGGGACATTGCCCGGCAGCTGCGGCTGCAGATGAACATGACGGTGGTGGGCGTCACCGGCTCGGTGGGGAAAAGCACCACCAAGGAAATGCTGGCTTCGGTGCTGGAGCGGAAGTACGTCACCGGCCGCAGCCCCGCCAATCACAACAACGACATCGGCCTGCCCATGGCCATTCTGGCCCTGCCGGAGGATACCCAGGTGGCGGTGCTGGAGATGGGCATGAACCACTTTGGGGAGATGGCCTACCTGACCTCCATTGCCCGGCCGGATATGGCGGTGATCACCAACATCGGCACCATGCACATTGAGCACCTGGGCTCCCGGGGGGGTATTCTCAAGGCCAAGCTGGAAATTCTCCAGGGCCTGCGCCCCGGGGGGAAATTGGTGCTCAACGGCGATGAGCCCATGCTCTGGGCCCTGCGGGAGAAGTACGAGGCCACCTACTTCGGCATGGACAATCCCCAGTGCCAGGTGCGGGGCCGGCAAATCCCCACCGCTGCCGGGGGCTGCGCCTTCCTGGCCGCTACCGCCGCCGGGGAGTACCCGGTGATCCTGCCGGTGGAGGGGCGGCACTACATCTGCGACGCCCTGGCCGCCCTGGCGGCGGCGGAGTGCCTGGGGGTAGGCCCGGCGGATATCTGCCAGGGACTGGCGGACTACCGGAGCCTGGCCGGCCGGCAGGAGGTGTTCACCGCCAAAGGCTATGAGATCATCAAGGACTGCTACAATGCAGGCCCCGAGTCCATGGCCGCCGCTTTGGAGGTGCTGGGCAGCCGGCCCACCCGGCGCATTGCGGTGCTGGGGGATATGCTGGAGCTGGGCTCCTGCACCCAAGCCGAGCACTACCGCATCGGCCGGATTGCGGCGGCCAACTGCGACATGCTCTTTACCCTGGGGAAGAACGGCCCCCGGGTGGTGGGGGGCGCCCTCACCGGCGGCATGCGCCCGGACCGGGCAACGGCCTGCGATACCCCCCAGGACCTGGCGGAGCTGCTGCGGTCCAGGGCCAAGCCCGGGGACACCCTGCTGTTTAAAGGCAGCCGGGGGATGAAAATGGAGCAGGTACTGGAGCTGTTCCTGGCAGAGAGATAAGACAGGAGGATGTTTATGGAGGAACAAAATAGAGTTATGCTAGGCATTACCGTGCTATGCAGTTTTTGTGTTGGAGTGCTGCTGGCCTATGTGCTGATTCCTGCCTTGCGCCGGCTGAAGGCCGGCCAGGAGATCCGGGAGGTGGGGCCCAATTGGCACGCCACCAAGGCCGGTACCCCCACCATGGGGGGGCTGGTGTTCATCGGGGCCAGCTTACTCAGCCTGCTGTTCGGGCTGCCCCAGATCCGGGGCGGGGATTTTTCCCCGGTGTATGTGCTGGCCCTGTCCCTGTGCTTTGGCCTCATCGGCTTTTTGGACGATTTCTTCAAGGTGAAGTACCACCGGAATCTGGGCCTGACCGCGCTGCAAAAGGCCATGCTGCAAATGGCCGCTTCCGGGATATTCCTGTACGTTCTGTACCGGGCGGGCCTGCTGAGCTGCGATTTGTACATTCCCTTCGCCAATGTAAGCCTGCCGGTGCATCCGGTGGTGTATATGGTGTTTGCCATGTTTGTCATGGTGGGCTGCGTCAACGCGGTGAACCTGACCGACGGCATCGACGGCCTGGCCACCGGCGTAACCATGCCGGTGATGGCCTTCTTCCTGGTGGCGGCGGTGGCCGCCAAGCAGTGGGGCCTGGCCTTTTTCCCCGCCGCCCTGCTGGGGGGGCTGGGGAGCTTCCTGGTGTATAACTTCCACCCGGCCCAGGTGTTTATGGGGGACACCGGCGCACTGTTTCTGGGGGGCGCGGTGTGCGGCCTGGCCTTTGCCCTGGATATTCCCCTGGTGCTGGTGCTGGTGGGGATCGTCTACCTGTGGGAGACCCTGTCGGACATTATCCAGGTTACCTATTTTAAGCTGACCCACGGCAAGCGGGTGTTTAAAATGGCCCCGTTCCACCACCATTTGGAGATGTGCGGCTGGTCGGAAAAGAAGATTTTTGCGGTGTTTGTCACCGTGACCTGCCTGATGTGCCTGCTGGCCTGGTTCGGCATTCAGGGCAGATACTAACCCCAGAGAAAGGAGGCGCCGGATATGGGTGAGCGGTTGGCCAAAGCCCCGGCAGATGACCGGGGGATGGTGGACGTGCCGTTTCTGGCCCTGGTGCTGCTGCTGTCCGCCATCGGCCTGCTGATGATGTTTTCCGCCAGCTATGTGCGGGCCAACTATGAGACGGGCAACTCTGTATACTATTTTGTCCGGCAGCTGACCTTTGTGGGCATTGGCTTGGCCATTATGTTTGTGGCCAGCCGCTTTTCCTGCCACCTGTGGCAGAAGCTGGCCAAAATCGTCTATGGGCTGAGCATCGTTCTGCTGGTGGCGGTGCTGGTGGTGGGCGAGTCCGCCGGCGGCGCCAAGCGGTGGGTGGAGCTGCCCCTGCTGGGCCGGTTCCAGCCCAGCGAGGTGGCCAAATTCGGCCTGATTTGTATGCTGGCGGCCATGGCCGCCCAGTATAAGGAAAAAATGGCGGACTGGCGCTACGGCGTCCTGCGTTTAGGCGGGGTGGTCCTGGTGATCCTGGGCCTGGTGGCCCTGGAGAAGCATCTGTCGGCCATTATGATCATCGGCCTGGTGAGCTTGGCGATGATGTATGTGGGCGGCGTGAAAAAACGGTGGATTTTTCTGGCCATCGCCCTGGCCCTGGGGTTCCTGGTGCTGTATGTCTCCGTCATGGGCTACGCCGGAGACCGGATTACCGCCTGGCTCAACCCGGAGGCGGACGCCCAGAACACCGGCTATCAGGTGCTCCAGTCCCAGTATGCCATCGGCTCCGGCGGCCTGTTTGGCCTGGGCTTCGGCCGGGGCCGGCAGAAGCACCTGTACCTGCCGGAGGAGCACAACGACTATATCTTTGCCGTGGTCTGCGAGGAGCTGGGCCTGATCGGCGCCCTGGGGATTATCATTTTGTTTGCCATGCTGATCCTCCGGGGCTACTGGATCGCCATGCACGCGGCGGACCGGTTTTCCACCATGCTGGGGGTGGGCCTGACCACCCTGCTGGCGGTGCAGGTGGTGCTGAACATGGGTGTGGTGAGCAACCTGCTGCCCTCCACCGGCGTAGGACTGCCCTTTTTCTCCTACGGCGGCACCAGCGCCCTGATGAACCTGGGGGAAATGGGCATTATGCTCAGCATCTCCCGGTGGAGTTCCAGCACCAGATAGGGGGGAGCAAATTTGAATGTGATCTTTACCTGCGGCGGTACCGGCGGCCACATCAATCCGGCCATCGCCGTGGCCAATGTGTTAAGGGAGCGCCGCCCGGAGAGCAAAATCCTCTTTGTGGGGGGAGAGGGGGGCATGGAGTGCCAGCTGGTGCCCAAGGCAGGTTACCGGCTGGAGACCCTGGACCCCCGGAGCTTTCGCCGGGGCTTCACCCCGGCGGCGGTGTGGCACAACCTCGCCGGCGCAGTGCATACCGGGGCGGCTCTGGCCAAGGCCCGGCGGCTGATCCGCCAGTTTGCCCCGGATGTGATCCTGGGCACGGGAGGCTACGCCAGCTTCCCGGTGCTGCGGGTAGGGGCCGGCATGGGTATCCCCACCTGCGTCCACGAGAGCAACGCCGTACCCGGCCTGGCCACCCGGATGGTGGCGGGCCGGGCGGCGAAGATTCTGGTCTCCTTTGCCGAGAGCCGGGCTCAATACCCCCATCCGGAGCGGGTGGAGGTAGTGGGGATGCCGGTGCAGCAGGCATTTATCTACACCAAACAGGCCGATGCCCGCCGGGCCCTGGGCCTGGATGAACGGCCCCTGATTGTCTCGGCCTGGGGGAGCCTGGGGGCCAGGGAGATGAACAAGTGCATGGCCGGTTTTTTCCGGCTGGAGCAGGGGGCGGGCTGCCCCTGGCAGCATATCCACGCCACCGGGGCCTACGGCTGGAAGTGGATGCCGGAGTATGTTAAGGCCCAGGGGGTGGACCTGGCGGCCTGTCCCGGCATAGATATGCGCCAGTACATCTATGATATGCCCACCTGCATGGCGGCGGCGGACCTGGTCATCGGCCGGGCAGGGGCCTCCACCCTGAATGAAATCGCCGCCTCCGGCACCCCCTGCATCATTGTGCCATCCCCCAACGTCACCGACAATCACCAGGAGAAAAACGCCAGGGTATTGGCCGACCGGGGGGCGGCCCAGCTGATTCTGGAGCGGGACTGCACCCCGGAGCGGCTGTTTGCCGAGGTCAAGGCCCTGCTGGCGGACACCGCCCGCCGCCGGGCCATGCGCCGGGCGCTGCTGAACCTGGCGGTGGTGGACTCGGCCCAGCGGATCTGCGACGTGATTCTGGCCCTGGCCGCCAAGCCGGAAAGGAACCGGGATTCCGGTGCTTGATTTCCCGGTTTGCCAAAGACACCAGCCTGCCGCCTTCGGCATAGGATGGGCAAAACCCATTGGATTGCAGAAGGGAGCCAGGCCCATGGACTATTTGTGGATTCGCGGAGGCCGCCCCCTGGCCGGGGAGATCGTCTGCCAGGGGGCGAAAAACAGCGTGCTGCCGCTGCTGGCCGGGGCGATTGTGTTCCGCCAGGGCTGCCGGATACATAACTGCCCCCAATTGACGGACGTAGAGGCGGCGCTGGCCATTTTGACCCGGCTGGGCTGCCGGGTCCGCCGCACCGGCGGCACGGTGGAGGTGGACCCCACCGGGCTCACCGGCAACCGGATTCCCCGGGCCCTGATGGGGGCCATGCGCTCGTCGGTGCTGTTTTTGGGGCCGCTGCTGGCCAGAACCGGCAGCTGCTGCCTGTGCCAGCCCGGGGGCTGTCCCCTGGGCAGCCGCCCCATCGACCTGCACCTGTTGGGCCTACAGGCCCTGGGGGCGGAGGTGGAGCGGGCGGAGGGTTGGCTGTACTGCCGGGGTAAGCTCCGGGGAGCCGCCATCACCCTGCCCTTTCCCAGCGTGGGGGCCACGGAGAATCTGATTTTGGCCGCCCTGGGGGCGGAGGGAACCACCACCATTTACAATGCCGCCCGGGAGCCGGAGGTGGCGGATCTCATCGCCATGCTCTCCGCCGGCGGGGCAAACATTGCCGGAGGCGGCTCGGCCATGCTCCAGATCACCGGGGGACTGCCCCAGTGGGCGGAGTACCGGGTGATGCCCGACCGGATGGCGGCGGCCACCTACCTGTGCGCCGCCGCCGGGACCGGAGGAGAGCTCCGCCTGCTGGAGGCGGAGCCCAGGCATTTGCAGCCGGTGCTCCAGGCCCTGACCGCCGCCGGGTGTACCATTTCGCCAGGGGCGGGGGAGCTGCACCTGAAGGCGCCGGCCAGGCTGAAGGCGGTCAGTCCGGTGCGCACCGCCCCCTATCCCGGCTTCCCCACCGACGCCCAGGCCCCCCTGATGGCGGCCCTGGCCCGGAGCCGGGGGGTAACGGTATTTGAGGAAAACGTATTTGCCAGCCGGTACGGCCATGTGCCGGCCCTGCAGGCCATGGGAGCCAATATCCGAACCGCCGGAGCGGTGGCTGCTTTGACCGGTGTGCCGGAACTCCACGGCGCCCAGGTGGAGGCCACCGATTTGCGGGGCGGCGCGGCAATGGTCATTGCCGCCTTGCAGGCCCGGGGGATAAGCCGGATAGGCGGCCTTGCCCACTTGAACAGAGGATATGCGGACTTTCCCCGGCAGCTGGAGCTGCTAGGTGGGGACGTGAAATTGGAACGGAGAGGTTTACCAGATGAATTGGGACGAACAGAGCCGGCCTGAGCCGGCGAACCGGCAATCAGAGGCCCCACCCAGGCGCGCTTCCGAACCCCGAGCCGCCGGCAGTCAAGCAAACCGGCGGCGAGAAAGCCAATCCAGACGGGGGGACAGCCGGCCGGAACGCCGGAGAAGCGCGGAAAGCCAGCCGGAGCGCCGGAAAAGCACGGACCCGGCCCGGCGGCGAAGAAGCCAGCCGGAGCGCCGGAGAAGTACGGACCGGGAGAGAAGAACTGCCGGCGGGCCGGAGCAGCGGCGGCGAACCGCCCAGGGGCAACCGGAGCGGCAGCAGACCGCCAGGCCGGAGCGCAGGCCGGCCCGGAAACCGGACAGCAGGCGCCGCCGGCCTGCCCAGCGCCGCACGCCCCCCCGGCCCCTGCCCCGCCGCCGGTTGATCCGCCAGCTGGTGACCACCGGGGCGGTGGTGCTGGCCCTGATTTTGGGCCTGACCATTTTCTTCCGGGTGCAGAATATTCGGGTTACCGGCAACGGCAAGTATACCGCCCAGGAAATTATCGATGCTTCCGGCATCGATGGGGGGGAAAATTTGCTGCTGCTGGGGAAATCCAAGGCAGCCGGGCAGATTTTGAACCGGCTTCCCTATGTGGATCAGGTACAGATTGGTATAAAACTGCCCAATACGGTTAATATTGACATTGTGGAGCTGGAGGCGGTGTATGCCGTCTCCGCCGCCGGTGGGGGCTGGTGGCTGATGGACGACGGGGGAAAGCTGTTGGAGCCGGTGGAGGACGCCGGGGCGCACATTCAGGTGACGGGGATCCAGGCGGAAAATCCCACCGTTGGCGCTACCCTGACCCCGGCGGCGGACCCGGAGCCGGAGACCCAGCCGGAGGGGGAGACCGAACCCCAGGCCAACGGCGATCCCGCCGCCCGGGCGGCGGCGGCGCTGACCATTCTGCAAACCCTGCAGGAGGTGGACCGCACCGCAGAAATTACCCGGGTGGATGTGTCGGCCCTGTATGATTTACAGGTCTGGTATGGCGATGACTACCAGGTGCTGCTGGGTGGGCCGGAGGAGCTGGCCTATAAGACCCGGTATATGGTGCAGGCGGTGGCGGAGCTGCAGGACAGGGGATACCGGGGCGGCGTGCTGGATTTGCAGCTCACCGAGCCGGGGAAAGCCACATTTACCCCTTGGTAGGAAATCTTTGGCGAAAAATGCGATTTTCTATTGACCAATCGGAACTTTCACGATAAAATAAACGGGTGTATATGGCCTGTTACTGCCGCTTGCGGCGTGAATACAAAGAGTACATAGGAGGAGAGCAAAACTATGGCGAGAAATACCATTCCTGAAACTTACCCGGATCGCGTGGTAAATATTAAGGTGATCGGCGTGGGCGGCGCCGGCAACAACGTAGTCAACCGGATGATCGAATCCGGCGTAGGCGGCGTGGAGTTCGTGGTGGTCAACACCGATAAGCAGGATCTGAACAAATCCAACTGCCCCAACAAGGTGCAGATTGGCGAGAAGCTTACCGGCGGCATGGGCGCCGGTTCCAAGCCGGAGATCGGCAAAAAATCCGCGGAGGAGAGCCGTGCGGCCATTTCCAAAGTGCTGGAGGGCACCGATATGGTGTTCATCACCGCCGGTATGGGCGGCGGCACCGGCACCGGCGCGGCCCCCATTGTGGCGGACTTGGCCCATGAGGCAGGCATCCTCACCGTGGGTGTGGTGACCAAGCCCTTCAAGTTTGAAGGGGCCAACCGGATGCGCCAGGCGGAGGAGGGCATCGCCGCCCTGTCCCAGAAGGTGGACTCCCTGATCATCATCCCCAACGACCGGTTGAAATACGTCACCGATCAGAAGATCACCTTCGCCAACGCCTTCGGCATTGCCGACGATGTGCTGAAGCAGGCGGTGACTTCCATCTCCGAGCTGGTGGGCTATTCCGAGCGGGTGATCATCAACCTGGACTTTGCCGACGTGTCCACCGTGATGAAGGATGCCGGCCGGGCCCATATGGGCGTGGGCGTGGCTTCCGGCCGGGAGAAGGCGGAGCAGGCGGCCATGACCGCCGTGGCCAGCCCCCTGCTGGAAACCTCCATCAACGGCGCCACCGGCGTGCTGGTGAACGTCACCGGTTCTCCGGAGCTGACCCTGGACGACGTGGAGACTGCCGCCAGCATTGTGCAGGAAGCGGCCAATCCCCAGGCCAACATTATTTTCGGCGCCACCTATTCCAACGATTTCGAGGACGAAATGCGGGTTACCGTCATTGCCACCGGCTTCGAGGCCAAGCCCTCGGAGAAGGAATCCCCGGCGGCCAAGACCGCTGGCGGAAGGCCCGGCGCCTTTACCGCAGCCGGGCAGCGGCCAAAGCCCACCGAGGATGTGGACGACATCGACGAAATTTTCAAGATCTTTAACCGGTAAACCTACCGCCGGCTCCGTCTTAGCCAAGCCGCTTAAGACGGAGCCGGCGGTTTTTTTGGCGTCCCCGCCCCGCAACGACGACGGTAGCGCGGGTGCAAGGGGGTGCTGCTGGGTGAATGCACAGGCGGGGTAGTACGTCCTTGCAACGCGTATGCGCAACAAATTTCTGCATGTCATTGCGAGGAGCGGGGCGGCTGCCCCGCGACGTGGCAATCCGTACTCCCTGCGGTAAGACATGACAGAAAGTAGTACTTCGGGCGAATACGGGAAAGTGTTACGGATTTGCCCAAAGTAGTGCCAGCTTGCCGGGTTTCCCTGCGGGGACGCGGATTGCCACACCAGTGTGCGCACTGGTTCGCAATGACATGCTGAAGACGGGTAGGTGTGCGCGGTTGCAAGGGGGGTGATGCCTGCGGAATGCGGAAAAGCGCAACGAATTTGCCACTTGGAAAGCGTCCTTGCCATGCGGACAGGTGCATGTTACAGCATGTCATTGCGAGGAGCGGAGCGACGTGGCAATCCGCTTCCCCTGCGGCAGGGCATGACAGAAAGCAGTACTTTGGGCGAATACGGGAAAGTGCTACGGATTTGCCCAAAGTAGTG
>DVHJ01000060.1 GCA_018712145.1 Candidatus Faecousia faecigallinarum | reverse complement strand
CCTGCCGTCCCGTCCAGCCGGATGCCGGCGGCGGTTTCCCCGGTTCCGCTGACGGTGACAGAATTATCCGTGACCGTGCTGACCATGGCGTTGGCTTCATAGGTCATATCCTGCCCCACCAGTGCCAAACCAGCGGCCAACCTGCGCAGGCCGTCAGATTTCTGCATCATAAAAAATACCTCCAATGCGGTTGTTTTTGTTCAACGCCGGAGGATAGTTGAATATTTCCAGCGCGCCCGGGAAAAGTACCAAGTTTATTCCCTCTCTCCCTGGATAAATATAGCATAAATGCACAATTTTGTCAATGCGCATTTTATACAAATTGTTTTTTAACCCAAATTTATCCGTAAAGCGGATGATGATTGCCCAATGTTTATTGATCAAGGAGGAAACAAAATATGCAATGGCTATGCCTACGGCAACACCCGGAAATGGGTGCAGCAGCTGCCAACTGGTTTAGCAACCGCTGGGGTATTCCGGCGGCGGTGTATTTGGAAAGCATACAAACCTGTCAAGCCAACCCCACCGGGATCCCCCAGTGGTACCTGCTCCTGGACGGGGAGAAGATCGCCGCAGGCGTAGGCGCCATTGACAATGATTTTCACCGGCGGCGGGATCTCACCCCCAACCTGTGCGCCGTGTACGTGGAGCCCGAGTACCGGGGCAAGGGACTTGCCCGGCAGATGTTGGACCTGGCCTGTCTGGACTTGGCGGCCCTGGGGATTGCGCGCTGCTACTTGCTGACGGATCATGTCGGATTTTATGAACGGTGCGGCTTTCAATTTTACGGCATGGTGGAGGACAACGATGGCCAATTGGCCCGGATGTATCTCCGGACCCTGGCCGCAGAGGTATAGCAATGGAAGAATGGTTGACCCAATTTTGTGCCCAAACAAACTTTCCTCAACCGGCCCAGACTGCGCTGGTTTGCGCCTTGGCGCAGGTGAAAGTGCGGGGGTTTGCCGGAATTGTGGCGGATTACTGGGCCCGGCGGGATACCGCCGCCACGCAAAACGCCCTTACCGCACTGGCTGCGGAAACCGGAATACATCTATATACTCTGTGGCTGCTGACTTTGGTGATGGCGGCAAAACCGGCTCTGGACCGGGTAAAATCCCCCCAGGTCTTCTGGGCCACCTGCCAGGACTTGGGGTACAAAGCCCGGGAATGCTGGGCGCTTCACGGAGTATGGGGCACGTTTGTAGCCCATTGGTACCCCATCTTATATGCCGGGGAACTGTTCAAGCTGGGGCGGATGGAGTATCAAATGAGCACCTGCCGGCTGGACGCGCCGGTCACAGCAGCAGGCGTCACGGTGCGCCCAGGGGAGACGGTTTTACAGCTGCACATCCCCTCCAGCGGCGAGCCCTTCACCCTGGAGGCCCGGATGGATTCCTACCGTCAAGCTTGGCAATTTTTCCACCGGGAGAAGCTGGTCTGCCTGTGCTCATCCTGGCTGCTGTATCCGCCCTACGGCCAGGCCCTGCCCCAGGGCTCCCATGTCCGGGATTTTGCCCGGGATTTTACCCTGCTCCGCCAGACCCAGACACCGGACTTCGCCGATGGTTGGCGGGTCTTTGGCCGGGATTGGCAACGCCCGGTGGAAGAGCTGCCGGAAAACACCACGATGCAGCGGGGCTTGAAAGCTTATTTCTGCCGGGGCGGTATGCCAGGCATTGGCCAGGGAATGCTGGTCTTTGACGGACAACGCCTGCTTACCCGCAATTAACATGGACAAACTGCGACCCGGTGGAATTCGGCACCAAACCCCGATGGCAGTTTCTGGCTGCCCCAGGAAGCCAGGAAAACCGGCTTTTTACGCATCGTTACCGGTTTCGGTGGGAATTTCTCTTTTTCGCCAGGAAAAGTTGCATTTGCCCGGCTTTCGGGATATAATGAACACATGTGTATGAAAACAATGGGAGGAAGCGTATTTATGGAAGAACGAAAAAAGCACTGGGGCGACCGGAAAGACGGCTGGTGGCTCCGGGAGTTGCCGGGGATGACCCAATTCACCCCCCACCTGTATCCAAACCGGGCGGATAATGAGGCGTATATCAACCTGGATATCGACCTGCGCCCTTTGGATGCCTACCTGGCCAAGAAAAACCAGGGGCTGACGGAGGACAAATACACCTATTTCCACGTAATCAGCGCGGCCATTGCCAAAGCTTTTGTCCTGCGGCCTAAGATGAACCGGTTCATTGCCTACAACCGGGTTTACCTCCGTAAGGAAATATCCGTAGCCTTTGTGGTGAAGAAGAAGTTCGAGGATAAGTCGGAAGAGGGCCTGGCACTGCTAAAATACCATCCAGATTCCACGGTGGATTCCTTCCACGCCGACCTGATGAAAACCATTCATCAGACCCGCCGCACCGATGTGAAGGATCCCTCCAGCGACACCATGGACAAGCTTCTTCATCTGCCCCGCCCGCTTCTCCGGCTGGTGATGCATATTTTGTTTTTCCTGGACCGTCACGGCAAGGTCCCCCAGAGCATCATCGCTACCGACCCCAACTATTCCTCTATTTTCATCAGCAATCTTGGCTCCATCGGCCTGGAGTGCGGGTACCACCACCTGAATAACTGGGGTACCAATTCCTGCTTCGTGGTAATTGGCAAGAAGCATATGGCCGTGACTTATGACGCAGACGGCGTCCCGGACCCCCACATGGTGATCCCTCTGGGCATTACCCTGGATGAGCGGATTGCCGACGGTTACTATTATTCCGGCACCGTGGCCTTGGTCAAGGAATTGCTCCAGCATCCCGAGCAATTGGAGGCCCCGGCCAGCACCCCGGTGGAATATGCTATCCGGCGGTGAGGACGGAGAAAACTTCCTAATTCCTATTGACTTACTAGGAATTATGTGCTAACATGTACCCATGCCAATCCCCGGAACAAGGGAGGAATTTCTGTGTATACATCCTTGGCTCAGCTGGTGGGGAACACACCCCTGGTGCGCTTTGGGCGGTTTACCCAGGCTAGGGCATTACCGGTGCAACTTTTGGGCAAACTGGAGTGCCGGAATCCGGCCGGCAGCATGAAAGACCGGGTAGCGTTGGAGATGCTCCGGCAAGCAGAGGATCAGGGGATCCTGCGCCCCGGGGGCATAGTCATCGAGCCTACCTCCGGCAATACCGGCATTGGCCTGGCGGCCTTTGGCACAGCCCGGGGCTACCGGGTGATCATTGTCATGCCGGACACCATGAGCCCGGAGCGCCGGAAACTAATTTCCGCCTACGGCGCGGAGCTGGTGCTCACCCCCGGCGTGCGGGGGATGGAGGGCGCGGTGGAAAAGGCCCGGCAGCTGGCCACAGAAATGCCTGGGGCCTGGGTGGCCGGGCAGTTTGACAATCCGGCCAATCCGGCAGCCCACTATAAAACCACCGGCCCGGAACTGTGGGCAGACACCGGGGGCAAATTGGATATCCTGGTGGCCGGCGTTGGCACCGGCGGGTCCATTACCGGCGCCGGCCGGTACCTGAAGGAGAAGAACCCTGCCATTCGCCTGGTGGCGGTGGAACCGGCGGAATCCCCCCTGCTGTCCCAGGGCCGAACCGGCCCTCACGGCATCCAGGGCATCGGTCCCAACTTTCTGCCAAAGGTGTTAGATACCCAACTGTACGACCGGGTGATCCCTGTGACCCTGGCAGAGGCCAAGGCTGCTGCCAGGGATATGGCCCGGCTGGAAGGGCTGTTGGTGGGCATCTCCTCCGGGGCAGCGCTGGCAGCAGCGGATAAGCTGGCCAGGGAGCCGGAGAACCGGGGCAAGGTGCTGGCAGTGCTCCTGCCCGACGGCGGGGAGCGGTATCTGTCCACCGATTTGTTCCAGGACTGACGGAAAATACCACAACTGATATAGATTTGGCACAAAGGGTGATGAAATGAAAATCATTTATGCAGACAATGCAGCCACTACGCCGGTAAGTCCCACAGCCCGGCAGGTGCTGCTGGAGACAATGGATCAGGTTTGGGGCAACCCCTCTTCCCTGCACACCGTGGGTCAGGCAGCCAACGAGGTTCTGCAAAAGGCCCGGCAGGACGTGGCAAAATGCCTCAACGCCCAGAAAGACCGGGAGATCTACTTTACCTCCGGGGGCAGTGAATCAGACAACCAAGCCCTGCTCACCGGGGCGACTCTGGGGAAAAAGAAGGGGAAAATGCACATTATTTCCACTGCCTTTGAGCACCACGCCGTGCTCCACAGCCTCAAGCGCTTGGAAAAAGAGGGCTTTCAGGTGACCCTTCTGGATGTGGGCAAGCAAGGCATTGTCACACCGGAGCAGGTGGAGGCAGCCATTCGCCCGGATACCTGCATGGTTTCGGTGATGTTTGCCAACAATGAGATCGGCACCATTCAGCCCATTGCCGAAATCGGCGCGGTCTGCCGGAAACACGGGGTGCTGTTTCACACCGACGCGGTGCAGGCCGTGGGCCATGTGCCGGTGGATGTGCAGGCCATGCATATCGACTTACTGTCCCTGTCCGCCCACAAGTTTGGCGGGCCCAAGGGGGTGGGCGCTCTGTATGCCCGCACCGGGGTGTGGCTGACCAACTTGATTGAAGGCGGCGCCCAGGAGCGGGGCAAGCGGGGCGGCACAGAAAATGTGCCAGGCATTGCCGCTATGGCAGCCGCTCTCACCGAGTCCTGCCAGCACATGGCAGAAGTGGGAGAAAAGCTTACCGTTCTCCGGGACCGGCTCATTGCCGGCCTGAGTCAGATTCCCCTGACCATCGTCAACGGCGATACCCAGCGCCGCCTGCCTGGCAACGTGAATGTATGCTTCCAGGGCATTGAGGGAGAGTCGCTGCTGCTGTTGCTGGACGCCAAGGGGATCGAAGCCTCCTCCGGCTCTGCCTGCACTTCCGGCTCCCTGGATCCCAGCCATGTGCTGCTGGCCCTGGGCCTGCCCCATGAGGTGGCCCACGGCTCCCTGCGGCTGAGCCTGGGTCCGGACATCACCGGCGAAGATGTCACCTATATGCTTGCGGAAATTCGCCAGGTAGTGGATTACCTGCGTTCCATCTCCCCGGTTTGGGAGGCCATTGAGAAAGGAGAAATTCATTATGCTGTATAGTGAGAAAGTGATGGATCATTTCACTCATCCTCGGAATCTGGGGAAGATGGACGATGCCGACGGCGTGGGGGAAGTGGGCAACGCCAAATGCGGCGACATCATGAAGATCTATATTAAGGTAAACGATGGCATTATCACCGATGTAAAGTTCAATACCTTTGGTTGCGGTTCCGCCATTGCTTCGTCCTCCATGGCCACAGAGATGATCAAGGGTAAACCCATTGCTCAGGCTCTGGAGCTGTCCAATAAAGCGGTGGTAGAGGCGCTGGACGGTCTTCCTGCCCATAAACTCCACTGCTCCGTGCTGGCCGAGGAGGCTGTGCGGGCAGCGGTGAAGGACTACTACGACAAGCATGGCATTGCCTACGATCCTCAACAGTTCAAGGATTTTGACTGCGTGGCCTGTCACGAGGGCCACTGCGGCTAAGGCGGAAGGCTTCAGGACTAAACAAAGAAATGCTCTTGCCTTTACCGGCAGAAAACAGCGATGGGCCGCCGCATAGCTTGCGGCGGCCCATCGCTGTCATGAAAACCCCTCCGGCAGAAGAATGTGCCGGAAGGCGGTATTTTCAGATCAGCCCAGCTGATTGAGCTTCAGGGTCATGCTGCTCTTTTTCCGGGCAGCGTTATTCTTATGCAGAATTCCCTTCTTCACCCCCTGATCCACCGTCTTCACGGCGTTCAGGTAAGCGCTGTTTGCCTGGGCACGGTCGCCGGCGGCCACAGCAGCCTCAAACTTCTTCACCGCAGTCTTCAGCGCAGACTTGTTCGACTTGTTCTTCTCATAAGCGGCCTTGGATAGCAGCACTCTCTTTTTGGCAGACTTGATATTGGGCATGGGTTTCACCTCCTCTTACGGGTTTTGAACCGGCCCCGGGGGCCGACCTCATACAAGAGTGTATTATAGCCGGATTCTGCCCCAAAATCAATAGGATTTTTGAAAAAATCCCCTTCTCTGGTCTGTGCTGTAAATAGATGTGACCCAACTACAAGAAGAAATTTTTCGATGTGGCATATTACAGGTTGCGAGACGGACGTATCGCAAGATACGTTCGGCTTGCAACCTTTGCCAAGGCTGTTAGGCCGTGGCCAGCTTTTCCTGCAGAAGCTCCAGTGGACTCTTGCCACCCAGGGTTCGCATCGGCTTGCGGTTGCTCCAAGCAAGGTGTACCTTCAGTTTTTCATTCAGTTCCTTCACATCCGAAAACTTCTCCCAATCGTAAAAATACCCCTGGTCGTTGCGGTGACTGCGTTCTACCTTGCCGTTGTGCCACGGCGTCCTGGGCGGAATCAGCTTGTGTTGGATTCCGGCCTCTTCCAGTATAACATCAAAGGGATTTTTCTCTGTGTCGCTGATGTATTTGTAGGTGAACTCTGTGCCATTGTCTGTCTGAATCGTCTCGATCTTAAATGGAAACGCCTTTTGCAGCATTTTGAAAAACTTTACTGTGTTTTCTGGGGTGTGCTCCTCAAAGCCGTAGACAAACCGTACTCTGGTGCATTCGTCGATGGCCGTCCATTGATAAAGATGCTTTCCATCCCGTTTTGCGGCTCCCTTTAAGCAGCAATACGGCACTTCTTTCACATCAATCTGAACTTTTTCACCGGGAACACTCAGTTCCGGATAACGGCGGTCATGTTTGCGAGCCGGCTTCTGTTCTGCTTTTCCTCCGCATAGCCCCATCCGTCTGGCGGCATAGAGAAAGCCACTGTAGCTTCTTGTATAACCAGCCGCTTTGGCGGTCATATAGGCGCCCTCCCAGCCGTAGCGGAAAAAGGATTTGTCCAGCGCCTTACGGATCATCTCCTCTTCTTGCATCGTATGCTGCCGTGGGTGACTTTTCGGCCGGTGAGAACGCTCTTTCAAAGATTGCCATGTGCCGTCGTATCGCTTACATCACCGCTTCACGCTACTCAGGCTTACACCATACTTCTTTGCTGCAAAACTCTTTCCTTTTTTCATTGCCAGCTTCACTACCGCTTGACGGCTGTGGGCTTCTTGTGTTATTCTGTTCATGAGAAGTCTCCTCCTTGGGTTTGGTGGTTTGTGGTGAATTCATTATACCACATCGAGGATGACTTCTCATCTTTTTTTGGTTCACATCATTTTAGC
>DVHJ01000059.1 GCA_018712145.1 Candidatus Faecousia faecigallinarum | reverse complement strand
TCATTCTACCAGAGACCGGCAAGCCGTGTCTACTTTTTTGCTATTTTCAATTTGCGCAATTTGTTATACCTTATCACTGGGGGAGCAGCAAACATCTCAAAAGCCCGAAATCCCTGGAAATCAGGGCTTTTAGGCAAAAAGAAAGCACCGCAATCCTGATACCCATTGTATCAAAATTGCGGTGCTTCTTTGGTGGAGGCGGGGGGAGTCGAACCCCCGTCCGAAAACAACTTGACAGGAACCTCTCCGGGCGCAGTTTGTTATTTCCATTCCCTTTCCCCGCCGGGAACAAACACCCTGCGGAAATCGGTAGCTTCATGATGCATGGTACGCGCAAAGCTTAGCGTACGCACGGTCACCACGAAAATCACACCCGAGCCCGGCTCGTGGTCCTTCCGGGGCGGATGGGCCGCCTAATTAGGCAGCCAGAGCAACGTTTTCGTTGTCAGTTAAGTTTAAGGTTTGCCCGTTTTATCGTGGCCAGGCGCCACGGCCCGCTATTCCTGCCGCACTGCCCCCGTCGAAACCAGTACGCCCCCATATCATTGGCGCAACCACTAAGGGGAAGGCCTGCATCAAAATTCAAGATAGCAAAGACCCCTTGTCCTGTCAAGGGAAAAATGGCGAAAACCCGCCGGCAAATCCCGGTACATTCCAGCCCCGCCTGCCCCCCAAGGGGGGCTCAAAACCGGCCGTAGGGGTCAGGGAGCCGATCCGGCTCCGGATAGGTTTGGCCCTGGGTATCCACGGTAATCCGGAGAATCTTCTGCTGGGTCAGGGGCCGGTCATTGCGGTCGGTTTTCACCCCGGCAATCTGATCCACCACATCCATGCCCCCGATGACCTTGCCAAAGGCGGCATACTGGCCGTCCAGGTGCTTGGCATCGGCGTGCATGATGAAAAACTGGCTGCCGGCAGAGTTGGGGGACTGGGCCCGGGCCATGGACAGCACCCCCCGCTTGTGCTTCAGGGGATTATCCACCCCGTTAAACAGGAACTCCCCCTTGATGCAGTACCCCGGGCCGCCCATGCCGGTTCCCTCCGGGCAGCCGCCCTGAATCATAAACCCAGGGATTACCCGGTGGAAAATCAGGCCGTCATAAAATCCCTTCTGAATCAGGGAAATAAAATTATACACCGACTGGGGCGCCTGATCGGGATACAGTTCTGCGGTAATCACACCGCCGTTTTCCATCTCTATGGTGACCATCGGATTCATGGCGTCAGTACCTCTCTTTCATTGCCCGGTCAATCTGCCGGCGGGCGTCCCGCTCTGCGGCAGCTTGCCGCTTATCGTAAAGCTTCTTGCCTTTGCACAGGCCCACCGCCACCTTCACCCGGGCATGTTTGAAATAGACGGACAGGGGGATCAGGGCATAGCCATCCTGCTTCACCTTGCCATACAGGCGGTTGATCTCCTGCTTGTGCATCAGCAGCCGCCGGGGGCGGCGGGGATCTTTGTTGAAAATATTCCCCTTTTCATAGGGGGAAATGTGCATTTGGTTGACATAAAGCTGCCCATCTTTGATGCCGCACCAGGCGTCTTTCAGGTTCAGGGTACCGGCCCGGATGGATTTCACCTCGGTGCCGGACAGTTCGATGCCCGCCTCATACTCCTCTTCCACAAAATACTCGTGGTAAACCTGGCGATTTTTCGCCATGACCTTAACGCCTTCCAAGGCAGCGGCACCTCCTGTCCACCGGGAAATTTCCGGTTACATTATACCACGCCTGTCAAGCCGGCAGACACCGGCGCAAACAAAAATTTGGCCAATTCATCTGGCGAAGCAAAGGCATAATCGGCAATTGGCGCCATGGCTGCGGCGATCTCCGGCATATTGTCCCGGGACCAGCCGGCCCAGACAAAGTCCACCCCCCGGGCCTTGGCCATGGCGTAACCGGTGTTTAAGTCATCCACCACCAATAGGTCCCCCGGCTCCAGCCCGAAGCCCGCCATGATATCATCCAGGGGGTACGGCGCCGGTTTACGCTTCTCCGGCCCCAGCTCCCAGCCGTAAATCCGGTCCGGCTGAAGGCCGAAATGGGTTTGATAATCCCGGGAGATATTCTCTTTAGCCGAGTGGGAAACCACACAAATCAGCCCCCCTTCCTCTCGCTGCCGCTGCAAAATTGGCCGGATGCCGGGAAAACACGGGGGCACATGGGTCATCACATAGTCCAGCCAAATGGCAAACTGCCGCTGGAATTCCGGCTCCCGAAAACCAAAGTGGTTGGCGCACATTTCAAAGAAGCCTTCCTGAAAAGTCCACAGGGAAAACTCCCGCAGGGACACGGTCTGGCCGGGGCGGAGCTCCCGCAGCGCCTGCAAAAACGCAGGATAGTTTACCGTCGCTTCGCTACGCACCACCGTATCATCATGATCCAGTACCAGACAGGGATATCTCAGCATAACGCCCTCCAACACATCTAGATGCCTGGATTATACCAGAGAACACCGGGGATTGCAAGCCGCAGGCCGCTTTTGGGAACCGGCAAAGGGAAGGTAGGTGTAGGGGCATAAAATTCCCCGCGCACGATGTCCTTGCACTTGCACCCACGCATCTGTCTTCTGCATGTCATTGCGCCCCACGCCTTTGCATCCGCACCCATGTAGCATGTTTCTGCATGTCATTGCGAGCCAGTGCGCACACTGGCGTGGCAATCCGTTCTCCCCGCAGAGAAGCCTAGCAACCTGGTACTACTTCAGGCAAATCCGCTGCTTTTCCGTATTCACCCAAAGTATTCCCTTTCGCTATGTGCTACCGCAGGAGAACGGATTGTCCCGTCGCTTCGCTCCTCGCAATGACATGCAGTAATTTGCTGCCTGTCCACATAATACCAGGGCACTGCCGGTATGCTGCCGGAAAAGCGCCCTTGCCCACTTGCCGTGCACCACCCCCTTGCAACCGCACCCACACCCCCGCCTTCTGTATGCCATTGCACCCCACGCCCTTGCAACCGCAAACACGTAGCATATTTCTGCATGTCATTGCGAACCAGTGCGCACACTGGTGTGGCAATCCGCGTCCCCGCAGAGAATCCTGGCAACCTGGTACTACTTCAGGCAAATCCGCTGCTTTTCCGTATTCGCCCAAAGTATTCCCTTTCGCTATGTGCTACCGCAGGAGAACGGATTGTCCCGTCGCTTCGCTCCTCGCAATGACATGCAATAACTTGCTGCCTGTCCCCATAATTACCAGGGCACTGCCGGTGTGCTGCCGGAAAAGCCGGGGCGAGGGATACGGAATTTGCATCGCCGGGGTGCGGGGGTCCCTTCTCCTTGCGGCAGAAAATCCCACTTGCAAAGCCTGTTGGCATATGGTATTATAGAACAAACGTTCGAATATGGAGGCGAGAACAGTGGAGCGCAACGTGAAGGTGGAGGTCATTGCCCTGTGGGAAACCGACGGGCAGCTGCGTCCCCTGCGGTTTCGCTTTACCGGCGAGGATCACCAGCTGCACAGCGCCGGCATTGACCAGGTGCTTAGCATCCGGCAGGTGGCCTATGTGGGGGTGGACGCCCTGATCTTTCTGTGCCGCGCCTGTGTGGAGGGGCGGGAGCGAATGCTGGAGCTGAAATACACCATCCGCAGCCACAGCTGGACACTGCTGCGTTGGATCTACTGAGGTGCTGGAAATGAAGCTATCTTTTTACTATTGGGGCATGCAGTGTCCGCTGCACAGCGAAATTCTGCGGCTGTTGGATGCCTATGAAAACCGGCTGGAAATTTCCCGGGTGGATATTACCGGCCAGCCGGACGTAGCATGGGCCCAGCGGATGTTTTTCCCCATGTTGACGGTAGTGGACAATACCCGGCGGTACTTTTCCCCGCTCAACCGGGATTTCTTGGAGTCTGTGTGCCGTGGGAACCTGCCAAAGGAAGAACCATACCGGCCTACGTTAGGCGGTTTGCCGGTAAATGGGCAGCTGGAGCCATTGACCGAACAGAATATTTGCCTGACCGCCCAATGCACAGGCTGCCAGAATCTGGGCCGGGAAAGGGCCGGTTGGCTTAGGAACCAGGGAATAACCGGCGCCTTTGGCATCGTCAACCGGCAAGGGAACCGTCTTTTGGGCGGTGCAGAGTTTGTTCCCAGCGCCATCGTGCCCTATGATGTGCCCAAGCGGCCCGATACCGCCTTTCTCACCTGCCTGTATGGTTCTGCACCGGAGGCAGATCATAAATCCGGCCCACTGTGCGCACTGGAGCAAATGCTTCGGCAAGATTACCGGCGGCTGATTGCTGTAACCGATGAAGACGGCGTGTTCCCCAACGGCAATTTGGCGGTTTTTCTACGCAACGGCTACCAGGATCTGGGGTGCATCCGTCAGGAACCGGGTTACTGCCGCCTGCACTTGGTGGAAAAGGAGCTGAGGTAATGCGGGTAATTTTTCACATCGATGTGAATAGCGCGTTTCTATCCTGGACGGCCGCCTACCGGGTTATGGTGCTGGGAGAATCCCTGGATCTGCGTCAAGTTCCCTCGGTGGTTGCCGGGGACCGGTCATCCCGGCACAGCATCATCCTGGCCAAAAGCACCCCGGCCAAGGGCTATGGCATCCGAACAGGAGAGCCCCTATTCCAGGCTTTGGAGAAATGCCCAAGCCTCCGAGTGGTTCCGCCGGACTACCGCCTGTACGTGGAATGCTCCCGGCAAATGATCCGCCTGCTGCGCCAGGTATCCCCGGCGGTGGAGCAGTATTCCATTGACGAGGCCTGGGCGGACATGACCGGGACCCAGGGGCTGTACGGCCCGCCGGTGCAGGCGGCGGATCTGCTCCGCCGGCGAATCAAGGCGGAACTGGGGTTCACCGTGAACATCGGCGTTTCCAGCAACAAGCTGCTGGCCAAAATGGCCGGCGAACTGGAAAAGCCCGACCGGGTGCACAGCCTATTCCCGGAAGAAATTCCTCAAAAGCTGTGGCCCTTGCCGGTACGGGAGTTGTTTTTGGTGGGGCCTGCCACAGAGCGGAAGCTCCGCCGTATTGGCATTTCCACCATTGGCCAACTGGCCGCCGCTGACCCTAGGCAGCTGCGCCGCCACCTGGGCAAGCAGGGAGAAGTGCTGTGGCACTCGGCCAACGGGCGGTGGGCCGGGCCGGTTTGCCCGGAACCGGCGGAAAACAAGGGATACGGCAACTCCGTCACCGTATCTCAAGATGTGTTGGATTGGCAGACCGCCTGCCAAATTTTGCTCAGTCTGTGTGAAACGGTAGGAATGCGTCTGCGCCGGGATGGCAAAAGCGGCAGCTGCATTACCGTCAGCATCAAAAACACCGCCTTTCACACCTATGCTCACCAGCGGCAGTTGAGCTACACCGTCAACGGCACCCAAGCGCTGTACCAGGCGGCCTGTCAGGCGCTGGATGAGGTTTGGGACAGGCAAATGCCCCTGCGGCAGCTGGGGGTGCAGGTGACAAAGCTGTCGGCAGAGCGGTATATGCAGTACGATTTATTTTCTGAGTTTGATCCTGACCGGCAGGAACGGAAAGCCCGGCTGGATGAAACAGTAGACGGGCTGCGCAACCGGTTTGGAGAGGAAACCATCCGGCGGGCCAGATTCCTCAACGGGAAGGTGGCGCATATGGCAGGCGGCCTGGCCAAGGAGCGCCGGACCGGGGTAACCAAGGCCGTAGAAAATGGCTGACTCCGTTTCCCCCTCCCCCATTTCCCGGGCAGAAAACAGCCGGCGGCCCATGGCCTGCCGGCTGTAAACCATATTTTCCTGCGGGCAACCGCTCACTTCAGCAAGTTCAACACCTGCGCCTTGGACTGCACGCCCACCAAGGTTCCGGTTTTTTCCCCGTTTTTAAACACCATCAACGTGGGAATGCTCATGATGCGGAACTGGGTAGCCAAGCCGCCCTGCTCATCCACATTTACCTTCCCCACCCGAAATTCCGGGTGCTCTTCTGCAATCTCGTCCACCACCGGGGACATCATCCGGCACGGGCCGCACCAAGACGCCCAGAAATCCAGCAGGACGGGAACTGGGGACGCCAACACCTGTTCCTGAAAATTTTGTTCTGTAATGGTTAATACTGCCATGGTATCTGTCCTTTCTGTATCATCTACGCCCCGCTAAGGGCTATCCATGGGGCATTGGGTAATGTCAGTATACCCAAAAAACCGGGAAATTGCAACAAAAGCCCCGCTATTTTTTCTGCGGCTGAGGAGATTCCGGCCCGGGCCACCGGCATTTTTCCAAATCCACCCTGCCGTCCGGCAAAAAGGGAACCTCCTCCATTTCCAACAAAAGGCGATGGGTCTCCTTGCCAAACGGAGAGAATGCGCCGGCCAGCCCACCGGTCCGGTTCACCACCCGGTGGCAGGGCACGCCGGTGTCCCGGCAGGCATTCAGCGCGCCCCCCACCACTTTGGCCATCCGGGGATTGCCCAACAGGCAGGCAATCTGCCCGTAAGTCGCTACCTGGCCAGGGGGAATCTCCTTGACCAGGCAATACACCTGGGTATACAGCGGGCTGCGGCTCTGGTTACCCAAGCCAAGTCACCAACCCATCCAAGGCTTTTCGCTTTTTCTGCCGCAAGGCGTCGCCTGCCTTGGCATATCCTACGCTGACGACTAGGCGGATATGGCCGCTGGTGTGGAGAATTTGCTGGAGTTTTTTCTCATCGAACCAGCCCAATATACAGGTTGCCAGGCCCTGGGCCCGGGCTTCCGCCGTAAAATAGGCAGTGGCAATGCCGATATCCACCGACCGGTAATCCTGGCCCTTCACCTTAGCGCCGGCAGACGCGGTGAAATTGTACGCGCTTTCTTCGATGACCAAGAAAACCGGCACGTCTTGGGTGAAGCCGTTCATGCCCATACTGCGGGTGGCGGCCCCCACCTGCCTGGCCACTTCACCTTGGGCCACGGTCAGGCGGTAGGGCTGTGCGTTGCACGCCGAGGGCGCCAACCGTAACGCCTCCAGGCAGGCCAGGAGCTTTTCCCGCTCCACCGGCCGGGTGTTGTCATATGCCCGGCAGCTCTGCCGGTTGCGGGCAATTTCCAAAAAATCCATAGCAGTACCTCCCAAATGGTTTCCTCCATTATCCTCCAGTTCCCGGAAAAAAGCAAGCCAAAAAACGCTGCGCCCAACGTAGGGTAAAGTGAGAAGCGCTTTTGTATATAGAGAAGGTTGGTGAGGCCGAATGGACCAAAATGCCCTTGCCCGGCGGCTGCGGAAGCAGGATGAACGCCTTTATGAGCAGTTAATGGCAAATTATGGCAGGCTTCTTTGGACAATTGTCTCCGGCATTCTGGCCGGTTGCGGCACAAAGGAGGACGTGGAGGAGGTAGTTTCCGACGTGTTTGTGGAGCTGTGGCAAAACCCCCATCTGTTCGACCCAAGCCGGGGCGAGATCAAGGCCTTTTTGTGTGTCAAAGCCAAATCCCGGGCCATTGACCGGCTGCGGCAGCTGCGCCGGGTGGATGCGGTTCCTCTGGATGAAGTCGAAGATTCCGCCGCCGGGGACCTATTGGAACAGCTGCTGTCCCGCATGACCCTTGGCCGGATTCTTGGTCTCCTGGCGGAAATGGGGCAACCGGATCAGGAAATCCTCACCCTGCGGCTGATCTATACCGTCAAACCGGCAGATATCGCAGCGAAACTCCGGCTGCCGGTTAACCTGGTCTATGAAAAAATTCGCCGGGGCAAGGCCAAACTGGCCTCTGCCCTAAAGCGGGAGGGAATGTACGATGGATAATTTTTGGCTATCTTTGCACCCCCGGCAACTAAAGCAGCTGGAAACCATGCCCTACCCTGGGCCAAAGGGCATCCAAAAGCGATTCCGGCAAAAGATCCGCCGGCCCAGCCGGACAGTAACCCGGGTATTGGCAGCCTGCGCCGCAGCGGCAGTGCTGAGCATTGGCGTGTGGGCCGGATATACCCGCTGGCGGATGCCGGAAGAACCGCAAACTTATTCTGGAAACAACATCCAGGTGCATGGGGAAAATACCCTGGATCCGGCCCAAGCAAGTACTGCCGGGCAGGAGGCATCTCCCCTCACGGATCAGTGGTTTCTGACCCAAGCCATCACGGTGATGGAGCAAATTGGCAAAGGGAATTTAAGCCAAACGCCGGCCACCGTCACCCGGCAGACTAACCAGTCCTGGAGCCGGGAGGAAGTGGTGGTTTCCTTTTCTGCCGGGGAAACCCCGCATGACGTCACCTTTGACGGAGAAACCGGGCACCTCATTGGCGTAACCGCCTTTGACACGTTCCGGGATGGGGGCGCACCCATGGACGAGGCGGATGCGCTGGCCATCGCCCAGGGCTACTACGACGCCCTGCCCTATGCCGAAGGATATGTATTTCACCGGGTGGAAAAATTTGACGGGGAAAGCTGGATGTATTGCTTTGACCGGCCCATTGATGTGACCCTGTGGGGGCAGAAACAAACCCTGTACAGCGCTTATGAAGAGGTGCGGATCATCATCGATCCCTGTACCGGAGCTTTTCAGGATTCCCACTGCTTTTATGTTCCCCTGCTGGACGACCATCAGCCGGGGGATGAACCCCTGACGGAAGACCAGGCCAGGGAAATTGCCGGCAACTACACCGGCTTCCGCCAACCGCTGGACAGCTACCAGGTAACGGCAGAGTTGACCATTTGCCTGCCCAGGCCCGGATGGGACCGGGAGACAGGTGCGGAAAAATACTATGGCATTACCCGCCTGGCCTGGGTGTTTACCTACACCGGAGAGATAGACGGTTTTGCCGATGCCTACCGGATTGGGGTGGATTTATACACCGGGGAAATTCTTTCGGTAGATGTAGCCAAATGATGTCAGTTGCATTTTCCCCTACGCTGTCGTAAAATCGGCAGCAGAAAGGTGGGGCATGGATATGACGATGGTCATTTGCCACAGAGGCGACAGCGGCCGCTGTCCGGAAAACACCAAGCTGGCCTTTTGCCAGGCGGTACAGTCCGGCGCAGAAGGCATTGAACTAGACGTACATCTCACCCGGGACGGCCATGTGGTGGTGATCCACGATGAGCGGGTAGACCGGACCACCAACGGCAAGGGCTATGTCAAAGACATGACCTTGGCCCAACTTCGCCGCCTGCAGATAACGGGGAAAGGGGAGGCGCAAAGCATCCTCACCCTGGAAGAGTACTTTGCCATTGCCGCCCCGGCGGGAATCCGAACCAACATTGAACTGAAAACCGGCTGGTTTGCCTATCCCGGCCTGGAAGAAAAGGTTTGGGCCATTGTACAGGCCTACCGGCAGGAGAATAACGTTTTATTTTCCAGCTTTCACGTCCAGAGTCTGCTGCGGATGAAGGCGGTGGCGCCGGAGGCGCCCTGCGGCCTGCTGAGCAATGACCTGTTGACCAACCCAGAGGATGTGGTCCAGGAGCTGGGGTTCCAGGCCTTTCACCCCTGGTATCTCCGGGTAAGCCTCAGCCTGGTGCGGCGGCTCCACGCCCGGGGCATCGCGGTAAACGTATATACCCCCAACTCCCCCGGCGTGCTGGCCTGGCTCATTGCCCTGGGGGTGGACAGTGTCATCACCGACTACCCCCGGCGGGCGCTGCTCCTGCGGAAGTGGCTGCAGCCCAGGTAAACGACCATATGGCGGGCTGGCGTATATTTGCGCCAGCCCGCCATATTCCTATGCAAATCGCCTAAGCCTGGCCGAACACCATGAGATTCAGACCGATCTCTTCATCCATGGCCCGTTCCACCGTGCCCTCCAGCACCTGGAGCACCAGCTCACAGGTGGCGCTGACCACCGCCCGGTTCAGGTGGCCGCCAAATACCCGGCCCTGTCCGTCACCAAAGCTCATGTGAAAATGGCCGTAAGGCTCACCGGCCTTGGTGGTCAGGGTGCCATGGAGGGAGACAATCTCAAAGTCCCCCTGAAACACGTTGGAGCGGTACTGTTTCGTCTCCGGGGAATATACCCCCACGGTGACATCCCCTACCGCACCCAGGCCGTTTACCCCGGCCAGGCGGATATTTTCCTGCTTGGCCAGGGCCAGCAAGCGCTCCACAATTTCTTCCCCCTTGTCCAGGCGGACAATCCAGGCATGTTTTCCCTTTTGATATTCCATTGGTCAATCTTCCTTTCTTTTCCCGGCAAAAAACCGGTTGTAGATGGCGTTGGTGGCCCGTTGATAGTCCGCCTCATCCACCCCTAGGACGATGTTCAGCTCCTTGGTCCCCTGGTCAATGAGCCGGACGTTTACCCCGGCCTCCCCCACAGCGGAGAACAGTCGGGCCGCTACCTGGGGCCGGCCGGCCATTCCCCGGCCGACCACGGCAATCATGGCTAGGTTATCCAAAATCTGCAAGCTGTCCGGATGCACCGCCGCCTGAATATCCGCCAGTAGGCTCTGCCGGTGCCGGTCCAATAGGGGCGTGGGGGCCACCAGTGAGACGCTGCCAATGCCGGTGGCCAGGTGTTCAAAGGGCACCCCGTTCTTCTCCAGGCAGGACAAAATCTTCCGGCAGTAGCCCACCTCGGTATTGGAGCGCTCCTTTTCCACCTGAATGGCGGAATAGCCCCGCCGGCCGGCCAGGCCGGTGATGTCCCCCGCCGGTCCATCCTGCCGGGCAATGATCCAGGTGCCCCCGTCCCCGGGGGCCATGGTGTTGCAGATGTGGATGGGAATTCCCGCCACTTTGGCGGGATAAATGGCGTCCTCATGGAGCACCGTAGCCCCCAAGTAAGCCAGCTCCCGCACCTCGGTGTAAGTCATGCAGCCGATGGGCGCCGGGTTTTCCACCACCCGGGGATCCGCCGCCAGCACCCCGGACACATCCGTCCAGTTTTCATACACCGCCGAGCCGGAAGCCCGGGCCAGGATGGCCCCGGAGATATCCGACCCACCCCGGGCGAAGGTAGCCACCGCGCCGTCCGGCATGCCGCCATAGAATCCGGGCATCACCGCCCCAGGCAGGCCCTGCAGCTTCTCCTGTAAGGTTCGCTGGGCGGCCTCCCCGTCAAATTGTCCATGTTCGTCGAAAAACACACACTGGGCCGGGTCAATGAAGGGCAGGCCCAGCAGCGCCGCCATAATCCGGCCGCTGAAATACTCCCCCCGGCTGACGCAGAAGGCCTGCCCGGCTCCCCGCTCCATGGCCCACTGGGTTGCCCGGAATTCCTCGGACAAATCCAAGTTAAGATTCAGCCCCGCCAGAATTTCCCGGAACCTGACCTCCACCGGGGCGAAGGCCGAAGCCACATCCCCGCCGGCTCTGGCCGCCTGATGGCAATCATAGAGCAGATCCGTAATCTTCGCATCCTGGCCGCTTCTCTTCCCCGGTGCGGAAACCACCACAAACCGCCGGGCAAGGTTCCCGGCCAAAATCTCCCGCACCCGGCGGAAATGGGCGGCATCTGCCAGGGAGGTGCCCCCAAATTTTGCTGTAATTCTATCCATTTATTTGCTGACCAGCTCCTCCATGCCGTATACCCCCGGCCCTTTATCCTGGAGGAAGGCTGCCGCTTCCGCCGCCCCCTGGGCCAGCAGCGCCCGGTCATGGGCCTCGTGCTTCAGGGTGATGGTTTCGTTGCCGGTGGAGATCAGCACCTCATGAATGCCAACAATATTGCCCATCCGCAGAGAGGCCACCCCGATCTCCCGGGGCAGGCGGCTGCCAACCCCGGCCCGGCCGCAGTGTACCACCGCATCCGGCCGCACGGATTGCACTGCCCGGGCCAGCATCAGGGCGGTTCCGCTGGGGGCATCCGCCTTCCGGTTGTGGTGGATTTCCAGAATTTCCACGTCGGCCTGGGGAAAAATCCGGACTGCCTCCCGAACCAGGTTGCACAGCACCGCAATGCCCAGGCTCATGTTGCCGCTGTAAAACACAGGGATCTTCTCCCCAGCCAACAGAATATGGGCCCGCTCCTGCTCAGTGTGGCCGGTGGTACCCACCACAATGGGCAGGTTGTGGGCAAGGGCATAGTCCACCGCTCCGGCGGTGGCGGTGTGGAAAGAAAAGTCCACCACCATATCCGCCGGAACCTGCACCTGGGCCATGCCGGTATACGCTCCGCCGTTCACATCCACCTTGGCTACAATTTCATGGCCTGCCGCCGGTAAGATCCGCTGCAGTTCCCGGCCCATGGCGCCCTGGGCGCCGTTGAGAATGATCCTCATGCCAATGCCCCCCACTTCTTCAGTTCAGCAAGCAGCGCCGCCTGGCGGTCTTCTGCCATGGGGGTCAAGGGCAGGCGAATGCCCCCCTCCCCATAGCCCATTGCCGTCAGGGCCGCCTTTACCGGGATGGGGTTGACCTCGCAAAACAGCAGGTCGATCAGGGGCAGCAGCCGGCATTGCAGCGCCGCTGCACCGGCCACATCCCCCTGGAAAAACCGGGTGCAAATCTCGCTGGCCTGCCGGGGCAAAACGTTGGACAGCACGGAAATGCAGCCGGAGCCCCCCATGGCCAGCAGGGGCACAATTTGATCGTCGTTGCCGGAATAGATGGCCAGACGGCCGCCGGCCTTGGCCGCCAGGGAGACCACCTGGCCAATGTTTCCGGAAGCCTCCTTCACCGCCGCCACCTGGGGGTGCGCAGCAAGAGCAGCGCAGGTGTCCGGCAGCAGGTTGCAGCCGGTGCGGGAGGGAACATTGTACAAAATCAGGGGCTTATCCGAAGCGTCGGCAATGGCGGTGTAATGGGCAATCAATCCCCCCTGGGTAGCCTTGTTGTAATACGGCGTTACCACCAGGCAGGCGTCCACGCCTACGGCGCAGGCATACTTGGTCATGGCCACCGCCTTGGCGGTGGAATTGCTGCCGGTACCGGCAATCACCGGCACCCGGTGGGCTGCCCGCTCCACGGTAAAGGCAATGACCTGCTTATGCTCCGCCTCGGTCATGGTGGCGCTCTCCCCGGTGGTGCCGCAGGCCACCAGGCCGGCAACGCCGGAGTCGATCTGCCAGTCAATGAGCCGGCCGTAGGCGGCATAGTCAATGTTGCCGGACTTGTCCATGGGGGTAGCCAGTGCAGTGGCAATGCCCCGGAAAATTTCGGTTTTCATGGGTAAACACTCCTTCTTTCAGTGGTGGTTCAAGCAGCAGGAAGGCCTACTGATTCTGCAAAAATTCCGCCAGCCGGTCCATGGCCGTTTCCAGCTGGTCCATGGCACAGCAGTAGGACATACGCAGGTACCCCGGGGCGCCGAACACGGAACCGGGCACCGCAGCCACCTTGGCCTGGCGAATCAGCCGGAGGCACAACTCCCCATCGTCCTGGGTCAAATGGCGAACGGAGGGAAAGACATAAAAGGCGCCCTTTGGTTCCTGGGCCGGCAGGCCCATGTCCGCCAATCTCCGGCAGATATAGGCCCGGCGCTGGGCGTAGCGGGCCGCCATCTCCCCGGGGTCCCAGGCCAGGGCGGCTTTGCAAGCGGCCTGGAGCATGGTGGGGGCACAGGTAACCATATGGCTGTGGAGCACCGTCAGCCGCTCCAGTACCGGCTGGGGGGCCATGAGATAACCGATGCGCCAGCCGGTCATGGCATAGGGCTTGGAAAAGCTCTGTACCGCCAAAATCTTCTCCTTCAGCTGGGTGAACTGGGTAAAGGTAAAGCAGTGACCCAAGCCCCAGTATACATCATCGCACAACACAAACATGTCCCGCTCCCGGATCAGATTGGCGATTGCCCCCAGATTCTCCCGGGTGTACACCACCCCGGTGGGGTTATTGGGGGAGTTGAGCACCAGCAGCTTGGTCTTTTCCGTGACGGCCCGTTCTACCGCCTGGGCGGTGAGCTGGAAGCCGTCCCCGGCGGTATCCACATACACCGGCGTTGCCCCGGCCATCCGGGCCACCGTGTCATATAGGCTGAAGGCTGGGGTAGGAATGATCACCTCGTCGCCGGGGTTCAGCACGCCGGTCATGGCGGTATAGATCGCCTGGGTGGCCCCCAAGGTCACCAGCACTTCCTCCGGGGTATAGGTAAGGCCCCGCTTCTCCGCCTCAAATCCGGCAATGGCCTGGCGCAGGCCAATATCTCCGGGATTTGCCGTGTAATGGGTCAAGCCCTGATCCAGGGCCGCCTTGGCCGCCGCCCGGATAGGGGCGGGGGTATCGAATTCCGGCTCGCCCAGGGTCAGCAGGATGCAGCCGTCTACCGCCTTGGCCAGGTTGGTAAACCGGCGGATCCCCCCCAGCCGGAGGCCGTCTAAATTCCGGTTTAATTCCATGAAAATTCCTCCGCAATGCGCCAGAGCAGATCCGCGCCCACTGTCAGCGCCTTCTCGTCAAATTGGAAATCCGCCGCGTGCAGGGCCGGGGCAGGCCCGCAGCCCACAAACAGGAACAGGCCGGGCAGATACCGCTGATACCAGGAAAAATCCTCAGTGATGAGGGCGGGCTTTTCCAGCCGGTCCACCGGCCACAGAGCCTCTACCCGGGCCAGCAGCTCCGGCGGATTCCACACCGCCGGGTATCCCTCCGAATAGGCCAGATCCAGGGCGCAGCCGGTTTCCCCGGCAATCTGCCGGGCCAGGCGGTCTAATCCCTGCCGGAGCCGGTCAAACACCGGATCCCGGAAGGCCCGCAGGGTGCCCTCCAGCCGGGCAGAAGCCGCCAGGGCGTTGCGCACCGTGCCTGCCGTCAGTTTGCCAAACTTCAGCAGCCGGGGCTCCTCCGGCGGCAGCTCCCGCTCCAGGGCCAGGGCCCCCAAGTACCAGCGGGCGGCAGCCTCCAGGGCATCCAGCCCCTCCTCCGCGTGGGCCACATGGGCGCTGTGGCCGGTTACCGTCAGGGTCACCTCCGCCGAGCGGCACATCATCCCCCCGGGAATGGAGGCAATCCGGCCCAGGGACAGCTCCGGCCAGAGGTGCAGGCCAAAAATGGCCTCCACCCGGTACTGGGTAAACACACCGCTGTCGCAGATGGGCTTCGCCCCGCCGCCGGTCTCCTCCGCCGGTTGAAACACCAGCAGAATGTTGTGGGGCAAAGTAGCCGCCCCGGCTACCCGCCGGGCCAGCTCCAGGGCCATGGCCATGTGGCCGTCGTGGCCGCAGGCGTGCATCCGTCCCGGATGGCGGGAGGCAAAGGTCAGGCCGGTTTTTTCCGTCACCGGCAGCGCATCCATATCCGCCCGGAAGGCCAGAGCCGACGGGCGGCCAAAGTCAAAGAAGGCGCACAGCGCGCTTTCCGCCGGGGAAAAGATCCGGCAGGGCAGCGGCGCAAGGACCTGGCGCAAATAGGCCAGCGTCTGGGGCAGTTCCCGCTCCAGCTCCGGAATCTGGTGCAGGGCCCGGCGGTCTTGAGATAAGGTCATGAGCATTCCTCCGGTTGTCATTTTGGCCCGTTCGTGGTATGCTAAAAGAAAAACGCAAAGGAGTTCCTTCCATGAACGCAGAACAAATCATCGAATTTATCCGCACTGCAGAGAAAAAGACCCCGGTGAAGGTTTACCTCTGGGAAAAGGCCCCCACCAGCTTCCCCGGCGCCAAAGAATTCCCCGCCGGTCCAGGGGCAAAAATCGTTTTCGGCGACTGGAAAACCGTGGGGCCCCAGCTGGAGGCCCAGCAGGAGGCCATTTTGGACATGGTGGTGGAAAACCCAGCCCGGAATTCCGCCGTGCCCCTCCTGGATAAGCGGAACCTCCACGCCCGCATTGAGCCGGGAGCCATTATCCGGGATCAGGTGGAGATCGGAGACGGCGCCGTCATCATGATGGGAGCCATCTTAAATATTGGCGCAGTGGTGGGCAAAGGCACCATGATCGACATGGGGGCCGTCCTGGGCGGCCGGGCCACCGTGGGGGAAAATTGCCATGTGGGGGCAGGCGCAGTGTTGGCCGGGGTGATTGAACCGGTCAGCGCCACACCGGTGGTGATTGAGGACAACGTACTCATCGGCGCCAACGCCGTTATTTTGGAAGGCGTCCGGGTAGGCCGGGGCGCCGTGGTGGCCGCCGGGGCGGTGGTGATTGCCGACGTACCGCCGGAGACCGTGGTGGCCGGCGTTCCGGCCAAGGTGATCAAAGCCAAGCAGGACGTAGCCGCCGGGAAAACTGCCCTGGTGGACGCCCTGCGGGAATGATAAGGTGCCCTTTATTATACACAAATTTCCTTCCCAGTACAAGACGCTTTTCTCCCATGGCCGGGGATTGACCTGAGGAAGGGCGGCAGGTTTATGGATGCAGATGTATCGGGAAAAAGCCGCTAAGAAACACGGCAGGACCTGTTGCAAAATGCAGATTTTGCAACAGGTCCTATCCCTATGCGTAGGTATCAAACTGAGCGTAGTACAGCTGGGCATAAAAGCCGTTTTGCGCCATCAGGCTGTCGTGGGTACCCTGTTCCACCACGCGGCCCTCCCGCATCACCAGGATGTGCCCGGCGTGGCGGATGGTGGACAGGCGGTGGGCAATGACAAAGCAGGTTTTCCCCACCATCAGTTCCTCCATGGCCGCCTGGATGGCCTGCTCCGTCTGGGTATCCACATTGGAGGTGGCCTCGTCCAGGATCAGCATAGCGCTGTCCAGCAGCATGGCCCGGGCGATGGTGAGCAACTGCTTCTGCCCCTTGGAAATGCCGGAGCCGTTGTCGCTGAGCACCGTGTCATATCCCTGAGGCAGGGACGAAATATAGTTGTGGATTCTGGCGGCTTTGGCTGCCGCCACCACCTCCTCCCGGGTGGCATCCGGCTTACCATAGGCGATGTTTTCATAAATCGTGCCATGAAACAGCCAGGTTTCTTGCAGCACCATGCTGTAGGCCCGGCGGAGGCTCTCCCGGGTGACCTGGCAGATATTCTGCCCGTCCACGGAAATGGTTCCGCTTTGCACATCATAAAACCGCATGAGCAGATTGATCACCGTGGTTTTTCCCGCGCCGGTGGGGCCCACAATGGCAATGAGCGCGCCGGGCTTGGCGTGGAGGCTAAAGTCCTGGAGAATCATCCGGTCCTCGGTATAGCCGAAGCACACCCGATCCAGGGCCACATCCCCCTGCACACCGGTGAGCACCCCGGCCTCCGGGCTATCTGCCGGCTCCGGCTGGGCATCCATCAGGCCAAAGACCCGCTCGGCAGCGGCAAAGGCGCTTTGCAGCTCGCCGATGATATTGGCCACCTCGTTAATGGGGCCGGAAAACTTTCGGGAATACTGGATAAAGCTGGACAGATCCCCCAGGCGAATGCCGCCGGACAGGTACAGCAGGGAACCGAAAATACACACCATGGCCAGGGAGAGGTTATTGATGCAGTTGATGGCAGGCCCCACAATGGTGCCGTTGGCCTCGGCCTCGGTATAGGCCTCCACAGCCTGGCGGTTTTTTTCGTCAAAGTGCTCCAGCACCGCCCCTTCCCGGCCATAGGCCCGGGTGGTTTTCTGGCCGCTCATCATCTCCTCCACAAAGCCGTTGAGCTCCCCCAGCATGGCGCTCCGGCGGCGGAAGAGGGGCCGGACCCGCCGGGTGATATACTGGGTGAAGAATACCGTGGCGGGGATGGTGACACAGAAAATCAGCACCAGCTTTGGGGCGATGGTCAGCATCATCACCAAGGACACCACCACCGTCACCAGGGTTTGGAGAATTTGCAGCAAGTCCGCCGACAGGGATTGGTTCACCGTATCCACATCATAGGTAATAACGCTCAAAATGTCGCCGGTTTGATACCGGTCGAAAAAGCCCACCGGCAGCTGCACCAGCCGGGCGAAAATATCCCGGCGCATTTGCCGCACCACCCGGCGGGACAGGCGGATCATCACCTGGGACAGGCCGTAGGACAGACCGGCGGAAATGCTGTACACCACCGCCATCCACCCGGCCCGGTTCAAGATATAGGGAAGGTCCAGGGGCCCCTCGGAAATGACGTTGATGGCCTGGCCGGACAGCCTGGGGCCCAGCAAGGCCAGAACATTGGCGGTCAGGGACAGCACAATGGCCAGCGCCAGCAACAGCCGGTTTTTCCCCAGATACCGCCACAGCCGCAGCAAAATCGCCCCTCTCGGCTGCTTGGCGGCCCCCAAATTCCGGCGGTCACCGCTGGTCTCCCCTCTGGTCATCCGGCCACCGGTGATCATGCCCGGTTGTTCAGCCACAGGAATCCACCCCCATTTGGGTGCTGGCAATCTGGCGGTACACCGGGCAGGTGCCCAGCAAAGTCTCGTGGTTGCCCCGGCCGATGACCCGCCCTTCCTCCAACACCAGAATCAAATCCGCATGGCGGATGCTGCTGATCCGCTGGGCCACAATCACCTTAGTGGCCGCCCGGTACCCCTGGGCCAGGCTGCGGCGCAGAGCTGCATCCGTCCGGTAATCCAAGGCGCTGGAGGCGTCGTCCAGCACCAGCACCTCCGGCCCGGCTGCCAGGGCCCGGGCCAACAGCAGCCGCTGTTTCTGCCCTCCGGACAGGTTATTGCCCCGGACGGCCACGGGATGGGCCATGCCCCCCTCCTTCTCCCAGATAAACCCTGCCTGGGCATCTCTGGCCGCCTTTTCCAACGCCTCCGGGGGCAAATCCCGGAAATAGGCAATGTTGCCGGCAATGGTGCCCTCCATCACAAAATCGTTCTGGAAAACCACCCCAAACTTTTTCCGCAGAGTCTCCGGGGCAATGGTTCGCAGATCCTGGCCCTCTAAGTAAATTGCCCCCTGATCCGGGTCGTAGAACCGGAGGAGCAGGTTGACCAGGGTGGATTTCCCACTGCCGGTGGCCCCCAGAATCCCCAGGGTCTGCCCCCGCTCCAGGGTAAAACTCAAATCCTCCAGGTTATTCACGATGCCGCCGTAGGAAAAGGACACGTGCCGGAATTCCAGGTAAGCAGGCTTCCCCGCCGGTTCTTTGCCGGGCAGCACCGTCAAATCCTCCGGCATGGCCAGGACCTGGGCCACCCGCTTGGCGCTGGCCTGGCCTTTGGACCAGATGATGAAAATTCTGGTCACCCCCAACATAGCGTTGAGAATCATGGTAAAATAGTTCATGAAGGCAATGATCACCCCGGGCTTCACCACCCCCCAGCTCACCTGGTAAGCCCCCACCAGCACCACTCCGGTGAGGCCCAGGTTCAACACTAATGTGGCCGCCGGATTGGTGATGGCGGTAATGCCCCCCACCTTTTGGTCCGTATCCGACAGGTAGTCGTTCACCCGGTTAAACCGCTTCCGCTCATGGTCGGATTTACTCAGGGCCTTGATCACCCGGATACCGGTGATATTCTCCTGGACCACCCGCACCACGTCATCCAAAATCCCCTGCTCCTTGGTATACAGGGGGACGCTGGTTTTGGTGACAAAGTAGACCACCAGGGCAATGATGGGCAGGGTGGCAATCAGCACCAGCGCCAGGCCCATGTCCATGCACATGGTGATGATCACGCCCCCCAGCAGCAAAATCGGCCCCCGGATGCCCAGGCGCTGCATTCTGGCCAGCAATTGGTTGACGTTGTAGGTGTCGCTGGTCAGGCGGGAAACCGCCGAGGATATGGTTAACTCGTCCAGCTGCCGGGCGGAAAGCCCCTCCAACCGCTGGAATAGGTCATGGCGCACCCGCAGGGTAATGCCGCCGGCGCTCTGGGCGGACATGCGGTTGGCCACAATGTTGGACACCACGCACACCACCGCGCACAAAATCATCCCGCCGCCGCACAGCAGAATCCAGTCCCGCCGTCCGGTGGGCACCACGTCGTCAATCATGGTTTGCAGCAAATACGGAATGAGCAGCTCCACCACCGCCCCGAACAGTTTAATCATCACGGTCAGGAGCATATACCCGTAAAACGGACGGATATAGGATTTCAGTTGGCCCATGGTCTCACTCCTGCTGCACCCGGTGGGCGGCCCGGGCCTTTATCCGGGTGAGCACCCCCAAAATTGCTGCCTGCTCCCCCTGGGCTAGGTCTTGGGTAACCAGTTTTTCCCAATCCCACAGCACCTGACTGATCTGGGGCAGGGCCTGCTGGGCTTTCTCCGTGGGATACAGGCAGATCACCCGGCGGTCGCTCTCCGAGGGGATGCGCCGGATAAACCCGGATTCCTCCAGCACCGCCAGCTGCCTGGCCACGCTGCTCTTATTGAAAAAAATCCGCCGGGCCAGCTGCTCCTGGGAAATCCCCGGATCGGTGCAAATGTGCAGTAGATAACTGGCATGGCAGGATTTCAGGCCCAGGGGGGCCAGCATTTCCGTCCGGTATTGGGTGGCGCACCGGGCAATGGCGTCCAGCTCCCACATCAGTGACGGCATGGTCTTCTCCTCCTTCACAATCGTTGAATTTACGGCCGGCTCATCCGGCCAGGTAAATCCATTGCAAGCGAAACAGTTGCTTGTGCAACTATTTTAGCAGAATTTTTCCGGTTGTCAATCCCCTCGCCCGACAGGAAACCCCGGCGGCCAGGGAAAGCGCCCTAACCGCCGGGGTTTGGTTTGTTGGATTCTCCGATGGTTGGCCCTTACTGCATCAGTTTGCACACCAGGGAGGCATAGGCCATGGGATCCTCCAGAGGCAAATCCGCCATGAGCAGAGCCTGCCCGTAGAGCAGCTGGGCATAGTCCTTCGCCTTCTCCGGGTCGCCTGTCACCGCAGCCTGCATGGCCTGGAAGGCCGGATGCTCCGCGTTCAGCTCCAAGATACGGCCGGCAGTGTAAGAGAAGTCCGGATTCACCCGCTTCATATACTTCTCCATTTCAAAGCTCATGCCGGAGTCCGGGGCCAGGCTCACCGGATACTCGCCCAGGCTGCCGGACAGGCGAACCTCCTTCACCTTGTCCCCCAGGGTCTCCTTCACAAAGTCCAGCACATCCTTCAGGCTCTCCGCCTTTTCCTGGGTCTGCTTCTTTTCCTCTTCCGTCTCCAGGCCCAGGTCGTCGGTGGTTACATTACAGAAGGACTTTTCCCCATACTTCATCAGGGTCTGGGGGATAAACTCATCCACATCCTCGGTAAACAGCAGCACATCGTACCCCTTCTTATCCAGGGTGGTTACCTGAGGCAGCTTGGCCAGCCGGTCCTTGCTCTCGCCGGGGGCAAAGTAAATCTTTTCCTGGCCCTCGGCCATGGCGTCCACATACTCCTGAAGACTTACCAGCTTGCCCTGCCGGTGAGACCAGAACAGCAGCAGATCCTGGCAGGCTTCTTTATGGGCGCCGTAATCCGCCACGGTGCCATACTTCAGCTGCCGGCCAAAGGCGGCATAAAACTTCTCGTAGGTCTCCCGGTTCTCTTTCATGAGTTCCAGCAGTTCCGCCTTGATTTTCTTTTCCAGATTCTTGGCAATGAAGGTGAGCTGCCGGTCATGCTGCAGCATCTCCCGGCTGATGTTCAGGGACAGGTCCTGGGAGTCCACCACGCCCCGAACAAAGCGGAAGTGATCCGGCAGCAGATCCTCGCAGTTTTCCATGATCAGTACGCCGGAGGAGTAGAGCTGCAGGCCTTTCTTAAAGTCCTTGGTATAGAAGTCATAAGGCGCCCGGCCAGGGATATACAGCAGGGCCTTATAGGTCACCGCCCCCTCTACGCTCAGGTGCAGGTGGGCAATGGGCTTTTCATAGTCAAAGAACTTCTCCCGGTAAAAGGCGTCGTACTCCTCATCGGTGACGTCCTTCTTATTCCGCTGCCACAGGGGAACCATGGAGTTCAGGGTGTCCACCTCGGTGTAATCCTCATACTCCGGGGACTTGTTCTTATCTTCCTGAGGCTTCGGGCGGGATTTGGTCACTTCCATACGGATGGGGTAGCGGATATAGTCGGAGTACTTCTTGACCAGCTCCCGCAGCTCATATTCCTCCAGGAAGCGGCTGTATTTCTCGTCGTCGGTATCCGCTTTGATTTTCATGATCACGTCGGTACCGGCGCTCTCCCGCTGGGCAGGCTCCATGGTGTAACCGTCAGCGCCGCTGGACTGCCACATCCAGGCCTCCTCCGACCCGTACTGCCGGGAGATCACCGTCACCGTATCGGCCACCATAAACGCAGAGTAGAAGCCAACGCCAAACTGGCCGATGATATCCACCGCCTCCTGCTTGTCCATGTGCTCCTTAAAGTCCAAAGAGCCGGATTTGCAGATGGTGCCCAAATTCTCCTCCATCTCCGCCTTGCTCATGCCAATGCCGTTATCGGAAACCGTGAGAATGCCATATTTTGGCTCCCGCTTGATGGTGATGGCAAAGTCATCCCGGTTCAGGCCAACTTTTTCGTCGGTCAGCGCCCGGTAGGCCAGCTTGTCAATGGCGTCGGAAGCATTGGAGATAATCTCCCGCAGGAAAATTTCCTTGTGGGTGTAAATGGAGTTGATCATCAAGTCCAAGAGCCGCTTGGACTCCGCCTTAAATTGCTGTTTTTCCATGGTATGACACATCCTTTGATGATTTTATACAGTCTTAGCACTCTCGCTTCTCGAGTGCTAAATCTTATTATAGCCGGATTCCGGGAAAAAGCAAGGGGGCGGCGGAAATTTTTTCGGAGAAATTTTCCAGCTGGCAGAAAAATGCAGGAATTTCCCGCCGTTTTTCGGGAAAAGCTGAAAAAAATCGTTGCGTAATCCCTAATCTTGTATTATAATCTTGCCAAATCAGAATCTAGGGCGGCGTTTGCCGCCGATCAACATGGGAGGTTATCTCAATGACCAACAAGCCTGTCCTGGTTGTGATGGCCGCCGGCATGGGCAGCCGCTACGGCGGCCTGAAGCAGCTAGACCCGGTAGGCGCACACAATCAGCTGATTTTGGATTACTCGGTGTTCGATGCCCACCGGGCAGGGTTCGAGACGGTAATTTTCGTGATCAAGCCGGAAATTGAAGGGGCATTCCGCACCGGTGTGGGAGATCGGATTGCCAAAACCATGGCGGTTCACTATGTCTTCCAGGATAAGGCCGATTTGCCTGCCGGCTACGCCTGCCCGGCGGACAGAACCAAGCCCTGGGGCACCGCCCAGGCGGCATTGGCCGCCCGGCATTTGGTGAACGGTCCCTTCGCCGTGATCAACGCCGACGACTACTATGGCCCCCACGGCTTTCAATCCATCTACCAGTATCTCCTGGCCCACCCCGACCGGCCGGATTGCCACGAATACGCCATGGTGGGTTACCGGCTGGAAAACACGGTGACAGAAAATGGCCATGTGGCCCGGGGCGTATGCCAGGAGGGCGAGGATCATTTCCTGACCAACGTGGTGGAGCGCACCAAGATTGTCAAGGGTGAGCGCTGCCCCCGGTACACCGAGGATGACGGACAAACCTGGCACGACCTTCCCGGGGATACCATTGTTTCCATGAACCTGTGGGGCTTCCAGCAGAGTTATTTGGACGAGGCTTGGGCCAGGTTCCCCGCCTTCCTGGACAAAGCCCTGGCGGAAAATCCCATGAAGGCAGAGTATTATCTGCCTACCGTGGTTAGTCAACTGCTGGCCGAAGGTAAGGCCCGGGTGAAAGTGCTCCGCAGCAGCGACCGCTGGTACGGCGTCACCTACCAGGAGGACAAGCCAACCGTCACGGCCGCCATCGCCCGGATGACGGCAGAAGGGCTGTACCCGGAGCAGCTGTGGGGGGAAATGTAGGAAAATTGCCCTGGGGCAAACGGTGGTATGCCGGCGAAGCTGCGCCCCGCTTTGCTTTGGGGAAAAATGACGGGAAAGGAACGATGTATGTTGACGGAAAAGGAAAAATCCCATGCCGGAATGTTATATCAGCCCCGGGATCCGGCGCTGGCTGCAGAGCGGGATGTCACCGTGGAGAAGCTGCATGCCTACAACCGGCTGCACCCCCTGGACCGGGAAACCAGGCAGCAGGCAATTGGGGAAATTCTGGGGAAATCGGGCAGCAATTGTGTGGTGGAGCAGCCGTTTTTCTGCACATATGGCTACAATATCACCGTGGGAGATAATTTCTTCCTCAATGTCAATGGAAAGCTGATGGACAGCGGCAAAATCACCATTGGCAACAATGTGTTCATTGCCCCCAATGTCTGCATCATCACCGAGGAGCACGCTATGGATATTCCCCAACGCATTGACGGCTTTGAGTATGCCCGGCCGGTGACCATTGGCGACAACGTTTGGATTTGCACAGGTGCGTTAATTCTGCCGGGGGTAACCATTGGAGAGGGCAGCGTCATTGGGGCAGGGAGCGTTGTCACAAAGGATATTCCCCCCAGGTGTGTCGCCGTTGGCAATCCCTGCCGCGTCATCCGAAAACTGTAGTTTTCCGCTAACCGGCAGCAGAAACGTGTTCACAGGGCATGGGCACACTGCCTGACAAAAGGCGGGCCGAAGCTGCGGCCCGCCACTGATTATCCAAAACCGCAAGCGCTCACCATTGGTGTGCCATGGGGAAAACGATAAAAAAGCCGGCTGGAAAATGGGTATTTTTCCCATTTCCAGCCGGCTTTCCATTGGTTTTGCGATTACATATGCTTATCCAGCAGCTTATCCACCACGGGAATCCGAACGACGCCTTGGTGCAGGGCATTAAAGCCCAGGAACAGCAGCAGAATCTTGCCGCCATAGCGAACCGCAGTCGTCAGGAAGCCAGTGATGCGGGTCACCACATGCAGGGTGAAGTCATCCTCAAAGATGTTCAGCAAGCTGTCAATCAGATCCACCGTGTCGGGAATCAGGCCGACAATAGCGCACAGCACATCCAGGGCCAGGGTCAAGGCAATGGCCTTTACCGCCGTCCGGCGGAGCCAGGGATTTTCCTCAAACAGTAGCACATACCCCACCAGCAGGGCCAGCACCACATAGCCGCTGAGTAAGCCCATGAAGTAGGCCGCTGCACCCAGGATACCCACAGAAATACCCAATCTAGATTTCATGAAAATTTCCTCCTTGTGTAATGGAATGGATGTACAACCGGTTTACCGGTAG
>DVHJ01000058.1 GCA_018712145.1 Candidatus Faecousia faecigallinarum | reverse complement strand
AATATGCCGTGTTCCTCCTGCTGTCTGACAGCCCCAGCCGTTTGCTGCCCACCGTGCGTTCCCGGTGCGTGCTGCTGCCGCTGCAGCCCCTGCCCACCGGCACCATTGCCGCCGTGCTGGCCCAAGAATTTCCCCGGGCCGGGGAGAAGGAGATTCAGGCTGCCGCCGCCGGCAGCGGCGGATGGCTGGGCCAGGCCAAAACCCGGCTGGCCAACGGGAGCGGTTGGCTGCCGGAGACCCAGCAGTTTGCCCAGTGTTTTGCGGCAAAAGACCGGCTGGGCCTGCTGCGCCTGCTTACCCCCCTGGAGCGGCAAAAACGGGACACGCTGGTCCCCTTATTCACCCAGTGGCAGGCGCTGCTCCATGCTGCCCTGCTGCAGCAAAGCGGCCGGCCCTCCCCGGATTCCCTATGCCGCAGCCTGGCGGCGGGGTGCAGCGGGCAGGCGATAAGCCAGGGAATCCAGATTCTGGAGAGCAGCCTTGCCTGTTTGCAGGGCAACGCCTCCACCGGCGCGGTGTGCGGCAACCTGGTGTGGCAGCTGTGGTAATTTGTCATATTCCCGCCCCCTCCGGGGCAAAAGGAGCATTCCATGAACGAAGAGAAACAATCCATCATTGCCGGCGGGCCCATGGCCCCGGATGAGAACACCCCCATCGATGTGGTGGATGTGCAATTCCGTGCCGGCGCAAAAGTATACTATTTTGACCCCGGCGAGTTTACCGTGTCCGCCGGGGACCATGTGATCATTGAAACCGCCCGGGGCCCGGAGTACGGCATCTGCGCCGCCGGGAACCACCAGGTCCCCTTCCGGGACATTGTCCCGCCTCTGCGGAAAGTGCTGCGCATGGCTACGGAAGCGGACAAGCGCACCTTGACGGCCAACCGGGCCAAGGAAAAGCGGGCCTTTGAAATCTGCCAGCAGAAAATTCAGGAGCACGGCTTGGATATGCAGCTGGTTTCCACGGAGTACGCCTTTGACGGCAGCAAGATCCTGTTCTTTTTCACCGCCGACGACCGGGTGGACTTCCGGGAGCTGGTAAAAAATCTGGCCAGCATTTTCCGCACCCGGATTGAGCTGCGGCAAATCGGTGTCCGGGACAAGGCGAAAATGGTGGGCGGACTGGGGATCTGCGGCCGGCCCTTCTGCTGTGCCCAGTTCCTGGAGAATTTCCAACCGGTGTCCATCAAAATGGCCAAAACCCAAAACCTCAGCCTGAACCCCACCAAGATCTCCGGCACCTGCGGGCGGCTGATGTGCTGCCTGAAATATGAGCAGGAGGCCTACGAGGATCTGCTGAAAACCAGCCCAAAGGCCGAATCCTTTGTGGACACCCCCGACGGGCGGGGCACGGTGACAGAGGTGAATTTGCTGAAGCAGAGCGTAAAGGTGCGGATGGAAGACCAACCGGAGACGGTGGTCTGCTACAAAAACTGCGACATTTGCGTCCTGCGCAACGGCAAAGCCAAGAAAAACGATCCTCCTATCCCGCCGGATCTGGCCCCCATTTCCGGGGGCGGCAAGCGGCCCAAGCCGGCCATGGCCGCCGAGGAGCCGCCGATGCATTTAGACCCCATCCGCTTCCGGTACCGGCCTGATGACATTGTAGAGGAACAGGCCCCGGCGCAGCCTAAGCCGGAGAACCGGCGGAAGAAGCGGAAAACCGATAAACTGGAACCGGCGGAGGAGGCCAAGCTCCTGGAGCTGGGCCTTACGCCGGAGGAAGCCCCGGCGCCCCGCAAAAAGCCCCGGCAGGGGAAGGCCAAGCCTACCCAGAAAAACCCCCAGCCAAAGCCGAAGGAGGGGCAGCCTGCCGGGCGGAAGAAACCGCCTCGGAAGCGCCGTTCCGGCCCCCAACCGAAGAAAGTCCCAACCACCGAAGGATAAGTTTAGGGCCTGGCAGAACCGTTCTGCCAGGCCCGTTTGGCTAGGCCTGCCCTCAACAGGCAAAAATGGCGGACAGCCGGCGACATGCCCTTTACTGTCCCACCAGCAGCGGCTGTACCTGCCGGCCGGCCAGGGCGGCCCATAGGGCCTCCGGCAGGCGGCCGAAATCCGCCACCAGGCTGGTGGGTTTGGCTTCCGGGTCATCCTGGCCGAAGGGCACGAAATAGATGTGCTTTCTGGCCAGCAGGCGGCCGATATTTTCCGCAGCTGCCCCTAGTCCATCGTTGGTGGACACGGCCAGGAGCAGCGGCCGGCCGTTGCGCAGGTGGCTCTTGGCCGCCATGGTCACCGGCCCGTCGGCAATGCCGTGGGCCAGCTTGGCCAGGGTGTTGCCGGTGCAGGGGGCGATCACCAGCGCGTCCAGCAGCTTTTTTGGGCCGATGGGCTCCACTTGGGCGATGGTGGTCAGCGCCCTCCGGCCGCACAGCGCCTCCGCTTTTGCCAGGTGTTCCGCACCCCGGCCAAACCGGGAGTCGGTTTCCTGGCTTACCTGAGAGAAAATGGGGATCACGGTGGAGTATTGTCCGGCTACGGTTTCCAGCGCCGCCATGGCTTTGGCATAGGTGCAGAAGGACCCGCAGAATGCAAATCCAATGGTGTATTTTTCCATGGTCAGATTTTCCCCCCTTCCGTCAGATGGCGTAAAATCGCCTCCGCCACCAGATTTCCTGCCGTCTCCGGGGCGGTTTTTCCCGGCAGCCCCTGGGCCTGGAGCAGCGTCCGGCTGCCGGTGGGCGCGATGCCGCCGGGGGCGGAGGCCAGCTCGATGAGCAGGCATTTGGGGTTGGTGGCGGCGGTATCTTCCAGCACCGGCGCGGGAACGGTGTTAAAGATCACCCGGTAATCTGGCAGATGTTTCCAGTTCCCGGTGATTTCTGTGGCATAGCCCAAGGCCTGGAGCATGGCCAGATCTTGGGGCCGCCGGGCGCTCACCGTGACCCTTGCCCCCAGTGCCTGGAGCTTTCGGCTCAGCAGTTTGCCGATCCGGCCCCAGCCGATCACCAGCACCGGCGCACCCGCCAAGGTGATGGTCAGATGGGCCATGGCCAGGCCAACGGCTCCCTCGGCGGTGACGGCGGCGTTGGCGGCAGTGAGGCTTTCGTCTGCCAATAGATCAATGGCGGCGGTTCCGGCTTCTGCCGCAGGAGCCAGGCATGGCCCCAGATTTCCGCCGAAAATGGTCAGGCCAGGCCGGAAGCAGCGGGTGAATTCCCCCAGGGGTGGCCCGCCCCGAATATTGCCTTGGCGGTCAAAGGCGGGCACGGGCAAGATGATGTGGGTGGCCGTGTCCAGGTTCCCCGGCTGGTAGCCGGACATCCGGGCCTTGACCCAGGGCGTCCGGGGATCTTCCCCCAGAAAACACAGCAGCGGTTCCATGGTAGCATCCCTCCTTGCTGCCTCAGCCTATGTTTGCCGGGTTGGGGCTGTGCATTGCCGGTTGTATTTCGCCGGAACATGGGCTATAATGAACAAAACAGTGAACAGGGGGAGAACCATGGAACCACTGGGATTTATTCACGACATGATGGATGTGAAGGTGCTGATTTTATATGTGGCCGCCCGGTTGAATGCACCGGTAGGGCTTCAGGATCTGTATGCCCTGGCCTATCAGGACGACCGGCTGAGCTATTTTGATGTTTGTACCGCCGTGCCGGCGCTGGTGGCCAGCGGCCATCTGGCTCAAGTGGGGCAGGGCTATGAAATCACGGAGAAGGGCCGCACCGACTGCGCTGCAACAGAGGACTCCCTGGCCTACCCGGTGCGGCAGCGGGCGGAGAAGGCGGTGGAGCGCTTTAACCGGGAGGCCCACCGGAGCAAATTTATCAAAACCCGGCTGACCACCACTGCCGCCGGGGAGACGGCGGTGCAGCTGCGGTTAGATGATGAACAGGGCAGTTTAATGCGCCTGGAGCTGACGGCCCCCAACCCGGCCCAGGCGGCCAAGCTCCGAGACGCCTTCCAAAAAAAGGCGGAGCGCCTCTATCAGCGGATTATGGAGGAGCTGTTGGAGAATTTGGGGAAATAGCCTCTTGCCGCCGGGGGAGAAATATGGTATAGTTGAAGTACACCGGATGAACCGGTGATACGAAAGGAGCGACAAACCATGAAGTTTCAATTCAGTGAGAAGAAAGTGCGCCTTCCCGAAAATGTCCACGCCTACGCCGAGAAAAAGGTGACCAAGCTGGACCGGTATTTTAACGGTGATGCGGAGGCACTTGTCGCTTTTTCTGTGGAAAAGAACCGCAACAAGGTGGAACTGACTGTACACGCGGCCAATACTTGGTTCCGGGCCAGTGAGAGCACCTCAGATATGTTCGCTTCCATCGATGCTGCGGTGGGTACGATTGAGGGACAAATCCGGAAGTATAAGACCCGCCTTGCCCGCCGCCTGCGGCAGGATGCCTTTGTCCGCTCCCCCAGTGCGGAGGAGGTTTCCTTCATCCCAGACGGGCCGGAAGAGGAGTTTGAGATTGTCCGGCGGAAAAAGTTCCCCATGAAGCCCATGACCCAGGAGGAAGCGATTTTGCAGATGAATCTGTTGGAGCACAACTTCTTTGCCTTCCGGGATGAGGACAACGGGGAGGCATTTGCGGTGGTCTACCGCCGGAATGACGGCGGCTATGGCCTGATTGAAGACGCGGATTAATCCGCTTTGCTACCAAGCGGTGACAACTGCGTCATCGGGGGCTGTCTCACTAACCCAGAGACAGCCCCGGCAATCCATTTTTCTTGCAGTAACACCGAACAATAAGCAGTACTTCAGGCGAATCCGTAGATTGCAAATCACGCTCTTGCAAGCGCAGACACCTTGCCCCCTTCTGCATGTCATTGCGAGGAGCGGGGCAACCGCCCCGCGACGTGGCAATTCGTTCTCTTTGCAGTAGCACGAAACGAAAAGCAGCACTTTGGGCAAATCCGTAGGCCGCTACGAATTCGCCTTAAGTGCTACTTTTTGCCGGCTTTTTCTGCGGGACGCGGATTGCCGCGTCGCTTCGCTCCTCGCAATGACAGGGGGAGGTACGCTCTTGCAAGCGCAGGCGCCTGGCAAGTTCCTGCGCACCTTACGCGCCAAACATTCTTGCACCCGCTGACACGCCTCTGTCTTCTGCATGTCATTGCGAACCAGTGCGCACACTGGTGCGGCAATCCGCGTCCCTGCAGAGAACCCTGGCAACTTAATACTACTTTGGGCAAATCCGCAGCACTTTCCCGTATTCGCCTTAGGCACTGCCCTCTGCCATGCCCTACCGCAGGAGTTACGGATTGCCGCGTCGCTTCGCTCCTCGCAATGACATGCAAAAACTTACTGCGTGTTCGCACTGCAAGGAGGCACTACCGGGCAAATTTGCACCCGCCTGCGCATTCACCCGGCAGCCCCCCTTGCCCCCGCACACACCTACCCGCCTTCAGATGTCATTGCGGGGATGTCTCGCAAACACAGAGACAGCGCTTTTTTGCCGGGATATTTCCGTTTGCCCCCTCTCCATGGGGAAAAAACGAAAAATAGTGCGCCCCGGGGAATCCCCGGGGCGTGAAAGGAGATATCGAATGCGAAAACGCAGCTGTTGGTAAACTTAACATCCTTCCAGGTTGTTCCCAGTTTCCTTGCTGAAGACATGGGCTACGTTGCCGTTGAAGGAGAAACGGACGGTTGTGCCCATGGTGAAACTGGAAATCTCGTGGCCGGCCATATCCATGGTCTGCACCACAATCACCACGTCCTTGCCGTCGGCCATGGTGGAGTGCAGGTGTACGGCGGAGCCCATCATTTCGGACACGTCCACCTTAGCCGGTACGCCGGAGTTGCTCAGCAGGATATGCTCCGGGCGGACACCCAAGGTGATGTCCTGGGGCTGTACCTTCTGGGCATTGAGGGCGGCCTGCTTCTCCGGGGAGAGCTCCACCTTCACGCCGGCCAGGTTCACCACATACTTGCCGTTCTCCTTCAGGAGCTTGGCATCGAAGAAGTTCATCTGGGGAGTGCCAATGAATCCGGCCACAAACAGGTTGTGGGGATGGTTGAACACCTCCTGCGGCGTACCGATCTGCTGGATGAAGCCATCCTTCATGATAACGATCCGGTCGCCCAGGGTCATGGCCTCGGTTTGGTCGTGGGTAACGTAGATAAAGGTTGTATTGATCCGCTCACGCAGCTTGATGATCTCCGCGCGCATCTGGTTACGGAGCTTGGCGTCCAAGTTGGACAGAGGCTCGTCCATCAGGAAGACCTTGGGGTCACGGACGATGGCGCGGCCGATGGCCACACGCTGCCGCTGGCCGCCGGACAGAGCCTTAGGCTTCCGGCCCAAGTACTGGGTAATATCCAGAATTTCGGCAGCTTCCTTCACCTTCTTGTCAATCTCCGCCTTGGGGGTCTTGCGGAGCTTCAGGGCAAAGGCCATGTTTTCATATACGGTCATGTGGGGGTACAGGGCGTAGTTCTGGAAGACCATGGCAATGTCCCGGTCCTTGGGCGCCACGTCGTTCATCCGCCGGTCGCCGATGTACAGGTCGCCGCCGGAGATCTCCTCCAGACCGGCCACCATACGCAGGGTGGTGGACTTGCCGCAGCCGGAGGGGCCGACCAGGACGATAAATTCCTTGTCCGCAATTTCCAGGTTGAAATCATGGACGGCCACTACGCCTTCCGCTGTCACGGTGAGGTTGGGCTTGTTTTCCTTGACCGGCTCGTCATGATCCTTCTTCTTTTTCTTTTTCTTGGCCTCATCGCCGCTGAACGGGTAAACTTTCTTCAGGTTTTTCAGGATAACTTTTGCCATACGACATGACTCCGATCCATGGGCCTACGCGCCAGGGATCTCGTGGCCGCCCATGAAGTGGCGGCACCACATTACGACAGGTCTCCACACTGCCGCACCGCGAGTCCGGCGGGGTTACTATATTCCTCCTTTGATGTACGGGGCCAACCTATCGCAGTCGCGTGGAGTAGGCAGGCTCCATAGAGATGCATCAATCATATCAGAAAATTCAAGGGGAGGCAAGCCGACAGATTGCCAAAAAATTTGCGTTGTTTTTTGGTGAATATTTACAAAGGCCCAGGGGGATCATCGGATGATGGGAACGGCACAATCCGCGCCGGATGAAGGGCTGCTGAGATGCCGGCGCGTTGCAGATTCTTGCAGGTCCCGGGGATTCCGGGGCAACCGCTTTGGCAAACCATTGCCCGGCGTGCGTAAGCGCTCCGGGCAATGGTGTTTTCCATTACAGCAGCGTCCGGGGATCGGTGTAGGGCAGCTGCTGGGCTTCCGCTACTGCCTGAATGGTCAGGTGACCCCGGTAGGTATTGAGCCCCTTCATCAAGGCGGGATCGGCCCGGCAGGCCGCCTCCGGACCAAGATTGGCAATCTTCAGCGCATAGGGCATGGTGGCCCCGGTGAGGGCCAGGGTGGAGGTGCGGGGTACCGCGCCGGGCATGTTGGCCACGGAGTAGTGAAGCACGCCGTGCTTAACGAAGCAGGGGTTATCGTGGGTAGTGATCCGGTCAATGGTCTCAATGGAGCCGCCCTGGTCAATGGCCACGTCCACCAGGACGCTGCCGGGGCGCATGGATTTCACCATCTCCTCCGTCACCAGCTTAGGGGCTTTGGCCCCGGGCACCAGGACGCAGCCCACCACCAGGTCCGCCTCCCGCACCGTCCGGGCGATGGAATAGGGGGTGGACAGCAGGGTTTGCACCCGTCCGCCGAAAATATCGTCCAAATAGGCCAGCCGCTTGACGCTCAAATCCAGCACCGTCACATCAGCGCCCATGCCCACCGCAATTTTGGCTGCGTTGGTGCCCACGTTGCCGCCGCCGATGATCACCACGTGGGCCCGCTCCACGCCGGGCACGCCCCCCAGCAGGATGCCTCTGCCCCCCAGGTTGGACTCCAGCAGGTGGGCGCCTTCCTGGATGGACAGGCGGCCGGCCACCTCGCTCATCGGCGCCAGCAGGGGCAGGCTCCCATCGGCCAGCTGCACCGTCTCATAGGCAATGCCCGTCACCTTCCGGCGCAGTAGGGCCTGGGTCTGGTCGGGGTCCGGCGCCAGGTGGAGGTAGGTAAACAGGGTCTGCCCCTCTTTCAGCAAGTCGTATTCCGGCGGCAGCGGCTCTTTTACCTTGACAATCATGTCCGCTGCGTCATACACTGCTTTGGCGTTGGGCAGAATTTCCCCGCCCACTGCGGTATATTCGCTGTCGGCAAAGCCACTGCCCAGGCCGGCGCCTTGCTCCATCACCACGGTGTGACCCGCCCGGATCAGGGCGTCCACCCCAGCAGGGGTCAGGCCAACCCGGCCTTCCTGAGGTTTAATTTCCTTGGGACAACCAATACGCATGAATATGGCTCCTTTCCAAAGTTGACAAAATCCGCGTTGGGGGTTCCTGGTACCATCATAGCACAAATCCGTAAATTTGCAATGTTTTTTTGCAAAATTTGCCAAGGATATTTCCGGCATCTGATCAGCTTGTGTGCAATATGTACAATTCCATCGATGCAGTTTCCGGAGATACCTGTCTTCCCATGGAAAACAACGCCACGCCAAATTTCGTGGTTCTGCGCAAAAACTGTATATTGATTTTGTATATCTTGCCAGAAATGCCGCCGGATCGGCCCAAAAGTTTGGCGCGCATCCTGAGCCTTTGTCACGCTGCCCCGGTTGAAATGCCGGAAAATTTGATTTATAATAACCGAAGTTCCGCCGGATAGACCGGCCCATCAACTAGGAGGATTCTCATGAAAAAGATCATCAGCAAGCGCGAATATGATACGGAAACCGCTTCCCTGGTGAAGAAATACACCGTGGGCGAGTTCGGTGACCCGGCAGGCTACGAGGAGTCTTTGTACCAGACCCCCGGTGGCCTGTATTTCCTGTACTTCCGGGGTGGTCCCCAGTCCCCCTATGCCCAGGAGGACATCAAGTGCCTGGCCAAGACCAAGGTCAATGCCTGGCTGGAGACCCACTGAGCATCCGGTTTCCAGAATCGGAAGCCCCCGGAGGCGGCATTTTGTTCCGCTTCGGGGGCTTTTTTCCATTAGCTGGAAAGGAGACGATTCAATTGATTTTGACTAGTCCAGTGACAGGCCGTGCAGCCGCCCTCACCGAGACGCCGGATACCTTGTTTGCCTCCGGCCTGATGGGCGCAGGCGCTCTGCTTTACCCCAGCGAAGGCCTTCTCCGCGCTCCCTGCGATGGGGTGGTGGACTATGTCCTGCCCCAGCGGTACGCCCTCGGGCTGAAAGCGGACCAGGGCCTGGAGCTGCTGCTGCAGGTGGGCATTGACACCGACACGCTGAACGGGGTTGGCTTCCATCCCTTGGTGAAACCCGGCCTGCGGGTACGCCGGGGTCAGGCGCTGCTCACCTTTGATTTGGAAGAGCTGCGGCGGCGGGGCTTGCCCACCGCCACCCCGCTGGTGGTCAACCTGCCGGCCAGTCAGGTCCGGCCCCTGGCTTCCGGGGAGTTATCGGCAGGCAGTAATCTGCTGGAAGTTACGGTATAACGATAATGTTGGGGCTGTCTCACGAACACAGAGAGACAGCCCCATTCCGGCGCTACAGGCCAAGCACCTGGCGGCAGTATGCCTCCGGGTCAAAGGGATCCAGGGGGGCATCTTTCCGCAGGTATAGGGGATGGTGGGGGTGGCCCCGGCGGGAGATGGCTCCGGCGGTGTACCACCGGGCGGAAAATTCCCGGGACAGGGCAATTTCATCCGCCAGGCACCGGGCCAGATAATCCCGCTTCTCAATTACCGTCCCCCAAGCCGCCCACACCGCCGGCTGCGGGCTGAGGGACAGCAGGTAGCGAAAAGCTGCCAGATTTTCCCGGTGCAGCGCCAAATTGCAGGTGTTTTCCATGGCGTTGGGATCCGTGGCCCGCTGGGCGTAGACATTAAACATCAGGAAACTGTCAAAGCCGTTGCCCAGAGCGATCCGCTCCACCGACTTCAGGGTGTTGTCCAGTGCCCCGGGGGCGGCGGTGGAGGGGTTGATGCCCATGCAGATCAATGGGCGGCTGCCCCGGGTGCCCAGGATGTACCGGTATTCGCCGTAGACGTTGGGCACATACAGCCAGCGGCTTTCGTCATAGTCCTGCCCCGGGGCCAGGGCTTGGGCCAGGGCCTGGGGGAAGGGGAGAATGGTCAGGCAGCCGGTGCCGCCTTGGGGGATGTGGGGCATGGTCATTGCCTCTCTTTCTCCGGCTGGTCGGGAAACCACCGGTAATCTGCCGGATTGTGAAAATCCTGGGCCTGGGGATCCAGCTGCTTGGCCTGGCACCAGGCCAGATATGCTGCCTCCAGGAACGGGGAAAAGCCCTGCATATTGCTGTAGAGCACCACTTCCGCTTCCCCCAGGCACAGCACCAGGCAGCAGCCCCGGCGGGTGATGGCCACCCGCTGGCCGGAAATGTCAACAAATTGGAATGCCTGGCGCAGCCGCCCCCGGCGGAAGATGAACCCGGTTTCGCCATACCGGATGCTGGTGGTGCAGTAGGCGTACAGGGCATACACCGCCACAGCGGCAAATACCCCTGCCGCCAGGCCGTAGAGCAGGGACTTTCGCTGCCAGGCAGTGAAGGCCAGCACGGCGGCCCCCAGGATTAATGCCCCGGCCAGCACCGGGTACCGCAGAGGCATCCGTACCACGCCGGATTGCCCCACCCGTCCCTTTAGGGCGGCAACCCCCCGGTCCACCAGGAAGCAGGCCCCGAAAATCAGCCCGGCAAACAGGGCGCAAAACAGCAGCTTCATCCCTGGTCCTCCGGCACCCACAGCACCTGGTCCACGGGAATGTCGTGGGCCTGGGTTTCCAGGTGGGGCAGGCACTGGAAGCCATAGCACAGGGCGAGGGTGGGATGGTTTGGCTCTGCCGCCAGGAAGCGGTCATAGTTCCCGCCGCCGTAGCCCAGCCGGTTGCCGGCCGGGTCAAAGGCCAGGCCGGGCACCAGCACCAGGGCGGTGGGATCATCCGCCTCCGGCCCATCGGCCAGGGGCTCCGGAATCCCCATGCACCCAGGCGCAACCGCGTCCAAATCCGTCAGCCAGAGAAAACGCATCTGCCGGCCGTACATCTTGGGCACGGCCACCCGCTTGCCATGGGCCAGGGCGGCCTCCAGCAGGGGGCGGGTGCGCACCTCCTGATTGTAGGATAAGTAGCCGTATACCGACCGGGCTTGGCGGTACAACGGCGAGGCCAGGGCCAGCTGGGTCAGGGCCTGGCTGCACGCGGCAATTTGGTCCGGGGTCATGGCGGCCTTTTGGGCGGCAATGGCCCGGCGGAGAGCAGTTTTGTCCATGTATTGTGTTCCTCCTGTGCCCGGCCGCTGCCGGGGCGAATTACCCCCATGGCCCGGCCGGACTATGTATGGGAAAATTGTACCGGTCACCGGCAAATTTGTCAAGGCGGGGCCGGGCCGCTTGACACCGGGGGAAAACTCCGGTACAATGATTTTTACCGGCAGGGTTCACCGGAAACGCGCCGGGTAGGCATATCTGTCTCCGTAGCTCAGTTGGATAGAGCATCCGCCTCCTAAGCGGAAGGCCGCGCGTTCGAGTCGCGCCGGGGACGCCAGATTGCCGCCGCGAACGATATCACGTTCGCGGCGGCGGGATTCACTGGGGTGGCATGCTTTTTGCGATTCTTCTTCCCCATCAAACTCGTTTTGCTGGGTGTTGATCAAGCTTGCTTTACAGTAACGCTGAAGGCGCAGGTGTTAAGGCGCTTTGCCCAATCTCCACCGGCAGCAAATTCTCCCCGGAAATTGAAAAAACCTCTTGCCATTTTGGAAGGAATATAGTATACTGTTCAGGCAAGTGGTTGCGTGATGGTGAACGGGCATGCAAACAGTTGCTCCGCCGCTTTGGCAAAGGATTTCTCCATTATACATGCCGGTGTGATGGAATTGGTAGACGTGATGGACTCAAAATCTTGTTCGTCCATTCACAGGCGTTTTTGTAGGACCCTTGGTATTACAGCATATTTTCAACTGAATAACAGCATTTGGTTTTAATATCCCTCCCGCATATCCCTCCAAAATCAGAGATAT
>DVHJ01000057.1 GCA_018712145.1 Candidatus Faecousia faecigallinarum | reverse complement strand
TGGGCGGCGACGACTTCGACCAGCGGATCATCAACTACCTGGTGGACGAATTCAAGAAGGCTGAGGGCATCGACCTGTCCAAGGACCGGGTGGCCATGCAGCGGCTGAAGGAAGCCGCCGAGAAGGCCAAGATTGAGCTGTCCGGCGTGACCAGCTCCAACATCAACCTGCCTTATATCACCGCCGACGCCACCGGGCCTAAGCACCTGGACGTAACCCTCACCCGGGCCAAGTTCAATGAGCTCACCGCCGACCTGGTGGAGCGGACCATGGGCCCGGTGCGTCAGGCCATGTCCGATGCCAAGCTCTCCGCCTCCGACCTGGGCAAGGTGCTGCTGGTGGGCGGCTCCACCCGGATTCCTGCGGTGCAGGAGGCGGTGAAGAAGCTCACCGGGAAAGAGGGATTCAAGGGTATCAACCCGGACGAGTGCGTGGCCGTAGGCGCAGCCATCCAGGGCGGCGTCCTGGGCGGCGACGTGAAGGACATTTTGCTGCTGGACGTGACGCCGTTGTCCCTGGGCATTGAGACCATGGGCGGCGTGTTCACCCGGCTCATTGACCGGAACACCACCATCCCCACCAAGAAGAGTCAGATTTTCTCCACTGCCGCTGACGGGCAGACCACGGTGGAAGTCCACGTGCTCCAGGGCGAGCGGGAAATGGCCGCCTATAACAAGACCCTGGGCCGCTTCCAGCTCACCGGCATCTCCCCCGCGCCCCGGGGCGTGCCCCAGATCGAGGTGACCTTCGACATCGACGCCAACGGCATCGTCAACGTGTCGGCCAAGGACCTGGGCACCGGCAAGGAGCAGAAGATCTCCATCACCGCCTCCACCAACCTGAGCAAGGAAGACATTGACAAGGCCGTCCGGGAAGCCGAGCAGTATGCCGCCGAGGACAAGGCCCGGAAGGAAGAGGTGGATACCCACAATACCGCCGACCAGGTCATCTATCAGAGCGAGAAGACCCTGGCGGATCTGGGCGACAAGGTCTCCGAATCGGAGAAGGCCCCCATTCTGGCCGCCATTGAAAAGCTGAAGGAAGTCAACAAGGGCAATGACGTGGCCGCCATCAAAGCCGCTACCGAGGAAGCCCAGAAAGCCTTCTACGCCGTGTCCGAGAAGCTGTACCAGCAGGCCGGCGCCCAGGGCGGCGGACAGCCCGGCGGCAGCAACGACGACGGTGTGGTGGATGCCGACTACGAAGAAGTGAAGGACTAAGCACAGTCCGGAGGGGCGGGAAATCCGTCCCTCCGTGCTGCGCTATCCCGATAGGACGATGGGCGAGGTGACCAGCCATGAGTGATAAACGCGACTACTATGCGGTGCTGGGGGTGGAGAAAACCGCCAGCGCCGAGGAAATCAAAAAAGCCTACCGGAAAAAGGCCCTGCAGTACCATCCCGACCGGAACCCGGGGGATAAGGAAGCGGAGGCCAAATTCAAAGAGTGTAACGAAGCTTACGAGGTGCTCTCCAACGACGAAAAGCGCAGCCGCTATGACCAGTACGGCTTTGCCGGGGTGGACCCCAACTTTAACCCCAACGCCGGATTTGGCGGCGGCTTTGGCGGGTTTGGCGACGCTTTTTCCGGATTCGGCGATATTTTCGGGGATTTGTTTGGCGGCGGCAGCCGCCGGAGCGCCAACGGTCCCCGCCGGGGCGAGGATGTGGGGGCCAGGCTGGAGCTGACCTTTGAGGAGGCGGCCTTCGGCGCCGAAAAAGAGGTGCCGGTGGCCCGCATCGAAACCTGCGCCAAATGCGGCGGCACCGGGGCGGAACCTGGCACCACCCCGGAGACCTGTCCCACTTGCCGGGGCACCGGCTCGGTGCGCACGACCCAGAATTTCATGGGCATGACCATGCAGTCTACATCCGCCTGCCCCAAATGCGGCGGCACCGGCAAAATCATCAAGACCCCCTGCTCCACCTGCCGGGGCAAGGGCAAGGTGCGCCGCTCCACCAAAATACCGGTGAACATTCCCGCCGGTGTGGACAATGGCCAGACCATCCGGATTCGGGGCCAGGGCTGCTCCGGCGCCAATGGCGGCCCTGCCGGCGACCTGCTGATTGAGGTCTCCGTGGGCCGGCATCCCCTGTTCCAGCGCCAGGGCGCCGACGTGCTGTGCGAACTGCCCATCACCTTCACCCAGGCGGCTCTGGGGGCCGAGCTGGAGGTGCCCACCCTGGACGGCAAGGTGCGCTACACCATTCCCGAGGGTACCCAGACCGGCACGGTGTTCCGTCTCCGGGGCAAGGGCATCCCCCTGCTGCGCAGCAAATCCCGGGGCGACCAGCTGGTGACGGTGGTGGTGGAAACCCCCACCCGCCTGACCAAGGAGCAGAAGGAACTGCTGCGCCGGTTCGGCGAAAGCGGCTCCGGCAGCCAGCCGAAAATTGCCAAGTTCTTTGAAAAGCTGAAACAGAATTTTGATAAATAAGGCGGAAAAAGGCCTGTTGCAAAATCCGGAATTTTGCAGCGGGCCTTGACTTTTTGCAGGGAGAGGTGCGCCAGGGGAACGTTTCCCCACGAACGCCTTGCCTTCTTCTGCATGTCATTGCGAGCAACGTTCTTGCCCCCGCGCACACGTCCTTCCTTCTGCATGTCATTGCGAGCCAGTGCGCACACTGGCGTGGCAATCCGTTTCTCCTTGCAGTGGCACAAAACGAAAACTAGCACCTAGGGCAAATCCGTACCACCTACCATTTCGCCCCGGCAGCACCCTCTTGCACACGTAGCAACGCGGCAATCTTTTGCATGTCATTGCGAACCACTGTGTTGCCACGCAAATGCCTGTCCAGTTTCTGCATGTCATTGCGAACCCCGTCCTTGCACACGCAGAAGCGCCTCTGCCTTCTGCATGTCATTGCGAGCAACGTTCTTGCCCCCGCGCACACGTCCTTCCTTCTGCATGTCATTGCGAACCAGTGCGCACACTGGTGTGGCAATCCGCATCCCCGCAGAGGAAGGTAAGGAAAAGTAGCACTTAAGGCAAATTCGTGGGCGGTTGCGGGCTTGCC
>DVHJ01000056.1 GCA_018712145.1 Candidatus Faecousia faecigallinarum | reverse complement strand
GGCACTCCTGAACGACGATTTGCGAATCGAGGACAGTGAATTGGCGAAGCTGAACCTGGCTGAAATTGAAGCCATGGCAGGCTTCTACCATACTACGAACATCAAGAAGCTATGTACCGTATTACGGAGGATACAAAGATGAGTGCAGTGATTGAACAAATGCTAAAAAGCTACAAGGTAGAGAATATCTACGACTGCAAGAATGCCATGAAGGAGATCATGCAGAAGATCGTCCTGTGTGGGTTAGCTAGGGCTGGTTTTTTTAAGAAGGCTGCTTTCTATGGTGGCACAGCTCTGAGGATTTTCTATGGGCTTGACCGCTTTTCTGAGGATCTGGACTTCTCTCTGGAGGGCACCGATCCTGACTTTGATTTGAAGGAATACTTCCCCATACTGGAAAAGGAGGTCAAATCCTTTGGTCTGAATGTGACGATCGCTGAGAAGGAGAAAACCAAGGATAGTGACATTCGTTCCGCATTCCTGAAGGGCAACACCAAGGAGCATCTGCTGCTGTTCTATGCGGATGAAAAAATTGCGGGCAGTGTCAACCATAACGAGGCCGTCAAGATCAAGTTCGAGGTGGATGTGAACCCTCCGGTGTATGCAACCTTCGAGCATAAGTATCGACTGCTCCCCACTCCATATGAAGTGAACCTGTATGATATGCCCTCCCTCTTTGCAGGCAAGATCCACGCAGTCATTTGCCGGGCATGGCAAAGCCGCATCAAGGGCAGGGACTTGTATGACTATGTGTTCTACCTGTCCCGTGGAGCGGCAGTCAATGAAAAGCACCTGCATCAAAGGCTGATCGACTCCGGCTTTATGACGGAAAGCGATCCATGGTCGCTGGAGGAACTGAAAAGGATCCTCCGGGCAAGGTTTGACAGCATCGATTTTGAGCAGGCGAAACGGGATGTGGAGCCCTTCATCCGAGACGTCTCTGTACTGAATGTCTGGAGTGCAGATTTCTTCAAACAGATTACCGAAGGATTGACAATCGTATAAGAAACCTAAGATGGCAGGCTGCGAAAAAACAGTACCTGCCATCTTGTTTTTCCGGAGCCTTATTGGTATAGTGGTCAGCAGAACAGCCACACTATACTTTACGGAAAACCCTGTTTGTCCTATTATGACACAAGGGGTATGTGCCCCTTGTGTCGGGTAAAGACAAATACTCTCCACTTTTTTGCCGGAAAAGTTTGGAAAACACCCGCAAAAAAATATTTTCAAAAACCTGTTTGTCTACGCTTGACACAAGCAGACGAGTTTGGCAGGTGTGCGCACCTCCGGGGGCGGCAGCAATGTACCACGTTTCTGCCGGGGGACGCGGATTGCCACAGGTGTGCCCACTGGTTCGCAATGACAGACCAAAGGAGGGACAGGCAGCGAGTTTCTTTCCCCCGACGTGGGGAAATGCTGTATATTCTCCGCCGCCGGCGGGTATGCTGAGTAGGACAGGAGGCGATTATGTTGACCAATTTTCTACAATCGGAAACCCGCATTAACCTGGCCCGGGCCTTTGCCGGGGAATCCCAGGCCAGAAACCGGTATACTATCTACGCCGAAATCGCCCGGAAGGAGGGGCAGGAGTACCTGGCCCGCCTGTTTCTGGAGACGGCGGACAACGAGCAGGTCCACGGCAAGGAGTTCCTGGAGTTGCTGAACAAATATGCCGCAGCGCCCCAGGAGAACATTGACCTCACCGCAGGCTACCCTTTCCCCTTGGGGAACACCCTGCAAAACCTGGGCTTTGCCGCCCAAGGCGAGTTGGATGAGTTTTCCTCGGCCTATCCTGCCTTTGCTGAAACCGCCAAGCAGGAGGGCTTCGGGGATGCGGCGCGGCTGTTTACCCAGATTGCGTCCATTGAGGGGCTGCACCACAACGTCTTTGAACAGGCCCGGCAGCAGCTGGCCCAGGGCACGCTGTTGGAAAAACCTCAGCCGGTGATCTGGCGCTGCCTGAACTGCGGCTACAGCTACCTGGCGGAGAAGCCCTATCCCCAGTGCCCGGTATGCCACAAAGGCCCGGGCTGGGCCCAGGGGGATATCGATACCAAGCAGCTGCCCCGTCAGGCCAACTGATCTGCCAGCCGGCTGGCCAGCTCCGGCAGATGGGGCTCAAAGGCGATGCCCCCGGCGGAGAAGGGCCCGCCGGCCAGGCACCGGCCCACAAACCAGGCTCCCAAGGCGGCGGCCGGCTCCAGGGCCAGGCCCCCCATTATCCCGCCGGCCAGAACGGCGGCGAACAGGTCCCCGGCGCCGTGGCAATCCCAGGGCTGCCGGGGGCCGAACCAGGAAAAGTCCCGGCCCACAAAGCCGATTTCCGCCCCCCGGGGCACCCCGGTGATTACGGCGTCTTTGGCCCCCAGGGCCAGGAGGCCCTCCAACAGCTGCCGGCATTGGTCCGGGGTAGGCTGGGGGGTGTAGGGCAGGCCGGTGAGCAGGGCGGCTTCCGTTACATTCGGTGTGATGATATCCGCCAGACCGCACAGCGCCGCCATGGCCTTGGGCTGTTCCAGCCCCAGGCCACGGTATAACCGGCCGTGGTCCCCCATGGCCGGGTCAACCAGTACCTTGGCGCCGGGAAATTGGCGGATCACGTTCATGGCCAGGCGGCACTGGGCCTCGCCCGCCAGGTAACCGGTATAGATGCCATCTGTTTGGATCCCCAGACTTTGCCAGTGGGCGGCAATCCGGCCTGCTTCCTGGGTAAGGTCCAGGTAGGTGTTGCCGGGGTAACCGGTGTGGGTGGACAGCAGGGCTGTGGGCAGCACGGCGCACTCCACCCCCATGGCGGAGATCACCGGCAGGGCCAGGGTGAGGGAGCACCGGCCCAGGCAGGACAGATCCTGCACCGTGACAATGCGGCTCACAGCAGCCCCTCCAGCGTGGGAACCAGCTGGCACAGCCCGGCCTGATCCGCCGGGCCGAACCGGCCGGGGGTGGGACTGTCGATATCCAGCACCGCCGCCACCCGGTCATGTTTGGTCAATGGAATGACAATCTCCGACCGGGAGCGGCTGTCGCAGGGGATGTGGCCCGGGAACCGGCAGACCTCCGGCACCAGGACAATCCGGTTTTCCCGGGCCGCCGTGCCGCATACCCCCCGGCCGAAGGGGATTTCCACGCAGGCCGGCCGGCCCTGGAAGGGACCCAGGATCAGCTTGTCCCCCTGGGCCAGATAAAAGCCGACCCAGTTGATGTCCGCCAGGGCCATGGCCAGCAGGGCCGAGGCGTTGGCCAGATTGGCCACCGTGTTGCCGGTCCCCTGGGTCAGGGCGGCCAGCTGCTTGGCCAGCAGGGGATATAGGACTTCCGGTTCTGTGGGGAACCGGTCAATGTTCTGTATCATGGTTTCCTCCTTCAATTGCGGAATGGAAAAAATCCGTCCCGGCGCCTGTGCCGGCCGCCGGTATGGATAAATTATGGCACACGGACCGGGATATTGCAACCCGGCCCAAGCCCAAAGATAACGCCCCTGGCCCGGGACAGTTGGGCCGGGGGCATTTTTATGCCTGCGGGCCGGTTAACCGATTTTCCTGCAGGCGGCTCAGGATTTGCCGGAGGATGGAAAGAGCAAACTCCACTTCCATCTGGGTGTGGCCCTTGAGGATGGCCGCCAGCTCCTCTGCCGGATACTGGCTATCTGCCCCCCGGATGAGGGAATCCATAGATGAGCCCAGGGCCAGAGAAATGGCCCATACGGTTTCCAGACTCGGCTTGCGCATGGCGTTTTCGATTTGACTGATGAAAACCGGCGTGATGTTACACGCTTCGGCCAAAGCTTCCTGGGTGATACCCAGGGCCTTGCGGCGGGCGCGAATGTTGGCGCCCAGCAAAATATAGTCCACGGCGGTCAGCCCTTTCTTCTGGTGTAGTTATAGCTTACCGGGAATGGGCGGCATTTGAATAAACCATAAGCAAATTTAGTATTGCCAAAAGCAAGGTTATGTGTTATACTCCCCATTAGGGATGTGTCGAAGACGGCAGAAAAAGCGGGAGGAAGGAGGTGAATTTGCATGGACGGATTTTTACTCATTTTGCTGATCATTTTAGGACTTGCTGTGTACTTTATTCCGACCATTGTGGCTTTTGTGTCGCAACAAGAAAATCGGGTTGCAATTATGGTACTGAACATTTTGTTAGGCTGGACGCTGGTTGGCTGGGTTGTTTCTCTTGTTTGGGCGGTAAAGAAAAATCGAAATTAATTTTTCCGTTGCACCCGGCTTCGGCACATTCCAATTTTTCCGGAGGACTGCGGCGTGGACAAAGTTGGTATTGTTTTATCTGGTGGATTTGCAAAAGGTGCTTATGAAATTGGTGTGCTCAAAGCCATTATGGAAATGGTTAACCATGAATCCATTGTTGCCTTGAGCGCTTCGTCCATTGGTGTGTGGAATATGTTTGCTTTTGCAAATGGACAGCTTGAAACAGCGGAGAAAATTTGGCGGCAGATTAACTTTACAGGCGTACGGCAATTTGTACGATGTGTGTTGCAGGGAGAATCATTAAATCAATACATAGACCTATTAGATTTTGAAAAGCAAAGCTATTCTGTACAACAATTTGCCACGCTATTCAATGTAACAAATCGCTGTGTAGACTATGTAGATTTGTGCGGTCAGCCGGCTGTTTCCCGCCGGAAAATCCTTGAAGCCTGCATTGCGCTTCCGCCGTTTAAAAAACCCGTAGCCGTCTCGGGGAGCACTTATCTAGATGGGGCAATGGTTGATAATATTCCCATAGCGCCTTTGATCAGTAAAAAATTGGATTGTATAATTTGTATTTATTTTGATGGTTGTAATTTCAAATTTGAAAGCAATGACACAGACAGCAGAATAATTAAAATAAATTATAAAAATGATAATTTGATTGCGAATTCATTTTCTTTTTCACAC
>DVHJ01000055.1 GCA_018712145.1 Candidatus Faecousia faecigallinarum | reverse complement strand
CCGGTCTGGATGTGAATGCTCCACCGTATAACGTTACCTTCTATGAAAACACCTGTGATTGCTACTACTCATTTGGCGAAGAGGGCTACTGGACCAGCTAACTCTCCCCAGTTGGCCCCGTGAATAACAGCGGCAGGGGGACTGCGGCAGGAACTTGCCGCAGTCCCTTTTCCGCGTTTACTGGAAAAACCTGGGTTTTCTTGCTGCACCTGGGGAAAATCCGGGGAAATCCCGCCATCTCACAACCGAAAGAAAGGAAATTCCCATGAATCTAACCCTCGGCCTGGCCGGCCTGCATCTGGCCGTCTCCGCCCCCCGGGATTTGCCGGTGAGCCGGGAACTGGCCAAATTTGCGGTTTCCGGCCCGCCGGATATTGCCGTGGAACTGTCCTGGGACTGGAATGCCATGCCACTGCCCCAGGGGGAGCCGGACGGCGGCGATGACCTGCAGGTATTTTATCTCCGGCCCGGCTGCCTGTGCTGCGTCACCAAAGGGGGGTGGAAAGGCCCCCTGGCCGCCTGCTGGTACTGGCCCGGCCGGCGCCGGCTCCTTTGCCTGGTGAACGCCCAAACCTTCCCCGGCTTCCCCCAGTCCATGGATTCCGCCTTTTCCCTGCTGCCCATGCGGGCGGTGCTCATGGATCAGGGCGTGGTCTTCCTTCACGCTGCCCGGATTTCCGCCGGGGGCCGGGGAATCCTGTTCTGCGGCCCCTCGGGCATGGGCAAAACCACCCAGGCCACCTTGTGGCAGCAGTACCGCCAGGCCCGGATCCTCTCCAGCGACCGGATGCTGGCCCGCCGCCAAGGGGGAGAATGGACCGCCTACGGCTACCCCCTGGACGGCTCCGCCCCGGTGGCCAGCACGGAAACCTGCCCTCTGGGGGCCGTTGTTCTGCTGGCCCAGGCCCCGGATAACCAGGTAACCCCCTTATCCCCCGGCTTGGCCCTGCCCCGGCTCATGCCCCAGCTGGTGATGGAGACCTGGAACCCGGACCGCCGGGCCGCCGGGGCCCAGCTGCTGCTGGATCTGCTGGCGGATATCCCGGCCTACCGCCTGGCCTGTACCCCCGACCGCCGGGCGGTGGACTGCCTGGCCAACCGGCTAATTTCAGATGGAGTGCTTGAACCATGAAAACGAAAACCTTCCGCGACCGATTATACGAAAAGGCCGCTTACCAGCGCATCCCCATCATGGGGGCCTTTGAATTGCTCCCGGCTTGCAACCTGGCCTGTAAAATGTGCTATGTCCGAAAATCCATGGATTATGTCAACGCCCATGGAGGACTTTTGCCCACGGACCGGTGGCTGGATTTGGCCCGGCAGTGCCGTGACCTGGGCGCCTTCACTGTGCTGCTCACCGGCGGCGAGCCGTTCCTCCACCCGAACCTCCGGGAAATCATGGCCGGCATTCAGGACTTGGGCCTGGAGGTAAGCATCAACAGCAACGCCACCCTCATCGACCGGGATACCGCCCAGTGGCTGGCCCACCATCCCCCGGTGCGGATTAACATTACCCTTTACGGCGCCAGCGATGAGAGCTACCGCCGCCTTTGCGGCCGTCCCGCCTTTTCCCAGGTGTGCCAGGCGGTGGAGGCCCTGAAGGACAACGGCATCCGGGTGAAGTTCAACGCCAGCATCACCCCGGACAACGTAGGCGACCTGGAGCAGATGATCCGCTACGCCAAGTCGGTAGGCTCTCCCATCCAGATTGCCACCTACATGTTTCCCCCGGTGCGCCGGGATGCGGCCATGGTGGGGAAAAACTTCCGCCTGACCCCGGAGGAGGCGGGGAAAGCCCGGGTACTGGCGGACTTCTACCAAAATGAGCCGGACTGGTTCCGGGGCCAGGCCCGGCGGTTTGCCACCTTTGTGCCCCTGGACCAGCTGCCCCCGGCTCCGGCGGAGCCGGCGGAAATGGGCATGCGCTGCCGGGCTGGGCTGTGCTCCTTCTGGGTGGACTGGCAGGGCAATCTCATGAACTGCGGCATGTACGCCTCTGCCAAGCTCCCCCTGGGGGATACCACCATGGCGGAGGCCTGGCCCCGGTTGGTGGAGGACACCGCCCAGGTGCGCTATGCCCCCTACTGCGCCGTCTGCCCCAACCAGCACCTGTGCCACGCCTGCATCGCCATGGTGGCCAACGAGTGCGGCCAGCTCACCGGCCGGCCGGAATACCTGTGCCGGATGAACCAGGCCGCCGCCGGGTATTACCAGGAATATTTGCACCGCCTGCCGGAAAACGGCCATGCCCCTGCGGAACCCGATGATTTTGGCCACCTGGACCCTGCCGAGCCTTGCGGGCCCTAAACCCCTTGACAGACGGTGGTATAATAACAGTAAAATCTACCATATGGAAGGTGCATTTTGTTGACCAAAATCGATATTTACTCCGGCTTTCTTGGCGCGGGGAAAACAACCCTCATCAAAAAAATGATTGCCCAGGGCTACACCGGGCAGAAGCTGGTGCTGATTGAAAACGAATTCGGGGAAATCGGCATTGACGGCGGCTTCCTCCAGGAGGCGGGGATCGAAATCCGGGAGATGAACTCCGGCTGTATCTGCTGTTCCCTGGTGGGGGATTTCGGCAAGGCCTTGGAGCAGGTGGTGGCTCAGTACGCCCCGGATCGGGTGATCATTGAGCCCTCCGGCGTGGGCAAGCTCAGCGACGTGGTGGCTGCGGTGGAGAAGGTGCCCGGCACGGAGTTGGGCTACACCGTGGCCGTGGCAGATGCCGGCAAGTGCAAGGTGTATATGCGCAACTTTGGCGAGTTCTACAACAACCAGATTGAAAGCGCCTCCACCATTGTCCTCAGCCGTACCGACACTATCCCCCAGGAGAAATTGGATGCCGCCGTTGCCCTCCTCCGGACCCATAACGACCGGGCCACCATGGTCACCACCCCATGGAATCAGCTCACCGGCCAGCAGCTCATCGACGCCATGGAGCACCGCCAGACTTTGGCGGAAGAGCTGGCCATGATGGTGCATGAGCGGGATGAGCAGGCGGAAGGCCACGATCATGAGCATCACTGCCATCACGATCATGATCATGAGGACGGCCACTGTTGCCACCACGATCATGACCACGAGGAGGGCCACTGTTGCCACCACGGTCATGACCACGAGGAGGGCCATTGTTGCCACCACGGTCATGACCACGAGGAAGGCCACTGCTGCCACCATCACCACCACGCCGACGAGGTGTTCACCAGCTGGGGGGTGGAGACCCCCAAGAAGTTTACCGAAGACTTCATCCGCCGGACTCTGGATGAGCTGGAGGGCGGGGAGCAGGGCACCATCCTCCGGGCCAAGGGCATCGTTCCCACGCCGGAGGAGCAGTGGCTCCACTTTGACTACGTCCCCGGGGAAATTGACGTGCGCACCGGCCCGGCGGCGGTGACCGGACGGCTGTGCGTCATCGGCGCCCAGTTGGATGAAGCGGGCCTGGCCCGGCTGTTTGGGGTGTAAGCAATGCCCATTCCCGTCTATGTGTTCACCGGCTTCCTGGACGCCGGGAAGACTAAGTTCATCCAGGAAACCCTGGAGGACCCCCGGTTCAACGCCGGGGAGCGCACCTTGCTCCTGGTGTTTGAGGAAGGGGAGGAGGAGTACGACCTCTCCGCTCTGCCGGGGAAAAACGTGTTTATGGAAGTGCTGGACCAGGACCAGGTGACCGCCAAGGACCTGTTTGCCCTGCAGAAGCGGTATAAGGCCCAGCGGGTAGTGGCGGAGCTCAACGGCATGAAGCTGGTGGGGGACCTGTACCAGCGCTTCCCCGACACCTGGGCCATCGCCCAGGAGGTGATGTTTGCCGACGCCAACACCATCCTCCAGTACAACGCCAATATGCGCAACTTGGTGGTGGATAAGCTGTCCGGCTGCGAAATGGTGGTGTTCAACCGGGTGGCCCCCGGGGCGGACACCATGCCCCTGCACAAGCTGGCCCGGGCGGTGAACCGCCGGGTGGATATTCTCTATGAGGATACGGCGGGCAACTCCACCTTTGACGATGTGGTGGACCCCTTGCCCTTTGACGTGAACGCGCCGGTGATCCAGGTGGGGGACGAGGACTACGGCCTGTGGTACCGGGACATTTCCGAGGAGCCGGAGAAATATGCCGGCAAGACCGTCCGGTTTAAGGCCCAGGTGGCCCGGCTCCGCCGGAGTAAGGCGGGGATGTTTGCCCCCGGGCGGTTTGTGATGACCTGCTGCGTGGAGGATATCCAGTTCTGCGGCCTGCCCTGCCGGTATGCAAAGGCGGAGTCCCTGCCGGACCGGAGCTGGGTCACGGTGCAGGCGGATATCGCCGTGGAGAAGCATCCCCTGTACCACGGCAAAGACGGTCCAGTGCTCACCGCCCGGACGGTGCAACCCGCTCCCCCGGCGGCCCAGGAAGTGGTGACGTTTTAACGGTTTTGCCCCGCCTGACGGCGGGGCATTGCTGTTGGTGGGTATCTACTTGGCATTGCGTCCTGGCATACGCGCACCCCCGCACCAAACCTCCTTGCACTCGCTAGGTGCCCGCGTGTGCAACTACGGGGCTGCCCCGTTATGAAGCAGCCCCGGATGTTTCATCCCCGCACCTGCCAGGCGGAGGGGACGAACAGTTCGGTAAACTTGTCCACGGCGTATTTGTCGGTCATGCCGGCAATATAGTCGCACACCGTTCTGGCCATGCCGTCAAAGCTGAGCTGAGGTTGGAACGCTTCCGGCAACGCCTCCGGGTGGGCCATGTAGTAGGCAAACAGCTGCTGCAGCAGGGCCTTGGCCTTGGATTCCTCGCCCTTGGCCACCGGATTTTTGTAGACCCTGCGGAACATGAACTGGCGCAAGTCCTGCATTGCCTCGCTGACCTCTGCGTCCATGCCCACCTTCCCCGTGTCCGCCGTGTAGCGGATGCACTGAGTCACCAGGGTGTTGATCCGCTCCCGGTGGTTCTGCCCCAGCACCCGGGCAATGCCCCGGGGAATGTCCCGGTCGGTAAGGATGCCCGCCCGCATGGCGTCGTCAATGTCGTGGTTGATGTAGGCAATCTGGTCGGATTTCCGGACGATCTGCCCTTCCAAAGTCTCCGGCACATGCTCGCCGGTGTGGCCCAGGATACCCATGCGCACCTCGTAGGACAGGTTCAGCCCATGGCCATCCTTTTCCAGAATGTCCACCACCCGCAGGGACTGCTCATTGTGGCGGAAGGGCTGGCGCATCACCTGGCTCAGGGCGTCCTCCCCGGCATGGCCGAAGGGAGTGTGGCCCAAGTCGTGGCCCAGGGCGATGGCCTCGGCCAGATCCTCGTTCAGCCCCAAGGCCCGGGTGATGGTCCGGGCAATCCGGGCAACCTCCAGGGTGTGGGTCATCCGGGTGCGGTAGTGATCCCCTTCCGGCCGGAGGAATACCTGGGTTTTGTGCATCATCCGGCGGAAGGACTTGCTGTGGACAATCCGGTCGGTGTCCCGCTGGTAGCAGGTGCGCACCTCGTCTGCCTGCTCCGGCTCCGGCCGGGGACGGCCTTTGCTCCGGTCGGAAAAGGCTGCCCGGGGGTCCAGCCGCTGGTGTTCCTGCTCCTCCAGCATTTTCCGAATGGACATGACAATTCCCTCCCAACCCTTGGCCAATCAGGCCATGGTCATGGCATAAACGGTAACGGAAAAACGTTCGTTGCCGGGCATCTGCCCATGGAGTAGTTCCTCTTGGACAAAGCCCAGCCGGCGGTACAGCTGCCGTGCCGGCTCGTTCCCGGCCAGCACCTCTACGGTTTTCGGCCCCGGCGCCATCCGGGCTAGGGCATGTTTAGCCAAGGCTGTGCCCACCCCTTGACGCTGGCAATCCGGCCGGACGTAGAGCCAGGCCAGCTCCTCACCGGTAAACGCCACAAAGCCTACCACCTGGCCGTTTAGCACAGCCACTTCCACGGTGTAGTCAAACAGCCCCTCCCGTTCTGCGGCCACAGGCAGGGGCAGGAATGCGGCCTCCAGCCCAGCATTGGCCAGCTCCTGGCGGCGGGCGGGGTCATGGGCGGCTTGGATGGTGGAAAAATCCTGGGGTTCATAAGGGCGAATGGCAATCATTTCTTCTCCTCCTTGGGGGAAATTGGGAAGGCCCGGTATTCCTCCCCGGTCACCATCGCCTCCAGGGTGGCGGCGGAAACTTCCCGGAGCCGGTCCAAAAAGGGCTGGGTCTGGGCCTGGGGCAGCAGCACATCCAGCTCAACGTCCGCGCCGAATTGGGTGTCCCGGATGACGCCGCCGAAGGCGGCTACCTCCAGCTTCACCCGGTCGTACCAGGCGTAGGGAACCGGCAAATACAGAACCGTCCACACCCGCTTGATGGACTTTCCCGCCGCATCCACGGCAACCTTGGCCCCCTTGGCGTAGGCCCGCACCAGCCCCCCTGCCCCCAGGAGAATGCCCCCAAAGTACCGGGTCACCACGCAAGTCACATTAAACAACCCCTCCCGCTGGAGCACCTGCAGAGTGGGCATACCGGCGGTGCCGCCGGGCTCTCCGTCATCGGAGAACCGCACCGGACCGTCCTTCAGAATATAGGCCCACACGTTGTGGGTGGCATCGTAGTGCTGGTGGCGCATTTCCTCGATGTGGGCCAAGGCTTCCGCCTCTGTAGCGGTGGGCCAGACCCGGCCGATAAACCGGGACTTTTTCTCCACAAATTCCCCCTGTCCAAAGGCGGTGGGCACGAGATACTCTTCCATACTAGGCCTCCGCAACATATTGAGTCAACTGGCCGTAGAGCACCGGGCCGCACACCGCCTCCACGGCGATGCCCTCCGGCCGGTAGTCTACGGACAGTACCTGCCCCTGGCGGTGGAGCCGCTCCAGTATTCTGCCTTGGTCGTAAGGCAGCAAGAAGTTGGCCCGGTGCTTACCCCGGTTTAGCCCTTGCTCCACCAATTGCAGCAGCCGGTCCAGCCCCACGCCCTGAGCGGCGGAAACCGCTACCTGATCTTTACCGGCGGGGATATCCAGGGGGCTGACCAGGTCGGCTTTGTTGTAGCACCGGATCACCGGGGTGCCCGGGGCCAGCTGGGCGGTGAGCCGCTCTACCACGGCCATGTGGGCCTGGCGCTCCGGGTCGCTGGCGTCGATGACATGAATCAGCAGGCTGGCATAGGCCAGCTCTTCCAAGGTGGCCTGAAAAGCCTCCACCAAATGGTGGGGCAGTTTAGCGATAAAGCCCACCGTGTCGGTGAGAATCACCTCCAGGGTATCGCTGACAGTGAGCAGCCGGGCGGTGGTGTCCAGGGTGTCGAACAGCCGGTTGTTGGCGGGAATTCCCGCCCCGGTGAGGCGGTTGAGCAGGGTGGACTTGCCGGCGTTGGTGTAGCCCACCAGGGCCACCACCGGCACATCGTTTTTCGTCCGCTGACGGCGCTGCACCGCCCGCACCTGCCGCACCTGCTGCAGTTCCTGCTCCAGCTTGGCGATGCGGCTGCGGATGTGGCGGCGGTCGGTTTCCAGCTGGGTTTCCCCGGGGCCCCGGGTGCCGATGCCGCCGCCCTGGCGGGACAGGCTCAGCCCCATGCCGGACAGCCGGGGCAGCAGGTATTTATACTGGGCCAGCTCTACCTGGAGCCGGCCTTCGGCGCTCCTGGCCCGCTGGGCAAAAATATCCAAAATCAGCGCACTGCGGTCCAGCACCGGTATGCCCAGCAGCTCTTCCAGCACCCGCATCTGCCCAGGGGACAGGGCGTTGTCAAAGACGGCCAGGGTAGCGCCAGTATCCTCCGCCATGAATTTCACTTCCAGGGCCTTGCCCTGGCCGATGAAGGTTCGGGCATCCGGCGCACTGCGGTTTTGGAGAATTTTGGCGGTGCAGAAGCCGCCGGCGGTTTCCAGCAGGGCCTCCAACTCCTCCAGTGAAGCGTCCGAGGCGGTTTCCTCCGGGCCGAGGCAAGGGGCGTTCAGGCCCACCAGGACGGCCCGGTCCATGTTGTGTTCTTGGGGCATACAAACCTCCCAATACGATAAAAATCACAGAAAAAAGTCCGCACTACTTACGCAGTGCGGACTTAGGCAACTCATTTCAGGCCGAATCTCTTGTTGAACCGATCAACACGTCCACCGGTATCAACCAGCTTCTGCTTGCCGGTGTAGAAGGGATGGCACTTGGAGCAGATTTCAACCTTGATGTCCTTCTTCGTGGAACCGGTTGTGAACACGTTGCCACAGGCACAGCGGATCGTAGTCTGTTCGTACTTGGGATGGATACCTTCCTTCATGTCGTTTCACCTCTTTCTGCTCGTGTGTCATCTGGGCGCAAATCGCCCACTAAATCAATTGCCGGAACATTATACCACAGTCATCCCGGAATTGCAAGGATTTTTCCCGTTTTTTTTCGGCCTACCGGAGGGTCACTTCCAGCCGGACGGGGTTGTGGTCCGAGTGGGCAAAGCCCAGGTCCAGGGTAGTCACCGCCTCCACGGTGACGTTGGGGGAGACCAGGAAGCCGTCAATCACATAGTACTGGGTGCCGGGGCTGTCCGGGTCGTAGGGTTGGTTCAGCAGGCGGCAGGTGGGGGTAGTGGGATCATAGGCAAACTGCCACCCTTCCGGCAGCATATCCGCTTCCAGCACCCCAGGGGTCCACAGGCTGCTGTCAATGACGGGGCAGGCATCTAACCCACCGGGGAAGGTCTGGTTGAAGTCCCCGCCGGCGATGACATAGTTCCCCTTGGCATACTCCTCCTGCAGCACCTGCATCAGCGCCTGGGTTTGGGCGATTTTCCCCTGGCCATCGTCATAAGCCTCCAGATGCAGATTGACCACCACCAGGGACTTGTCCGTCCCGGCCACCGGGTACCGGGTGAGCACCAGGCAGCGCTTCATGTTGGCCATCCGCACCGGCCAGGAAAAGGGGCAGGGCAGGCTGATCCGCAGGGCCTCCCCCTGGGTTTCCAGGTTGGATAGGGTGGCGATGCCGGATTCCATCCTGCCCAGGGGCGGCCAGGGATAGGGGACAAATTTGCACCGGTAGTTTGCCCCGTAGGCCCAGCCCAGACCGGTTCCCCCGGCGTAATGGGCCAGCTGATCCACCCCGCCGGTGCGGGCGGAATCCCGGTCTACCTCCTGGAGAAGGAAAATATCCGCCTGCTGGGTTTGCAGCACCTGGGCAATGGCGTCCATGTTTTCCTCCACGGCTGCCTGACTTACTGGCATGACCATATTGCCCCCGTCCATGAAAAAGTCCGCCGCCGCATCTAACCCGGCGTAGCCGGTGTTCCAGGACAGAAGGGTGACACGCTGCCCGGCAGGCTGGGGCCCTTCCGGGGCTTGAACGTTAGCCAGGGCCCGATCCTCCGGCCGGTATTCGGTGACGGACAGATAGATCACCAGGGCGGCCGCCGCCAGCACTATGAGGCTTAGCAGCCATCCCAGAAACTTGCACAGTTTTCGCATGATGTTTATCTCCTATTGCGGTTTTGTCAACCTGACAAAGCCGCCCATCCGGGCGGCTTTGGGCCGTAGAACACAGGCGTTCAGTCCTCCAGGGACATGGTCTGCTGGCAATAGCGCATGATGGAGCGCCGGGTGACAATACCGATAAAGGTATTTTTGTCGTCGATTACCGGCACAAAGTTTTGTTCGCTTGCCCGGGCGATGAGATCCTGCATGGTGGTGGTGACATTCACCGGCACATTATCCCGGCGGTGCTGGATCTCCATGATCCGGTGATTTTCCGTCTGCCGCAGGTCCATTCCACAGAGATTTTTCACTGCCCAGAGCATATCGCCCTCGGTCAGTGTGCCGCAATACTCACCTTTTTTATTCAGGATGGGCAGGGCTGCATAACCTGCCACCTCCATCCGCTCCAGCGCCTGCCGCAGGGTGCTGTCATCTTCTAAGTAGGCGCACATGCTCTTCGGCGTCAGGAAGAATAAAATGTTCATGAATCCGCTCCTTTAGTCCGGCTGGAGGCCGGACAAAATTTTCCGAAAATGATTATATCACAGCAGCCGGAAGAATGCAACCGGAGGGACACAATTTTGCACACCGGGCAGATATTTTTCTCGGAAAATTTGTGCAAAACAGACATAGGCGAAAGGAACAGATGGAGATGCAGAATGCCCAGGATACAAGCTGCATCCTGGGCAAGGGGCGTTAAGCTTCCGCCGTTTCTTCTACCGGCTCTTCCTCTTCGGGTTGAAGCGGAGCGGGGTTGGCCGCTTCGATAATTTGCACAAACTTTTCCGGAACCAGAGATGCACCGCCGATCAAGCCGCCGTCAATATCTGCCTGTGCCAGCAGTTCAGCTGCATTTTTCTCGTTCATGGAGCCGCCATACAGAATGGAGATGGCCCGGGCATGCTTGGAGCTGTAGAGCTTGCGCACTACGGTACGGATACCTTGGCACACTTCCTGAGCTTGCTCAGGGGTGGCAGTGCGGCCGGTACCGATGGCCCAAATGGGCTCATAGGCGATGATGACCTTGCGCATTTTATCTTCCGGCACGTTTTTCAGGCCGTTTTTGATCTGCATGGAGATCCACTCTTCCGTCACGCCGGATTCCCGCTGCTCCAGGGACTCGCCGCAGCACATAATGGGGGTCAGGCCCGCCTCCAGGGCGGCCAGAACCTTGGCGTTTACATCCTCGTCGGTTTCGCCCATGGCCCGGCGCTCGGAGTGGCCGATAATCACGTATTTGCAACCGGCGTCCAGGAGCATACTGGCGGAAATTTCGCCGGTATATGCGCCGGAGGGGTTGGGGTTCATGTTCTCGCCCCCGATGCACACCCGGGTATCCCGCACGGCGCGGACGGCGGCGGGGATGCACACTGCCGGCACGCAGAACACCACGTCGCACCAACGCCCTTTGGGCAGAATAGCCTTAAATGCAGACATAAACTCTTTCGTTTCGCTGGGAGTCTTGTTCATCTTCCAGTTTCCGGCAATTACGGTTTTGCGGTATTTTCTGTTCATTTTTCTTGCGCCTCCAAAATTTTTGTGCAAATTCGTCATAGAAAACGGCGGGCACAGCTAAGGTCCCCGCTGTCTTTTCTCCCAGGTTTATTCACCTGGGCGTTGGCGGAATTGGCCGCCGGGGCGGCCAATTCCCCAATCAATCTTACTTATCCTCCAGGCAGGCAATGCCGGGCAGGGTCTTGCCCTCCAGGAACTCCAGGGAGGCGCCGCCGCCGGTGGAGATGTGGGTGATCTTCCCGGCAAAGCCCAGCTGCTCGCAGGCAGCCGCGCTGTCGCCGCCGCCAACGATGGTCACCGCATCGGAATCTGCCAGTGCCTGGGCCACAGCTTTAGTGCCTTTGGACAAAATGGGGTTCTCAAACACGCCCATGGGGCCGTTCCACACCACGGTCTTGGCGGATTTTACCGCTTCGGCAAATTCCCGGCAGGCGGCCTCGCCGATGTCCAGGCCCATTTTTCCCGGGGCAATGGCGTCAGAGGGGACGGTTTCTACGGCAATTTCCGCATCAATGGGGTCGGGGAAGCCGCCGGCCACCACGGTGTCCACCGGCAACAGGAGCTTGACGCCCTTGGCCTCGGCTTTGGCCATCATTTCCTTGCAGTAGTCAATCTTTTCGTTATCCACCAGGCTGGCGCCCACGTCATACCCCTTGGCTGCAAGAAAGGTGAATGCCATACCGCCGCCAATGATCAAGGTATCTACCTTGTCCAGGAGGTTGTTGATTACGTTGAGCTTATCGGAGACTTTGGCACCGCCAAGAATTGCCACAAAGGGCCTCTCGGGATCGGCCAGGGCCTTGCCCATGATTTCCACTTCTTTCTGCACCAGGAAGCCACATACGGCAGGCAGATAATCGGCCACACCGGCAGTGGAGGAGTGGGCCCGGTGGGCAGTGCCGAACGCGTCGTTCACGAATAGGTCGGCCATGCTGGCCAGCTGCTTGCTTAGCTCAGGGTCGTTTTTGGTTTCACCCTTCATGTAGCGCACGTTTTCCAAAAGCATCACGTCGCCGTCTTTCAGGGCGGCGGCCTTGGCCTGGGCATCGGGACCCACCACATCCTCGGCCATAATTACTTCTTTACCCAGCAGTTGGGACAAACGCTGGGCAACCACCTTCAGGCTCAACTCCGGCTTCCACTCGCCCTTGGGCTTACCCATATGGGAGCAGAGGATAACCTTTGCGCCGTGATTCATGAGATATTCGATGGTGGGCAGGGCGGCCACAATCCGCTTGTCCGAGGTGATTTGACCTGCCTTAATGGGTACGTTAAAGTCGCAACGGCACAGCACCCGCTTGCCGGAAACTTCAACATCTTCAATGGATTTCTTGTTATAGTTCATGACAATTCCTCCTGTTTTAATTAGTCTGGCTCATCTTTCCTTCCCTGAGCAGCCCAGGAAAGTCCAGCTGCCGGAGAGCCTCATATACGGTGATGGCCACGGCGTTGCTGAGATTTAGGCTCCTGGCCTGGGCACGCATAGGCAGCCGCAGGCAGGTTTCCGGGCGCCGGGCCAGAAAATCCTCCGGCAGACCCCGGGTTTCCGGCCCGAAGAGCAGGTAGCAGTCTGGGGAGAACCTGACCTGGGTATAAGTTCTGGGGGCTTTGGTGGTCAGGCACCACAGTTGCTCCACCGAATTTTGGCGAAAGAAGTCCGCCAGATTGTCATAGACTTGCAGATCCACCATGGGCCAGTAATCCAGCCCGGCCCGGCGCACCGCCTTCTCGGAGATATCAAATCCCAGGGGGCGGATCAAGTGCAGCCGTGTGCCGGTGGCAGCGCAGGTGCGGGCAATGTTGCCGGTGTTGGCCGGAATTTCCGGTTCTAGCAGAACTACATGGAGCATCAGGTACTCACCTCCTGCCGAAAGGGCCTTTCTTGTCTATTGTATGACAAACTTCCTATAAAATCAATGGCAAAAACCAGGTTTTCGGGAATTTTTCTGGGTTTTCTTCCCATCAGCCAAGCCGGAGGAGCGTGTCAGGTTGCCACGCCCGGCAGGGCTAATCCGCATACCCATTTTCAGTAAATACACGATTGAACTTACCTGACGATGTTGTGACGTGTTGTGAATTTTGCAAATAGGCTACTATGCTAAATTTCATTTGATAAAACACGAATCAATAATATTGAAAAATCCGGATTGCTTATCCAAAGAAGTCGTGCCCGAATCCATTGACATCCGATCCTGTTGGTGTTCTGTAGTAGACTAGGCAGATCCAGGGAAAGTTGCTGCCGCATAGCGTATGACTTGCGCGTATATAGCCGGTACACTACTTCGTGCCAGTTTCAACCAACGCTCCCCGTGGGGGGGCGACTTCAGTCACACAAATCCCGAGGGTTAACCTCGCCATTTCAATCCACGCTCCCCGTGAGGGGAGCGACGCATTGCTTTAAATGTTGGAGTGCTCGCCATCTGAATTTCAATCCACGCTCCCCGTGAGGGGAGCGACGGTTGCCGGTGAGGAACTGGAGCGCATCAAGACTATTTCAATCCACGCTCCCCGTGAGGGGAGCGACAACTATCTGTATCGGCATATAATACCCTGATAAAATTTCAATCCACGCTCCCCGTGAGGGGAGCGACGTCTGGGGGCCGGATACGCTGCCCTCTGCGTGGATTTCAATCCACGCTCCCCGTGAGGGGAGCGACCGCGATCGACTTCGTCAACACAACGGGCATTACCATTTCAATCCACGCTCCCCGTGAGGGGAGCGACGTCGCTCTCGTTAGCCCAGAAAAAGATCGTATATATTTCAATCCACGCTCCCCGTGAGGGGAGCGACGGTGTGGAAGAAAAATATCAGCAGTGGTTAAGGATTTCAATCCACGCTCCCCGTGAGGGGAGCGACCTTCGTAAGCGTCAAAACTAACGGCGACTTGCAGTGAGCACGCCGGTGCGAAACAATACTCCCGTATATCAGCGGATAGTATATGGCAGTCGCGTATACTATCCGAGAAACGGGGGTATTTTCATGAGTAAAGATTTACAAACGCTCAACGGTCAGAACAAACTGGCTGTGTGGGCAGGGCGGATTTCGGAGTGCCGCAGCAGTGGTCAGAAGGTAAAGGTCTGGTGCCGGGAGAATGGGATTTGCGAGCAGACCTACTACAAATGGCAGCGTAGAGTGTTCGAGATGGCTCAGGAACAGCAGGAGGTTTCGTTTGCGGAAGTGACGCCTCTGCAGGCAGTCCGTTCCGGCAAAGTGGCTGTGACTGTTCGCATTTCCGGAGCTGAGGCGGATATTCACTCCGGAGCGGACGCGGCCACCGTGGAGACAGTGCTGCGGATACTAAAATCATGCTGAGTGATTTCACGGGAGCGGACAAGGTCTACATTGCCTGCGGTTATACCGACCTGCGGCGTGGCATTGACGGTCTGGCCGCTATGGTTCAGCGGCAATTCAATCTGGATCCATTCACCAACACCCTGTTTCTGTTTTGCGGCAGAAGGCGGGATCGGATCAAAGCTTTATACTGGG
>DVHJ01000054.1 GCA_018712145.1 Candidatus Faecousia faecigallinarum | reverse complement strand
GGGGACGCCCTTGCAACCGCTGGCACCTGCCCGTCTTCTGCATGTCATTGCGAACCAGTGCACACACTGGTGCGGCAATCCGCGTCCCCGCAGAGAAACTTTGCAAGTTGGCAATTCTTAGGGCGAATTCGTGACGCTTTGCGAATTCGCCTAAAGTACTGCTTTCTGTCATGCTCCACCGCAAGGAGAGCGGATTGCCACGTCGCTTCGCTCCTCGCAATGACATGCTGAAATTTGCCACGTGTCAGCACATGCAACTATGCTCCTCGCAATGACATGCTGAAGGCGGGCGGCTGTACGCGTTTGCAAGAACGCCCCCGCAGTGACATGTAGAAACATGCACCCGCAAGAACCCTTTCCCAGGGGCAAACCCACAGTCCCGGCCGTCCATCCCTGCACATCCCGCAGGCCGTTATCCGGAGCGGGAAAAGATGGCATTGCTTTTTTCGGGTAGTTTTGATAAAATACCAATATCATCACTGGTGGGCAGATTGCCCATCCGAAGGGGGCTGCTGCCATGGCAAAAAAGAACCGGGCCGGTTTCTTGGAAAAGGCGCTCCAGGAATTCCGCTGGAGTTTTATCATTACCGCATTGGTGTTCATCGCCTTGGGCCTGCTGCTGATTCTCCGGCCAAACCTGGCCCGGGAGCTGCTGGCCTATGCCGTGGGCGGGGCGCTGGCGGTGTATGGTCTGTTTAACATCCTCAGCTTTTTGTTTGCCAAAGACCGGACGCTGAGTTTTGAACTGGTCATTGGCGTAATCACCGCCGCAGTGGGCATATTCATTCTGGCTTCCCCGGGCACGGTATTGAACATCATCCAAATTGTCCTGGGCCTGGCCATCATCATTGACAGCCTGCTGGGCATTAAGCGGGCCTTTACCTTGCGGGAGCTGGGGCTGGGCAGCTGGGGCGCAATCCTTTCGCTGTCGATTCTCACTTCTATTTTGGGTATTCTGTTCGTGATGCACCAGGATCTGTTCGGCAGCGCATTGATGGTGGTCATCGGCATTGTCCTGCTGTACCAGGGGGTGTCCGATCTGATTACCGTTATCCGCATCAGCGTCATTGGCAACCGGATGAAGAAAAATCTGGAGCTTTCTGTCCGGGACGAAATTGTGCTGGATCCTGACGGCGACAGATAGAGCCGGTGAACCGCTGTACTCAATCCTCGGGGTCACCGGCATACCCATGGGATTTGTTAGGGGGCGTTGGCCATAGAAGGATATTGGATTGCATTTCTGGTGATTATCCTGGCTCTGATGCAAGGCAGAAGAAAGCTCATGCTCAATATCATCAAACGGAAACGAAATGGAGTGAAGCGGAAAATGCCCACCGAACTGCTCAGGGAATTTATCGGGAAGAATTGTATCATCTCCCTGTTTAATTCCGTTGTGGCCGTGCAAGGCAAGATTGTGGCCGTGGAAGAAAACTGGATAAAGGTTGAAGCAAAGAAAAAAATTTCCGTGATCAATGGCGATATGATTACCGATATCTCCATGGCCAAATAGGCGAAAACCCCGACGCCAACGGCGCCGGGGTTTTCGCTGGGGATCCGGCAGATCTGGGACTTGATCTGCCGGTGCAGAAAGAGACGAAGCAACACAAAATCAGGAGGGACAATTCAGCTGTGAAAGTCAGGGGAGTTAACATTCCACAGCCTGCCGCTTCTTCAGCTGTTTGGCAAATTGCCGTGAACCAAACAAACCACCGTCCATCCGACTTTACTATAGCACAGCTACCTTAAATTTACTTAAAGTTTTAGCGCTTCGTTTGCGAAGTTTTGTGGTTTTTTGACAGTTCAGAAAAGAAAAAAATTTCTTTTCTGTCTGCCGTTTTTGTGGTATACTACCGGAAAATCAACCCGGCCTCCGCCGGGCAACGCTTTAAAGGAGCTGTTCTGCCATGAAAGAACCATTGGCCATGGCCTATGTCAATATGTATGGCGTGCTTGGTACATTGGAAAACCTCTGTGCCATGGACCGGCAGGCCAAAGAAATTCTGCAATCCCTGAAAAAACCGGTGGCCCTGTGCCTCAGTGTCAAAGGCGGCCCCTGCTGCACCTTCCGCTTTTCCCAAGACGGCTGCCAAATGACGCCGGGTCCGGAAGGCTGCACCTGTAAAATGCACTTTGCCAGCCCGGAGAAATTCAATGCCCTGATTGATTCCGGCAAGCCCGGCCTGCCGGCCAAACATCCGGTGCAGCTGCTGTCCTTTCTTCTGGGGCCGTTTACCAAGCTCACGGACCGGCTGACCCAACTGCTGCGCCCCGACCCTTCGGCCATGGAGGACCCGGATTTCTTCACGGAAAGCACCATTTTAACCATGTACACCATTGCCGGGGCCATTTCCGCCCTGGCCAACACCGATTCCATCTCCAAAATCTCCGCCAGCTACACCGTGGACGGAGAGGTCTCCCTGGGCATTCGCGGCGCGGCCCAGGTCACCATTTTGGTGGAAAACCACCGGTTCACTACCGTAAAAGCCCCGGCGCAGCATCCCCGGGCGGTGATGGAATTTGACAGCGTAAAGCTGGCCCACGGCCTGTTTACCGGCCAGGTTTCCACCATCAACGCCCTGTGCAGTGGAAGCATCCGGCTGCGGGGCATGATTTCCATGGTGGACAACATCAACCGGATTCTGGACCGGGTATCCGCGTATCTGGCATAGGAGGAAACAGTCATGAGCAAATACCCCGAATACAACCACGCCAAAAGCCACGCCTGGTTCCAACGGGCGCTGAAGGTCATCCCCTCCGGCATCTATGGCCACTTGGGCCCGGCGGAGGGCCTGTTTCTCCCCTTGGAAAAGTGGCCGCTGATCTCCGCCAAGGCCCAAGGCGCCTACTTCTGGGATATGGATGGCAACAAATATCTGGACCTGATGTGCGCCTATGGGCCGAACATCTTGGGCTATGGGGATCCTGACGTGGACCGGGCTGCCATGGAGCAGCTGATGGTGGGCAACTGCACCACCGCCCCCTCCTACAAAATGGTGGAATGCGCCGAGCTGCTCACCGATACCGTGGCCATGGCAGACTGGGCTTTCTTTATGAAAAACGGCACGGACGCCACCACTTTCTCGGTGATGTGCGCCAGAGCCGCCACCGGGCGAAAGAAAACCATGTTTCTCCGGGGCTATTACCACGGCAACGACCCCTGGGCCATGAAGGCGGACTATCCCGGCATTTTGCCGGAGGAAGTGGCCAATAATATTGTGGTGCCTTGGTTTGACCTGCCTGCCATGGAGCGGGCTTACACGGAAAACGGCGAGGATGTGGCCGCCTTGATTGCCCAGCCCTACGACCACGGTAATTTCGCCGACAACCGGTGCGCCAGCCGGGAATTTTGGAGCCAGGTCCGGGAGTTTTGCACCAAGCGGGGCATCGTCTTGATCATTGACGATGTGCGCACCGGCTTCCGCCTGGATTTGGCCGGGTCGGACCACTACTACGGATTTTCCGCCGACCTGATTTGTTTCTGCAAAGCCCTGGCCAACGGCTACAACATGTCCGCAGTCTGCGGGATTGAGGCGCTTCGGCCTGCCGCCTCCGCCCTGTCCTTCACCGGCTCGTACTGGATGAGCGCGGAACCCTTTGCCGCCTGCATTGCCTGCCTGAACAAACTGAAGGCCATCGGCGCCCCGGCCCTGTTCCGCAAAACTGGGGAGGCCCTGACCCGGGGCTTTCAAAAAGCCGCCAAGGAAAACGGGTTTGACCTGGTGGTTTCCGGCGAGCCCGCCTTGTTCTACCTGCGCATCGCCAATGACGACAGCCTGATGCTCCACCAGGAGTGGGTTGCCGAGTGCGTCAGCCGGGGCCTGTTCCTCACCAGTCACCACAATCATTTTGTCAACGCCGCCATCACCGGCAGCGACATCGCCTTGGCCATCGACATTGCCGGCGACGCTTTCTCCGTGGTAGCCAAGCGGCATCCGGAGCTGGGATAACCGGTTCACCCTGGGGCCTGGTCTCGCTGCCGGATCATTTGCCGGAAGGAAAGATTCCCCTCCGCAAAATCCCCCTTCCCCTTTCGGGAAAATTGCGATATACTAAGGACAAGTGTGGCCGGTAACCCGCCGGCCGAAAGGATGAATCACATGGAGCAACGAATCCAGCTGTTTCCCGGCGTTTGGCTGCAATGCGTACAGACCCAGCGGTTCAAAAGCGCCTGCCTGAGCATCAGTCTGCTGCGGCCCCTGCGCCGGGAAGAAGCTGCCATGAACGCCCTGCTGGCCAACGTCCTGATTCAGGGTTCCCAAAATCACCCGGACCTGCAGAGCATATCCCAGGCCGCCGACCGGCTTTACGGCGCATCCATCGGCCCCCTGGTGCGGAAAAACGGCGAGATACAAACCTGGGGGCTGTACGCCGGTTTTCTGGAGGACCGGTTTGCCCCGGCCCGTGACCCGGTGCTGGAGCCGGTTGCCCGGCTCTTGGGGGAGCTTCTCCTCCAGCCCCGGTTGGAAAACGGCGGGTTTTCGGCGGGTTATGTGGAGCGGGAGAAAAACAACTTAATCAATACCATTGAATCCGCCCTGAACGACAAGCAGGCCTACGCCGACCGGCAGATGCTCCAGGCCATGTGCAGCCAGGACAATTTTGGCGTGCCCCGGCTGGGCAATGTGGAGGATGTGCAGGCCATTACCCCGGATTCTCTCTACCGGCACTACCAGGCCGCCCTGGCCAGTTCTCCGGTGGAAATCTTCTATGCCGGCAGCGCCCCGGCCCAGGCGGTAGCGGGGCTGCTCACTGAAGTCCTGGCAGATCTGCCCCGGGCCGGGCTGGTTCCCCTGCCCTACCGCCCCCTGGGCCGCCGGGATACCCCCCAATACCGGGAGCAAGCCATGCCCCTGGCCCAGGCGAAGCTGTCCATGGGCTTCACCACCGGCATCACCGCCGCTTCCCCGGACTTTCCCGCCCTGATGGTGTTTAACGCCCTGTTCGGCGGGGATCTCACCAGCAAGCTCTTTCAAACCGTGCGGGAAAAGCTCTCCCTGTGCTACTATGCCAGTTCCGCCGTATACGGAGCCAAAGGCATACTCACCGTTTCTTCCGGGATTCTCACCGAAAACTATGACCGGGTCAAAGGGGAGATTCTCCGCCAGTTGGCGGCTTGTCAGGCCGGGGAAATTACCCCGGCAGAGCTGTCCGCAGCCCAGGAGACGATCTGCTCCAGCCTGCGGACAGTTACGGACACCGTCGGGCGGATGGAGGATTATGCCATGTTCTGCCAGCTCAGCCGGTTTACCCTGTCCCCGGAGGCGTACCGCCAGGCCGTGACTGCCGTCACCCTAGCGGATGCCGCCCGGGTCGCCCGCCAGGTCCAGCTGGACACCATATTTTTCTTAAAGGGGGTGGGTGAATGAACTGCATGCCTTATCCCGGGTTGAACGAAACCCTGTATACCACCGTTCTGCCCAATGGTTTACCGGTCTATGTCCTGCCAAAGCCTGGCTTTGCCCAGAAAACCGCCTATCTGGCCGTCAACTACGGGTCCATTGACACGGCATTCACCTGGCAGGGCAAGGCCCACCGCACCCCGGACGGCGTTGCCCACTACCTGGAGCACAAGATGTTTGACCTGGAGGGGCGGGACGTGGCAGCGGAATTCTCCGCCCTGGGGGCAAATTCCAATGCCTTCACCAGCTATGCCATGACCGCCTACTATTTCACCTGCACCCAGGCGTTCCAGCAGTGCCTGTCCCTGCTGCTCACTTTCGTGTCCACCCCCTACTTCACCGCCGAATCGGTGGAAAAGGAGCGGGGCATCATCGGGCAAGAAATCCGCATGTATCGGGACAGCGCCGACAGCCAGGTTTATGAGGATCTGTTTGCCGCCCTGTACCGCCATCACCCGGTGCGGGTTCCCATCGCCGGAACGGAGGAAAGCATTGCCGCCATCACCCCCCAAACCCTCTATCAATGCCACGGCGCCTTCTATCAGCCGGCCAACATGGTGCTGTGTGTGGTGGGGGATGTGGACCCGGAGCAGGTGGCGGAAATTGCCGGCGGATTTTTCTCCGGCGCCAGCCTGCCCCTGCCCATCCGGGACTACGGCCCGGCGGAGGCCCTGGCCGCCCCGGCGCCCCTGACCCGGCGGGTAATGGACGTGGCCATGCCCACCTTCCAGCTGGGGTTCAAAACCCCCTGGCCCGGCTCCGGTCTGGCCGGCGCCCGGCAGCGGATCGTGGGGGACCTGGCCGCCGATGCCCTGATGGGGGAATCCTCCCCTCTGTATTTGCAGCTGTACCGCCAAGGGCTGATTGACAGTTCCTTTGCCGCCGGGTACGAAGACCTGCCCGGTATCGCCTTGCTGAGCTGCGGCGGCGACAGTCCGGCGCCGGAAGCTGTGCGGGACGCCATTTTGGCGGAAGCCGGCCGGCTGGCCGCCCAGGGCATTGGGGAGGACCTTTTCCGGCAGCTGAAGCGCTCTGCCCTGGGCCGCCGCCTGAGAGGACTGGACACCATCAGCAACACTTGCTTCCGGCTGTGCGCCGCCCACTTTGACCAGGCGCCCTACTTGGACTTCCCCCAGCTCTACGCCGGCATTGAAAAAGAAGATGTGGAAGAATTCCTGGGCAAGACCGTGGTTGGGGAGCAATGCGCCCTGGCCATAGTACTGCCCCGGACAAAGGAGGGCTGATTATGCAAAACTTTACGGAAATTTCCTTCCCCGGCCTGGGCATCACCCTGAACCCCTCCACCGGGTTCTCCCTGGGCAGCCTGTATATCCGCTGGTACGGCGTGGTGATCGCCCTGGGACTGTGCCTGGCGGTGGTCTATGCCTGCCGCCGGTGTAAATCCTTTGGCCTGACCGAGGATAATTTGATCGACGGGGTGCTGTGGGTAACCCCCTTTGCCATCATCTGTGCCAGAATTTACTACTGCGTCTTTTCCTGGGAACAATATGCCGCCGACCCCATCCGCTGCCTGTATATCTGGGAAGGCGGTCTGGCCATTTACGGCGGCGTGATCGGCGCGGCCCTGGGCATTCTGGTATTCTGCCGGGTAAAAAAGCTGAAAGCTCCGGCGGTGTTTGACCTGGTGTGCCTGGGCTTCCTCATTGGCCAGTGCATCGGGCGGTGGGGCAACTTTTTCAACCGGGAGGCCTTTGGCTCATCCACGGATTCCTTCCTCCGCATGGGCCTGCTGAACGGCGTCACCGGGCAGGTGATTTATGTTCACCCCACCTTCCTGTATGAATCCCTGTGGAATCTGGTAGGCTTTGTGTTCCTCCACGTGTTGTCTAAGCACCGGAAATACGACGGCCAAACCGCACTGCAGTACCTGGCCTGGTACGGCGCAGGGCGGGCCATGATCGAGGGGCTGCGGACGGACAGCCTATACATTCCCGGCACGGACCTGCGGGTCAGCCAAATTTTATCGGTGATTTTGTGCATTGGCGCGGTGGTCGCGCTGATTGTCCTGTCCCGCCGGCCCCATGCCCCTCTGTTTGCCCAACCGATAGCCCCTCAGGCTGAGCAGGTTTCTCCCGCCGGGCAAGAGAACGTTTCCCCCGTTGAACCCATGGCCAGTTCCGCCGGGCAGGCCGGGGAAATTCCCCCGAAAACCGCTGAGACCCCAGGAGAACAGGAAACGGCCCAAGAATAGAATACGTCAATCCACCCACAAGGAGGCATTCATGATGAGTAATTTCGATGAACTGTTGAGCCGCGCCAGCAGCGTTGCCCAAACTGCCGCCGCCGCCACCAAACGGGCGGCCAGCTCTGCCAAACTATCCATTGCCATCGCCGCCGAAGAGGAAAAGGTGAGGTCCGCCTACCAGGCCATTGGTAAGCTGTA
>DVHJ01000053.1 GCA_018712145.1 Candidatus Faecousia faecigallinarum | reverse complement strand
CAGGCCGTAGAGCAAGCATTCATAATTCATCATCCGGTTGATTCCCCCCCGGGTCATTCCTACCGAGCGGAGCATGGCAAACTCCCGGCGGCGCAAGGCCACATTGGTGGACATGGTATTAAACACGTTGGCCACGGCAATCAGGGAGATGAGCACAATAAAGCCGTAGGAGAAGGTATTGATGATGGTGACCAGATTCCGTTGGGAGGACTCCGATTCCCGCACATCCACCACCTGCCCGGCGCCGGTGTAAGCCCCGTGCTCCAGCATAATGGTTTCCAGGGCCTGTGTGGTGGCCCGGTGGTCGGCGGAGGTGCAGTAAAAGGCGGTTTGCGCCCGGACTTCTTCCGGCGCGGCGCTGTAGGGATACAGCAAATAGCACGCCGCCCCCTCCGGCTCGTCGATGCCCATGGGCAGGCTGGTGACCTCCTGGCCCAGGGCAATGGTCTGGGTCTTCACCGGCAGGTACAGGTCGCCGCCGCTGGACTCCCCGTAGAAATAGTCCGTGGCCTGGTCCAGGACCGGCTCGCCTTCCGCCGTGTAGCGCCAGTTACCGGTGCCGCCCCGGAGCACCAGGGTATCCACCCCATCGGCCAGCAGCTGGTAGACATAGGTCTGCCGGTCCAGGCCCCCGTCTGCCGTGGGCTGGTACAGCACCCCGGTGCCCTGATTGTACACCGCAGGGACGGGATTTTCCAGGTAGGGCTCCGGATCCAGCCCCTGGGCCGTGAGAAAGTCCCGGTAACTCTCGTCTGCAATATAGTACACCCAGATATTGATGGCCAGCGGATCGGTAAAGCTGTCGTCCTGCAAAGCCTCCGCCAGGTCAAAATACCCATTGTCCTGCCGGGCAAACTGGAGGAAGCTGCTGTCCAGCTGATCTTTGGTCACCAAAATTGTCTGCCAGGCTTCACAGAAATAGATCCCCCCGGTGACCCCCTTGGCCTGCAGCAGCTCCGGGTACAGCGCTTCAGGGTCCGCCCCCTCCAAATTGCAGTATACATCATAATTGCTTACCCCGGCGGTTCTGTCCACCGACTGGGTCAGGTACAGGCAAAAGGCGTTGGTGGAAATGAACAGCACCAGGCTCAGCACCAGGGACACCACGGTGGCCCGGTAGCGCCGGCGGTTCCGGCGGAAGTATTTCTTGGCCAGGGCGCCTTCCAGGCCGAACAGCTTCCAGGTGAGTTTGGATACCCGCACTTCCCTGCCGCTCTGGCGGATATCTTTGCTCTGGCGGATGGCTTCCAGCGCCGTGACTTTGGTGGCCCGCTTGGCCGGAATCCAGACGGAGATGGCCACGGTGACGATGGCAATGCCAACGGCAGCCCCCACGGACACCCAGGAGACCCGCATCTGCATGGGAATCTCCCCATTGGCCAAACTCCGGAACATATCGCCGATGAAGTACAGAGTCACGCCAATGCCCCCCAAGCCGCAAACAATGCCCAGCGGGATACCAATGGCGGAAATTACCGCCGCCTCATAAAAAATGGAACGGCGAAGCTGCTTTTTCGTGGCCCCCACCGACCGCAGCAGGCCAAACTGCTGGGTTCTCTGAGAAACGGAAATGGAAAACGCGCTGTAAATCAGGGAAACTGAGCCCAGCACAATGAGGAAAATCAGCATGGCCGCCAGGCGGAAAAATACCCGGCCAAAGTTATCGTATTGGAAAACCCCCTCCGCCGCCAGCAGGCCCCAGTTTTCATCCTCCGGCAGGTGATACCCGGCAATCACCTCCGCCAGCTTGGCCGGGGTGGTGGTTTTGTAGTATAATAGGTAGGTCTGGGGGCCGCCGGCCTCCGGCACCGTCAGGAAAGTGTAGCCCGGGGCGGAGTAATCCTCAAAGTCCGGCCGCTCATAAAAGCCCACCACGGTATAGGTCTTTTCCCGGGAAGCCGTAAATACCTCCCCATCGGTGTAGGGATTGCTCTGGGTAAGGGACTCCCCGTCGATGGTTCTGTCCCCCAGGCCCAGGGTGAGCTGGTCCCCCAGGGCCACGGTGGCCCCGCCGTTGCCCTGCTGCAGGTAATGGGTGGGGACCAAGATCTCCCCTTCCGCCGCAGGCAACCGGCCGGTGTAGTGTACCGGCATGGTTTGGAAAAAGGTTTCGTCCGCCCCCAGCAGGTAAATGTAAGGTTTATCTTCATTCTGACTCTCGCTTTGGGCATATCCCAGCACCTGGGCCGAAGCCACGTGGGCAATGCGCCGGTCTTGGTCAAGCTGCTGCCGCAGGGCCGGGCTGGCGCCCTCCACCCGGCCATACCAGTCGCCGCTGGCGTAGACTTCAATGTCCCGGTAGTAGCCCTGAAAGCTGGCCACAATGGTGGTGACTGCGCAGACCATGGCCGTGGACAGCAGCACGCCGATGATGGTAATCCACGTCCGGACCCGGTTCTTTTTTAGCGTTTGCAGCGTTACTTTATGAAACACATTCATCCCCGAATCACCTCATCTCTGGTGATTTTCCCGTCCTCAATGGCCATAATCCGGTCCGCTTGGAGGGCAATGGACTCGTCGTGGGTAATCACAATCAAGGTCTGATTATACCGCTGGTTGGAATACCGGAGCAAATCCACAATTTCCTTGCTGTTTTTGGAATCCAGGTTGCCGGTGGGCTCATCGGCCAGCACCACCGCCGGCGCATTCATCAGGGCGCGGCCGATGGACACCCGCTGCTGCTGGCCGCCGGAGAGCTGATTGGGCAAATGCCTTTCCCGCCCCTTCAGGCCCAGGGTGCTTAGCATTTCCTGGAGCCGCTCCTGGTTCACCTTCCGCCCGTCCATCAGCACCGGCAAGGTCATATTTTCCACCACATTCAAAACGGGAATCAAGTTGTAGAACTGGTAAATGAGGCCAACCTCCCTGCGGCGGAAAATGGCCAGCTGATCCTCGCTCCTGGCATATACGTCCTGGTCGTTGAGATAGACCTTCCCGGCGGTAGGCCGGTCAACGCCCCCCAGGATATGCAATAGCGTACTTTTCCCGGAACCGGAGGGGCCGATGATGGCCACAAACTGCCCCTTCTCTACGGAAAAGGACACGCCGTCCAGGGCGCGAACCTGGTTTTCCCCCTGACCGTAGACCTTGGTCAAATTTTCTACTCGAAGAATTTCCATATCCCTTGCTCCTTTTGGTTGATGACACCAGTATACCAGATCCAGGTGACAACTGCGTGACTGTTGGGTGACAGTTTTGTCACATTTGTCCCGGGAAAAAATTTTTTTCGTTTTCTTGTCAGAAATGCCCTGCCCCGGCGTCTAACCAAGGAAAGGTGGTGATGATGTGGGCGAGTTCGAGCAAATTTATCAAGCCCATTTCGGCCTGGTTTACCGCTACGCCCTGAGGCTGACCGGAGACCCGGATGCCGCAGAAGAGCTGACCAGCCACACTTTTTTCCAGGCCCTACAACACCTGGACCAGTACCGGGGAACCGGCAGCCTCAGCACCTGGCTGTGCGCCATTGCCAAAAACGCTTTTTTCTCCGCCCGGAAGGCAAAGCCCTGCCCGGAAGCGGAACCGCCCCCGGTCCCCGGCCCGGAAGATTTTCTCGCCGATCGGGAGACGGCCATGGCCATCCACGGCATTTTACACCGCCTGCCGGAACCGTACAAGGAGGTTTTTACCCTCCGGGTGTTGGGGGAGCTGAGCTTCCGGCAAATTGGCAATCTCTTTGACAAGTCGGAAAACTGGGCTTGCGTCACTTACCACCGGGCCAAGCAAAAAATTCAACGGGAAATGGAGGCATCCACATGAACCTACCTTGCAGCGTGGTGGGAGATCTGCTCCCCCTGTATGCAGAGCACATGACTGCGCCGGAGACCTCGGCGCTGATCCGCAGCCACCTGTCCGCCTGTCCCCAATGTCAAAAACAGTTGGCGTCCATCCAATCCGCCCCGCCGGCAGCAGCGGCACCCACCGCCCCCCTGGGGAAGCTGCGCCGGGAGATCCGGCGGCGGCGGCGGCTGGCCGCTTTGCTGGCCGCCAGCCTGATCTGTACGGTCCTGGTCACCCTGTTTTCCTGGTTCACCACCCCGATCTATCTGCCCTACACCCAGGATCTGCTGACCATTGCCCAAACCGGGGAAACCCTGTCGGTCACCCTGAACCAAAGCGTGGCCGGTTACCGGTTGACCGATCTTACCGGTCCGGACGGCCAAACCCTGCTGGTGCTGGAAGCCTGGCGCACCCGCTGGCCCTTCGGCATCCGGCAGAACGTCCAATTTTTTCTCCCGGCGGAGAGGGCCGCGCCTGGCCTGTACTACTGCGACAATACCCAGAGCGGCCAGCTCACCTGGCTTTGGGGCCGGCAATTTTCCGGCGGCGGCAACATCCTGCCCAGGCTGTCTCTGGGGTATTACGGGATCATCGCCGGTGGGCTGGCCCTGATTCTGGGCCTTTGCGGACTGTTGCTGCGGAAGCGGAGAAAACTTCTACTCCGCCTGGCCCTGGCGCCGGCAGCCTATCTGGCCGGTCACATTCTGGTCATGGGCCTGTCCTTTTCGGCGGTTGACCCAGCCCGGACGTTGGTGTTGATTGTCCTGGCCGCCGCCGGCGTCTACGGCACCGTCTACGCCGGCTGTCAGCTGCTGGCCATCCGGAAAAAAGACATATCGCCGCCGGCGGAAGCATAGGCTTGTACCGGCAGGTGATCATCATGGAATATTACGATTCGGCTTTGTTGACCCAAGCCCCGGTGACGGAGGTCCACAGTCCGCCGCCAACCCCGGATAAGCCGCCGGAAAGCCGGTTCTGGAAACTCTTCCGCCGGCAGTTCTGGGCCGCCCTGTTCCTGGCGGTGGCGGTGCTGACCATGCAAGCTTGGTGGCCTGCCGGGGCGGAAACCGCCAGAAAATGGCTGGTGTGTGAGGAAATCGGGCCGGTGGAGGCCGCCGCCCAGGCATTTGTGGCGGATGTGCTGGACGGTGAGCCGCTGCCGGATGCCGCCGCCGCCTTTTGCCAAACCGTTCTGGAGGACCTGTATGCCCCGGGTTAGCGTCAGCCCATGGCTGCCGGCTGCCCTGTGCGCCTTTTACCGGCTGGACCCGGTGGGATGCTTCTGGCCCTTTCTGGCCGCCACTACCATCCATGAGCTGGGCCATATTCTGGCCGTCTATCTGTGCGGCGGTAAGATCCGGCGGATTCGCTTGAGCCCAGGGGGCGCGGTACTGGATACCGCGCCCCTTGGTTACCGGCAGGAAGCCCTGTGCGCTTTGGCCGGTCCCGCCGCCAGCCTTACCCTGCTGCTGTTTGCCCCGGCTTTTCCCTGGCTGGCCTTCTGGGGATTGATCCAGTGCCTGTACAATCTGCTTCCCCTGTACCCCCTGGACGGGGGCCGGGCCTTGCGCTGCTACCTTTACGCCCGCCATTCCCCGGCAACCGGAGGGGCAGTGGAAAAACTCTCTGCGGCCCTGGCCGGACTCTGCCTGATCGCCCTGGGGATATATGGCACCTGCGTGCTGCACCTGGGGCTGCTGCCCGCCCTGGGGGCCGGTATCGCCCTGGGCAAAACCCTGGGTCTCATGCAGGAGGCATAATTTCGGGTTGCAAAATTCCCCCGCCCCGGCTACAATGGACTGGCAACGTGAAAGAGAGGAATTGCCATGACTGATTTGCTGCAGCGGTTGCTGCCCACTGTGCAAAAACCCGCCCGGTACACCGGCGGCGAATACAACCAGATCGTCAAGCCCCTGGAAGAAGTGGATGTGCGGGTGGCCTTTTGCTTCCCGGATACCTATGAACTGGGGATGTCCAATCTGGGGATGCGGATTTTGTACGGCGTAATGAACCAACTGCCCGGGGTATGGTGCGAGCGGGTGTTCGCCCCCTGGGGGGACATGGAAGAAGCCATGAAAGCCAACAACCTGCCCCTGTGGGCATTGGAAAGCCAGGACCCGGTGAAGGACTTTGACCTGATCGCTTTTACCATTGGCTATGAAATGTGCTATGCCAACGTGGTCAATATGCTAAAGCTCTCCGGCGTCCCCATCCATAGCCGGGACCGGCAAGGACTGAACCAACTGGTGTTTGCCGGCGGCGTATGCGCCTATAACCCGGAGCCCTTGGCCGACTTTGTGGATTTCTTCTCCCTGGGAGAGGGGGAAGAGAGCACCGTGGAAATTCTCACCCTGTACCGGAAAGCCAAGCAGGCCGGGTGGAGCAAAGGGGAATTCCTGACGGCGGCCGGCCGGATCCCCGGGGTATATGTGCCCAGCTTCTACCGGCACACCTACCATCCCGACGGCACCCTGGCCGCCATCATCCCCCAGGACGGCGCGCCTCAGGTGGTCACCAAGCGGATTGTGGAGGACTTGGATGGGGCCTACTTCCCGGTGAAAACCATTGTCCCCTCCACGGAAATCGTCCACGACAGAAGCAACCTGGAGGTGTTCCGGGGCTGCATCCGGGGCTGCCGGTTTTGTCAGGCCGGGTTTTCCTGCCGGCCGGTGCGGGAAAAAAGCCCGGAGGTGCTGTACCGCCAGGCGGTGGAAAGTTTGAAAGACTCCGGCAATCACGAGCTGACCCTGGCCAGCTTGTCCACCTCGGATTACCGGGGGCTGAAGGCCCTCACCGACGCCCTGATCCCCGATTGCCAGGCCCATAAGGTCAATTTATCCGTGCCCTCCCTGCGGGCGGACAACTTCTCCCGGGAATTGATGGAGAAGCTCCAGACCGTGCGGAAAAGCGGCCTCACCTTCGCGCCGGAGGCAGGCACCCAGCGGCTGCGGGACGTGATCAACAAAAATCTCACGGAAGAAGAAATTCTGGACACCTGTGCCCGGGCCTTTTCCGGGGGATGGAACAACGTGAAGCTGTACTTCATGCTGGGCCTGCCCACGGAAACCGATGAGGATGTACTGGGCATTGCCCAGCTGGTGCAGAAGGTCATCCGCACCTGGCAGAACCACGCCGCCAACAAAAAACGGGGCCTCCGGGTACATGTGGCCACCGCCTTTTTCGTGCCAAAGCCCTTTACCCCCTTCCAATGGGAAAAGCAGCTGCCCCCGGAGGAATACCTCCGGCGCACCCGGCTGCTGAAGGACGCCATGCGCAGCCGGGCGGTGGAGTACAACTGGCACGCCCCGGACTTGTCCCGGCTGGAAGCCGCCCTGGCCCGGGGCGACCGGCGGTTGGGCGCCGTCATCGAATGGGCAGTGGACCATGGCGCCCGGCTGGACGGCTGGGACGAGTACTTCCAGTACGGCACTTGGCTGAATGCCTTTGCCGCCTGCGGCCTGGATCCGGCGTTTTACACCACCCGGGGCTACGGCGAGGAGGAGCTGCTGCCCTGGCAGACCATTTCCGTGGGGGTTAGCAAAGATTTCCTGCTGAGAGAGCGCCACCGGGCTTATGCCGGCCAGGTTACCCCGGACTGCCGCCAGGGCTGCGCCGGATGCGGCGCCAACCGGCTGCTGAAGGAGGGAACGTGCCATGCCTAGGCTGTTGTTTGAAAAGATGGGCAATGCCGTCTGGATCTCCCATCTGGATTTGATGCGGGTATTTCAACGAGCCTTCCGCCGGGCCGGGATTGCCATTTACCACAGTCAGGGCTACTCCCCCCGTGCCCATGTGTCCATGGCCCTTCCCCTGCCGGTGGGTACGGAAAGCCAGTGCGAGCTGCTGGACTTTGCCTTCGCGGAGGGTGCCCAACTCCCCCTGGAATCCCTGCCGGCACGGCTGAATGCCGTCCTGCCGGCAGGCATTCGGGTTCTGTCCGCCTGGGAGGGGGGAAAAAAGCTGAAGGAGCTGACCTACCTGGACGCCAGCCTCACCCTCCAGTATGACCATGGCCTTCCTGCCGGCGCCGGAGAAAAAATTCTGGCCTTTTTCCAGAGCGGCCAGCCGGTTATTGTGCCAAAACGCACCAAAACCGGCCAGACCCAGTTGGATATTCAGCCCATGATCCAGGCGGTTTCCATCCTGGGCTGCTGGGAAACCACCTTGCAGCTGCAGTGCCGGGTGTGCGCGCAGAACCCCTCCCTCAATCCCATGCTGCTGCCGGAGGCGCTGCGCCTCCACCGGCCTGAGCTCGCCCCGGATTTTGCCAAAGCCCGGCGGCTGGAAATTTTGGACAGCAGCGGCGCCCAGTTTCGATAGTCCTCCCCGGGCCGGCGGTACTGTACAATCCAATGCCGGGAACCGCTGCCCTGGCTTTCTCCTGCCGGCAGCGGATTTCCGGCTGCCGGCAGGTTCTTTCTGCGGCCCGGTTTGTCGAAAAAAGTCAAAAGATGTCGAAAAACGGGTGTTTCATCCATTTCCGTCGTAGAATTAACTTATTCACCATAACGGGGAGGGACACCCATGGACAACACCGCAATTATTGAGGCCACATTGCGGGAGCTTGGCATTGGCAGCAACTACATCGCACAACAACGGGTAGTCACTGCCATTGCTCTGGCCTTGGAGGATGAAGACCGTCTGTTCAGTGTAACCAGGAAAATTTACGCGCTGGCCGGGGAGCGCTGCGGATGCAGCTGGGCCGCCGTAGAACGGAACATCCGCACCACGGTGCAGCGGGTTTGGCGGATTAATCCTCAGGGATTGATCAAAATGGCCGGCTATCCCCTGACCGAGCCGCCCACCGCTTCGGATTTTATCGAAATTGTGGCCCACTATCTCCGCCGGACCATTGCCGGAGAAAAGTACGCCGCCACACCGGAATAATGAGACTGCCGCACCAACCGCTACAACCTGTTTGCCCAAATAGCAGCAGATTGCGGCGCTTGATGCGGCAGTCTGATTATTTCAGATTTGGGGAAAAGTCCGCCGGACGTTCCCCGGTGAGGCCAAAGCGCCAGGCAATGGCCTGGGCAATCCGGCGGCAGGCTCCCCCGTCGCCATAGGGGTTCACCGCCCTGGCCATCCGGGAATAGGCGGTGGGGTCCCGGAGAAGGGTCTGAGTCAAGGCCACAATCCGTTTCGTTTCCACACCGGCCAACTTGGCCGTCCCCGCCACGATGGCTTCCGGCCGCTCCGTCTCCCGGCGCAGCACCAAAACCGGCTTGCCCATGGCCGGCGCCTCCTCCTGCAAGCCGCCGGAATCGGTGAGTACCAGGTATGACCGGGCCAACAGGTTGTGCATCTGGGCCACGTCCAGGGGAGCAATGAGATGCACCCGCTCCATATCCCCCAAGTATTTCCTGGCGCAGGCCTGTACCACCGGGCTTAAATGCACCGGATAGACCACCTCCACCGACGGGTCCGCCTCCACAATGGTGCGCACTGCGCTCATGATGGCCTCCATGGGCCCGCCATAGTTCTCCCGCCGGTGACAAGTCAGGGTGATGATCTTCCGGTGGTCATAGTCCAAGCGGTTGAGAATCTCTTCCGAAAAAACGAAGTTGGGCCGGACAGTGGTGCGCATGGCGTCGATTACCGTATTGCCGGTAATAAAAATATCCCCCCGCACCGCCTCTTTTTTCAGATTTTCCCCGTTGGCTTTGGTTGGGCAAAAGTGGAGGGAGGCAATGTCCCCCACCAGCGTCCGGTTCATCTCCTCCGGGAAGGGGGAATAGGGGTCATAGGTACGCAAGCCCGCTTCTACGTGGCCCACCGGAATTTTCTGGTAAAACGCCGCCAACGCCCCGGCAAAGGTGGTAGACGTGTCCCCATGCACCAGGATCAGGTCAGGCTTCGCCTCCTGCAACACCCGCTCCATGCCCAGCAGGGTTTTGGTGGTAATGGTGGACAGGGTTTGCTGAGGCTCCATAATATCCAAATCATATTGGGCCTTCAGCCCGAAAATATCCATCACCGCATCCAGCATCTGCCGGTGCTGGCCGGTGAGGCAGCACACGCTCTCCATTTCCGGCCAAGCCGCCAGCTCCTGCACCAAAGGCGCCATTTTAATGGCCTCCGGCCGGGTGCCGAATACGGACATCACTTTGATCTTCATTTGCTCTGCACCTCTTCCTTATCCGGCGGTTTGGGATCGTGGGGCTTGGCGTTGTGCCGGAAAATCAGGCCGAAGCCAATGGCGCCCACCACAAAAATCGCCCCGATGAGGATCAGCGCCCGGGCCTCCCCGGAAGAGGTGAGCACCACTGCGGCCAGGCCCAACATTGCCGTGAGCATATAGGTAATGGCCACCGCCTGCTTCTGGGAGAACCCCATATCGATGAGCCGGTGGTGAATGTGGCCCCGGTCCGCCTGCATCGGGTTCTGATGCCGGGCCAGCCGCCGGATAATGGCATAGCAAATGTCAAAGATCGGCACACCCAGGATCAAAAACGGCACGGCAAAGGAAATCACCGCGTACAGCTTAAACATACCCTGGATGGAAATACAGGCCAGAATAAAGCCCAGGAAGGTTGAGCCGGTGTCCCCCATAAAGATTTTTGCCGGGTTGAAATTGTAGGGCAAAAAGCCCAGGCAAGCCCCCAGCAGCGCCGCCAGCACCACCGCCACGGCGCTCTCCGACACCAGCAATGCGATCACCAGCAGGGTTGCTGCGGAAATCGCCGACACCCCAACCGCCAGGCCATCCAACCCGTCAATGAAGTTCACCGCATTGGTGATGGCTACAATCCAGATGATGGTAATGGGCACAGACCAATTCCCCAAATCCAAATAAGGCACATCGCTGGTGAATACCGGATTGGACAAAAACTGAATGGTACACCCATGGGCAACCACCACGCAGGCAGCGCCGATCTGCACCAGGAATTTAAACAGCGCCCGGAGGGTCAGGCAGTCATCCAAGACCCCCAGCACCACAATGATCACCGCGCCCAGCAGGATGCCCCGCATCTGCCGGTCCAGTTCCCCGAAAATCAGCACCGTGAGGATAAAGGAAATGGCAATGGCCAGGCCCCCCATCCGGGGAATCGGCTCCTTGTGCATCCGCCGGTTATCCTTCGGCACATCGATTGCCCCCAATTTATAGGCCATTCGCTTTACCAGCGGGGTTGCCGCAAACGACACCACCGCTGACACCAGCAGGGCAAGCAACAAAACGATGCCGAAAGGAAGTGTACTCATACCGTTACCTCTATACTGAACACGGCCTACGCCGCAGTTTTTTCTCTTCGCCCTTCGCCAGGCAGGATTATTCTACCATATTTTCCCCACCATGGCAAGGCGCTTTCCCCGCCAGCTTCTGCTCCAAGGCCGCCTGGCGAACGCACAGGCAGAAAATTTCCATGGCCTGCTCCAGCTCCTGCACCGGTGGGAAGCTGGGGGCGATGCGGATATTGCTGTCCATGGGGTCAACGCCGTAGGGATAGGTGGCGCCTGCCGGAGTCATGGTCACGCCGGCGGCTTTGCACAGGGCCAAGGTTCGCTTTGCCGTGCCTGCCGGGGCGTAGTAGGAGACAAAGTAGCCGCCTTTGGGCTGCTGCCATGTGCCCAAGCCCCGGGGCGCCAGCTCCCGGGCCAGGATCTCCTGTACACAGCGGAACTTCGGCTCCAGCACTTTGGCATGGCGGGCCATCACCGCCAAGGTATTGGCCCGGTCTTTCAGGTAAAGCACATGCCGCAGCTGGTTAACCTTGTCAAAGGAGATCATCTGGGCCGCCAGCAAAGTTTGCAGATGGCGGATATTGTCCGCCGAAGCCGCCACCACGGAAATGCCCGCGCCGGGCAGGGTAATTTTGGAGGTGGAGGCAAACTCAAACACCATGTCCGGATTGCCCGCCCCCTGACACAGAGACAAAATATCTCCAAAGGCGACAAACGGACCGGAAAACTCGTGAACACAGTAGGCATTGTCCCACATCAGCACAAAGTCCGGCGCCGCCGGACGCAATGCGGCCAGGCGCTTGACCGTCTCATCGGCATAAATAATGCCGTCCGGGTTGGAATACTTGGGCACGCACCAGATACCCTTTACCGCCGGATCCCGGACCAGGCGCTCCACCTGATCCATGTCCGGCCCCGTGGGGGTCATGGTCACGGTGATCAGCTCCGCGCCAAAAAATTCCGTGATGCGGAAATGGCGGTCATACCCCGGGCTGGGGCAGAGGAATTTTACCCGCTCCAGCTTGTGCCAAGGCTCCGGACTGTGCAAGAGGCCGTGGGAATAGGCCTTGGCAATCACTTCATACATCAAGGTGAGGCTGGAGTTTCCCCCGACCAAGGTCTGTTCCGGCTGGCAGCCCAACACGTCCGCCCAGTACCGCCGGGCCGCCGGCAAGCCGGCCAACTCCCCGTAGTTCCGGGCGTCGACGCCGTCGGAGATACACTGCTCCGGCTGCTGCAACACCGTGAGAATATCGCTGACCTGATCCAACTGGGCCTTGCCCGGTTTGCCCCGGGCCATGTTCAGCCGCAGCGCTTTGGCCTGCCAGGCGGCAAGCGCCTCCTGCACGGCGGCAAGCTCCAGGCGGGCAGCGGATATATCCATGGTTTCATAAGTCTGCATGGCAATCGATTCCTTTCTCTGCGCACATCCAAGGCGCAGCTGTCCCCTCTATTTTATGAGAAAGCCACAGAGAAAGCAATCCCAAAAAGTTGCACAAATTGCTGGCCGCCAAATTATGCGGCTTAACCAAAAGTCGTTTTTCGGCTTCGTTGAATTTCATGGAAAATCCCACCTTGCATTCCCCACCCGGCCAGAATAGTATTTTATACGTGCCGGAGTTTTTTCCGCCCCGAAAATTGGCGGCGTGTATCCCCGGCATAACCAGGTGAAAGGTAAGGTGGTTCCCAGATGAGTCAGGCAATTACCAATGTTCCAGCCATTTTTGGCAGCGACGTGTTTAACGAGTCAACCATGAAGCAGCGGCTGGAGCCCAAGGTCTTCTGTGCCTGGAAAACCTGTATTGAAGAGGGCAAGCCCCTGGAATTGTGGGTAGCCAACGCCATCGCCGAGGCCATGAAGCAATGGGCAACGGAAAAAGGGGCGACCCATTTTACCCACTGGTTCCAGCCCATGACCGGCGTCACCGCCGAAAAGCATGACAGCTTCATCGTCCCTGCCGCCGACGGCAAAGTGCTGATGGAGTTCTCCGGCAAGGAGCTGGTGCGGGGCGAACCGGACGCCTCTTCTTTCCCCTCCGGCGGCCTGCGGGCCACCTTTGAAGCCCGGGGCTATACCGCGTGGGACCCCACTGCCTTCGCTTTTGTCAAAGACGGTAGTCTTTATATTCCCACCTGCTTTTTCTCCTATACCGGAGCGGCGCTGGACAAGAAAACCCCGCTGCTGCGCTCCATTGACGAGGTAAGCCGGGAAGCCGTGCGGATTCTGCGGTTGTTCGGCGATACCGAGACCAAGCGGGTCATCGCCTCCGTCGGCCCGGAGCAGGAGTATTTCCTCATCACCAAGGAGGGTTACGCCCAGCGGGAGGACCTGCGCCTCACCGGCCGCACCCTCTTCGGCGCCCCCGCCCCCAAGGGGCAGGAGCTGGACGACCACTATTTCGGCACCATCCGCCCCCGGGTAGCCGCCTACATGAAAGATCTGGACGAGTCTCTGTGGCGGCTGGGCATCCTGTCCAAAACCAAACACAATGAGGTCGCCCCGGCCCAGCACGAGATGGCCCCCATTTACACCGACGCCAACACCGCCTGCGACGCCAACCAGCTGGTGATGGAAATGATGAAGAAAACGGCGGAAAAGCACGGCCTGGTCTGCCTGCTCCACGAAAAGCCCTTCGCCGGGGTGAACGGTTCCGGCAAACATGACAACTGGTCCCTGAGCACCGACACCGGCAAAAATCTGTTTAAACCCGGCCGCACCCCCAGCCAGAACGCCCAGTTCCTGGTTTTCCTCTCCGCCTTTATCAAAGGCGTAGACGAATATCAGGATTGGCTGCGGTGCACCGTGGCCTCCGCCGGCAATGACCACCGGCTGGGCGCCAATGAGGCTCCCCCTGCCATCATCTCCATTTTCCTGGGGGATGAGCTGGAAGCTGTGGTGGAATCCATCATCAACGGCGCCAATTATACGGATTTGGAAAAGTCCGTCATGCGCATCGGCGTCGACGTGCTCCCCTCCATTTCCAAGGATACCACCGACCGGAACCGCACCTCCCCCCTGGCCTTTACCGGCAATAAATTCGAGTTCCGGATGTTGGGTTCCTCCCAGTCCATTTCCGGGCCAAACATTGCCCTGAATACCATCATGGCCGAGGAACTCAAATGGTTCGCCGACCGGCTGGAGCAGTCCACAGACTTTGATGCGGATTTGCAAAAACTCATCTGCCAGGTGCTGACCGAGCACAAGAGAATCATTTTCAACGGAAACGGATACGACGAAGCCTGGGTAAAAGAGGCGGAAAAGCGGGGCCTGTCCAACCTGCGCACCACCGCCGACTGCATGCCTGCCTACATCTCCCAGAAAAACATTGATCTGGTCACCCGCCACGGGATTTTTACCGAGACTGAGTTCCGGGCCAGATATGAGATTCATCTGGAGAGCTACTGCAAAATCCTCCACATTGAAGCCTCCACCATGATTGACATGATCCGGCAGCAGATTCTGCCTGCCGCCTCCGCCTATGCCGCCAAGCTGTGCAGCACCATCCAGGCCAAAGAAGCGGTGCCGGTGTCCTGCAAAGCGGAAAAGGCCCTGGCCGGCAAACTCGCCCAGACTACCGACGCGCTGTATGACCACTGCTGTGCCTTGGAAGACCGGCTGGCCAAGCTGCCCCAAACTGCCGCTGAGCAATCCAAGTATTACTGCAATGTGGTTATCCCCGCCATGGAAGCCGCCCGGGCCGACGCCGACCTGCTGGAAACCCTGACGGACAAATCTTACTGGCCATATCCCATTTACTCCGACTTGCTTTTCTACGTGTAATCGGATATAATGATTTTGTGCGACGGTTCCTCCGGTGCTTCGCGCCGGGGGAACCTTTCTTGTTTCATCAGTCAATAGCAGAGAAATGATTTGCGGGAGGATAGGGTATGAAGTATATTTTCGTCACCGGCGGCGTTGTCTCCGGCTTGGGCAAGGGAATTTGCGCCGCCTCGTTGGGCCGCCTGCTGAAGCAGCGGGGACTGCGGGTGCGCAATCAAAAGCTGGATCCCTACTTAAACGTGGACCCCGGCACCATGAGCCCCTACCAGCACGGGGAAGTCTTCGTCACCGATGACGCTGCCGAGACAGATCTGGACCTGGGCCATTACGAGCGGTTTGTGGATGAGAGCCTGAACAAGCATTCCTCCGTATCCGCCGGGAAAATTTACTGGTCCGTGCTGAACCGGGAGCGGGAGGGGGGCTATCTGGGCCGTACGGTGCAGATTATTCCCCACATTACCGATGAGATCAAGCGCCGGGTCTACTCCATGGCCGGGCCGGAGGTAGACGTGGTCATCACCGAAATCGGCGGAACTGTAGGCGACATTGAAAGCCAGCCCTTTCTGGAAGCCATCCGCCAGGTGGCCGCCGAGCAAGGCCGGCGGAACGTGCTGTTTATCCACGTGCCCTTGATTGTACAAATCCCCGGCAGCAATGAATTAAAGTCCAAGCCCACCCAGCACTCGGTAAAAGAGCTGCTGTCCATCGGCATTCAGCCGGATATTCTGGTTTGCCGCAGCGACGTGCCTTTTACCCAGGACATCCGCCGGAAAATCAGCCTGTTCTGTAACGTTGACCCCAGCTGCGTCATTCAAAATTCCACCGCCTCTACTTTGTACGAGGTGCCGCTGCTCCTGGCCAAGGAGGGGTTGGATCAGGTGGTCTGCGAAAAGCTGCAGCTGGATACGCCGAAGCCGGATCTGGCCGTCTGGGCGGCCATGGTCAACCGGATCAAAACCGCCAACCGCCACGTGCAAATCGCTCTGGTGGGCAAATATGTCCAGCTCCATGACGCCTACTTGTCCGTGGCCGAGTCCCTGTTCCACGCCGGTACCGCCAACGACGCGGTGGTCACCATCAAATGGGTGGATTCCGAGGAGCTCACCCCGGACAACGCCGGGGAAATTTTAGGCGGCTGCCACGGCATTCTGGTGCCCGGCGGCTTTGGCGACCGGGGCATCGAAGGCATGATTGCCGCAGCACAGTATGCCCGGGTAAACGGGGTGCCCTATCTGGGCATTTGCCTGGGGATGCAGATTGCCGTCATTGAGTTTGCCCGGCATGTGGCCGGCCTGACCGGCGCCCACTCCACGGAATTTGACGAGTACTCCCCTTACCCGGTGGTGGCGCTGATGGAAGATCAGGTAAACATCACCGCCAAAGGGGGCACCATGCGCCTTGGCAAGTATCCCTGCGTCCTGACGGAAGGCAGCCGGGCTCAGGGCCTGTATGGCTGTTCGGAAATTTCCGAGCGCCACCGCCACCGCTATGAGTTCAACAATGAATTCCGGCAGATGCTCACGGAAAAGGGCCTGCTGTTGGCCGGCCTCTCCCCGGACGGCCTGCTGGTGGAGGTGGTGGAACTGCCCAACCACCCCTGGTTTGTGGGCTGCCAGTTCCACCCGGAGTTTAAGAGCCGCCCGGACCGCCCCCATCCCCTGTTCTTTGGGTTTGTGGAAGCGGCGCTCCTGCATCAAGGGGAATAAACAATTTCCGGCCCTGCCTCAGACGGTGTGCTGAAGGCAGGGCCGGCTTTATGGTTGCCTGCCTTTCTTTTTTGCCGGCAGCAAACAAATGCCGCCCCGGGTCAGCCAGGGGCACTGGCTGCAGCAGCATTTCCGGCAGTGGTAGCACCGCATGGTTCAAGTGCGGCGGTGGCTCTCTCCCCGGCTGCCCGGCACCGTGCCGTTGACCACAGGCACGCCAGGATGCTGAACCTCCCAGGCAATATCCGGCGTCTTTTCCTCATCCTTCACAGCGCTCCCTCCTTTCTAATTGGGTACAGTTAGGTTGCGAAAAAGCGTGAATTTTATGCCGGATCCCGCCACGGCGCCAGGGCTGCCGGCGGATGAATATTTTTTGTAACTTTTCCGTTGCAAAGGTTGCAAAAAAAGTTTCTTTTTGTTATGATATAGGCATTGTTTGTTACCAATTGCCTGAAGGAAAGGAGAGTTGTGCATTTGCGCCTGATTTCCTGGAATGTAAACGGCTTGCGGGCCTGTATGCAAAAAGGGTTTCTGGACACCTTCCGTCAACTGGACGCCGACTTTTTTTGTCTCCAGGAGACAAAGCTTCAGCCTGGGCAGCTATCCTTGGAGCTGCCCGGCTATCTTCAGTTTTGGAACTCCGCCCAAAAGAAAGGTTACTCCGGCACGGCGATTTTTGCCCGGAAGCCACCCCTGGACGTTCAGCTTGGCGTCGGTCAGGCAGAGCTGGACACGGAAGGCCGGTTAATTATTTTGGAATACCCCGGGTTTTACTTGGCCACCTGCTATACCCCTAACGCCCAGGAGGGGCTTAAGCGCATCGATTTCCGCCTGGCCTGGGACAAGGCATTCCGGGAAAAGCTCAGCACCCTGGCCGGCCATAAGCCGGTGGTGGTTTGCGGCGATTTAAATGTGGCCCATCAGGAGATCGACTTGAAAAACCCAGGGCCCAACCGGGGTAACGCCGGTTTCTCCGACGAGGAACGGGAAAGCTTTTCCCAGCTGTTGGCGGCAGGCTTTACCGATACCTTCCGTTTCCTCTACCCAGAAAGAACCGGGGCATACAGCTGGTGGAGCTACCGGTTCAATGCCCGGAAAAACAACGCCGGATGGCGGATTGACTATTTCTTGGTGTCAAACGCCCTGCAGAGTAAGATCCGCCAAGCAGAAATCTATGCAGATATTTTCGGGTCCGACCATTGTCCAGTCGGACTAGAACTGGAGGTTTGAAGCTGGAATGAAACAGAAAAAACTGATTCGCTTGCTCAGTCTACTGTGTCTGATCGCCCTGGTAACGGTATCCACCGCCTATGCCTATGGCACATCCAGCAATTGGGCTGTGCCGGAGTTGGACGCCATGGAGGCCCTGGGTCTGATCCCCCAAGCACTGGCGGAAAAGCCTGACCTGCGGGTGGAGATCACCCGGCTGGAGATGTGCGCCATTGCGGTGCAGGCCTTTGAAACCTATACCGGCCAGGAGATCCCAGTGGAAAACCCGGCCCCCTTCACCGATACGGACAGCCTCATTGCCGCCAAAGCCTATGCCACCGGCCTGGTGAAAGGCTATGAGGACGGCACCTTCCACCCCACAGGGATTCTGTCCCGCCAGGAGTTCTTCTCCTTTATTTATCAGTTCCTCCAGGCGGTACAGTGGACCCCCACCGAAGCCCACTTCTCCGATCTGGCCGGATTCCCCGACGCCGGAACAGTGAGCCAGTGGGCGCTGCCGGCCGCCCGGCTGGTGGTGGGCATCGGCGTGGTGGAGGGAAATGGCAGCGGCCTTGCGCCCCACAACACCACCACCTGCGAGCAGGCCCTGGCCATGTTCTACCGGTGCTACACCTTTTTAATGGAGCAGATGCCCCCGGCCAATGCGCCGGAAGTGCCCTTTGGCGAAAAATACAGCAATCTGGATAAATGGGCCGAGGAGGAGCTTGCCCCCATGGATGAGCAGGGATTGATTCCTGCCATCCTCCTGGGCCGGGACATGTCCTCCCCCATCACCCGGCGGGAGATGTGTCACGTGGCCGTCGCCGCCTACCTGGCCCTGCGGCCGGAGACGGTGGGCCTTCTGTCCGCCTCCCCTTTCTCAGATGTGGACGATGAAACGGTGACCTTGGCCTACGAATTGGGCCTGGTCAGCGGCTTCCCTGACGGAACATTTTTGCCGGACAACCCCATTACCCGGGAGCAATTTTATAAGATAACCGTCAATTTCTTAACCGCCATGGATTTCCCCCGGGCAGATTCTCCCGCCACGGATCTAAGCGGTTTTACCGATGCCGGCCAGCTCCAGGCCTATGCCCAACCCTGCGCCCGGCTGTTGGTCAGTTTAGGCATTCTCAAGGGCAATGGCTCTACCCTCTCCCCCAAGGCTTCCACCCAGTGCCAACAGGCCCTGGCCCTGTTTTTCCGGTCCTACAATTTCCTGTGCACCTGGATTGGGGACGGGCAGGAACCCGGGGAACGGGCAGAGGCGGAAGCGCTGGTGGAATTTGCCCTGCAATTTGAAGGGTACGACTATGTGTGGGGCGGAAAAGAACCTGCCACCGGCTTTGACTGTTCCGGCCTGGTTTACTATGTTTTCCACTATTTCAACTATCCCGTCGGCCGCACCGCCACCGCCCAGTGGGAATATGAGGACAGTTGGGAGGTTTCTCCCGCGCAGTTGCTGCCGGGGGATCTGGTGTTCTTCTCCGATACATACTCCCTGGATAACATTACCCATGTGGGTATTTACATCGGCAATGACGAATTTCTCCACGCGGCAAACTCCCGCTCCGGGGTGATTGTCACCTCCACCGAGTCCAGTTACTATACGGAAAAGCTGGTGGGCGCCCGGCGGATCATCCCCTGAGTCTTGGGATAGCGTACACATAAGCAGTACTTGGGCAATCCGTAGACGGTTACGGGTTTGCTTGGAAGCACGTCCTTACACCCGCAGAAGACAGAAACGCTTCTGCGGGTGTAAGGATGTTTTTGAGGGAAAATGTAGTACATTGTGCGCGTGGGCGGGCGTGTGCAAACCTGCCGGATGTCATTGCGAGGAGCGAAGCGACGGGGCAATCCGCTCTCCTTGCTGTAGAGCTAAATGAAGGGCAATCGCTTGGGCAAATCCGCAGTAGCCTACGAATTCGCCGAAAGTACTGCTCACTTTTTGGTTATTACTGCGGGGAGAACGGATTGCCACACCAGTGTGCGCACTGGTTCGCAATGACATGCTGAAGGCGGGTGCGCTTCTGCTGGACAAGACGGTTTTCCGGCAGTACTCCGGCAGTGCCCCCGGCAAACGCAGCCACCCGGCAAGCTTTTGCATGTCATTGCGAGGAGCGAAGCGACGGGGCAATCCGCGTCCCCGCAGAAAAAGCTAAGAAAAAATAGAACTTAGGGCGAATTCGTAGACTACTTCGAATTCGCCTAAAGCACTGCTTGTTGTTGGTATTCCTGCGGGGACGCGGATTGCCACACCAGTGTGCGCACTGGTTCGCAATGACAGGCAAAAGACGGAGGCGTAGGTGCGGTTACAAGGACGTACTTCCCCGCAAAGGGTGCCCCTTTGCGGGGCCCACCCACTGGGCCGCAATGACAGGCAGAAAGCGGGAACGCTTCTGCGCATCCAAGGGTGCAAGAACAGGCAAAAAAATTCGCAAACGCCCCGTATACAAACAAAACTTTAACATATCCGTGGTACAATCCAGACAACAAACCGGAGGAGGCGGAATTTATGTTTAAACTATTGGTCGTGGAAGACGACCGGGAATTGAATAAAACCGTATGTTCCCATTTAAAGCAAAATGGTTATGCCGCAGAAGGATGCCTGAGCGCCGGTGAGGCCTATGACGCTATGTACGGCGGCACTTTGTTTGACATGATTATCTCTGATATTATGATGCCAGAAATAGATGGGTTCGAATTTGCAAAAACCGTGCGGGAGTTCAATCAGGAAATCCCCATTTTGTTTATGACCGCCCGGGATGATTTTGCCGCAAAACAGCGGGGCTTCAAAATGGGCATTGACGACTACATGGTCAAGCCCATTGATCTGGACGAGCTGCTGCTCCGGATCGAGGCACTGCTGCGCCGGGCCAAAATTGCCACCAGCAAAAAGCTGACGGTTGGCAGCCTGACGCTGGATGCGGAAGAGCGCACTGCCTATCTCAATGGAAAAGAAATTGCCCTGACGGTACGGGAATTCAACTTGATTTACAAACTTTTGTCCTATCCGAAAAAAGCCTTCACCCGCTCCCAGCTCATGGATGAGTTTTGGGACAGCGCCTCTTCCGCCGGCCCCAGGACGGTGGATGTGTATATGACAAAGCTGCGGGATAAATTTTCGGACTGTTCGGATTTTGAGATTGTGACCGTGCATGGATTGGGGTATAAGGCGGTACTGAAATGAGCGGGCAGGATAAAAAAAACATCCGATGGCTGTTCGCCCTCCGGCGGTATATTACTTTTTTCCTACTGATGGCCTTTATCATCAGCTGTTGTATGATCCTGTTTCTCAATATGATGACCAGATCGGCAAATCTGGAGCTGACGCAGGAACATATTGAGCGGGCCGCCAAGGTAACCTTTTTAAATGTAATTTTATTGAGTTTTTTGTGTACCATCGTTGATGAAATCCGGCGCAAGTTTATGGTAGGCCGGCCTGTGGGGCAAATCATCAAGGCGGCGGAGCAAATGATGACGGGCGATTTTTCGGTGAGAATCCCGCCCCTGCATGGGATTGCCAACGCCGACGGGTTCGGGGTGATTGCCGATTACTTCAATCAAATGGCCCAGGAGCTGTCCGGCACGGAAACCCTGCGGACTGACTTTATCGCCAACGTATCTCACGAATTGAAAACGCCGCTGGCGGTGATCCAGAACTACGGCACCATGCTCCAGCAGCAGGATTTGCCGGAAAACAAGCGGCTGGAATACGCCAAGGCAATTACAGACGCTTCCCGCCGGCTGGCTAATCTGATTACCAACATCCTAAAACTCAATAAGCTGGAAAACCAGCAGATTTATCCCAAGGCGGAGACCTATGACTTGGGTGAGCAGTTGTGCGAATGCCTGCTTACCTTCGAGCGCGCATGGGAAGACAAGGCCCTGGACATTGAAACCGATGTAGAAGCGGAAGTTATGGTAAATAGCGATGAGGAGCTTCTGTCTCTTGTCTGGAACAACCTGTTTTCCAATGCCATCAAATTTACCCCGCCCCGCGGCAAAATTTCCCTCACCCTGAAAGCAGAAGGAGAGTTTGCTGTGGTGCAGGTGTCGGACACCGGCTGCGGAATCTCCCCAGAGGTTGGTAAACACATGTTTGAAAAGTTTTATCAGGGGGATACCTCCCACGCCACCCAGGGCAACGGTCTGGGACTGGCGCTGGTTAAGCGGGTCATAGACATTGTGGGCGGGGATATCTCCGTCAGCAGCGAGGTGGGAAAGGGCAGCATATTTACCGTAAAGCTCAGGAGGGAGCCGTATGGAACGCCTTAACGCAGTGTTGAAAAAAATATTTTTTCTTCCTCCCCTGCCCACCTTGCTCATTGCTGTGCCATCGTTCATTTTCGTGTTTGTTATGCTTGGCACTGGCGAACATTCCATTTTATCCTATTTGTCGTATATTCTATCCGCCTACGCATTGGTGATCACCGCAACCGGGATATCCGGCGTCGTTAAAGCGGCACGCAATGGAATCGGCGGACTTCCCCTGGTCCAAAAAATCCACAGCACGCCCTTGAGGAACCGTCTTCTTGACGACGCTGTCTTTCGCTCAGAAATTACCCTCCACGGCGGCCTGTTGGTCAACTTGTTGTACGTTGCGCTAAACCTGTTCTCCGGTATCCGATACCGTTCCGCCTGGTTTGTGGCCCTTGCATTTTACTATGCCCTGCTGTCAGCCATGCGGGCGGTGCTGGTCCGGTATGTCCACCGAAAGCCCCTTGACCAGGACAGGCGGTCCGCGCTGCAGCGCTACCGGGTCTGCGGCATTATCCTGCTGTGGATGAACCAGGCGCTGGTGGGCATTGTCGTGTATATGGTGACCCAAAACCGGGGCTTTTCCTACCCCGGGGTGCTTATCTACGCCATGGCATTTTATACCTTCTATATCACCATCACCGCGGTGATCAACGTCATCAGGTTCCGAAAGCGGGGCAACCCTGTGCTGTCGGCAGCCAAGGTAATCAGTCTGACCGCAGCTCTGGTCTCCATGCTCTCCCTGGAAACGGCCATGCTTGCCCAATTTGGCAGGGATGAGCCTGAGTTCCGCCGCATCATGCTGGGGGCCTCCGGAGGCGTTGTCTGCATCATTATCTTGGCCATGGCGATTTATATGATCGTCCATTCCACAAAACAGCTAAGGCAGTTAAAACATCATCATTCCGAATCAAAATTTGATTCTTCTCATTGCAACTAGACTATGCATATCCCGTTCATCAGAAAGGAAGATTGGTTGTGGAAAACAGGAAAGACATCTTCAATTATACCTACTCAGCCAAACAGCAGGAGGAAATCCAGCGCATCCGGCAAAAATACCTGCCAAAGGCCCAAGATAAAATGGAACAGCTGAGAAAGCTGGATCAAAGTACCACCAAAAAGAGTACCATTGTATCTATCGCCGTGGGCGTCATTGGTTGTCTGCTTTTGGGGATCGGCATGTGCTGTACCATGGTTTGGATGGAAAATTGGTTTATTCCCGGCGTGATTATCGGAATCATTGGAATTGCAGCTGTGGCTGCAGCCTATCCGCTATATACTAAGATCACCAGAAAGGAACGGGAAAAGCTGGCGCCGCAGATTTTAAAGCTGATAGAAGATCTCTCAGCACCGGAGTAATGAAACAGACTGGACAGAATTATAACGGTGCATGGCCTGGGCTATAAGGCCGTGCTGCCATAAGTCACCATCGCCGCCTGTCTGGGCACCGCCCAGGCAGGCGGCGATGGCTTTTTCTACAATCGCCGGCAAAAAAACAAGAAAAATGCGTTTTTCATATCTTGTAAACAATTCGCCATCAATTCCCAAACACAGGCAAAATAAAATGCATACATCAACACAAGGAGGTAGATGCAATGCCCACTGAGCGCAAACCGGCATTTCCGTATTTTGCAGGAATTGCGGTGTATCCCTTTTGCAGCAAAAACAAACCTTCAGCTTTTGTAACTGCTATCACATAAACTTAAGTTAGAAAGGATATTTCTCAATGCGTATCAAATAATCTTTGACCAGAGCGGCCCTATCCACTGCCATGGACTACATCTCCGGCGACCCGGAAAAAAACCTGCCAAAGCTCCTCGGTTTGATTGAGGGGCTCGGGTGGGATAAAAGCCAGACCGAGGTTTTCCGCAAAATCCTGGACAACCCCGACAATGTGTGGCACCGCTACCTGATGGGGTTGTGGCGGGATATCGACAACGACATATTAAAGGCAACTTTCCGCAATTTTGGTTTGAACGCCACGCTGTTTGGTTATGCCGAGCAGGAAAAGAACCGGGAAAAGTACGGCTGCAACATCCCCTGGGCCATTCTGATGGATCCCACCTCGGCCTGCAACCTCCATTGCACCGGCTGCTGGGCGGCAGAGTACGGCAACAAGCTGAACCTGAGCTACGCAGAAATGGACAGCATCGTGAATCAGGCCAACGAGCTTGGCTGCTATTTCTTCCTGTTTACCGGCGGCGAACCCCTGGTTCGCAAGAAAGACATTATCCAACTGTGCCAGGCCCATCCCGACTGTCAATTCACCGCCTTTACCAACGCCACCCTCATCGACGAAGCGTTTGCCGGCGACATGCTGCGGGTGAAAAACTTTATCCCCGCCATCAGTGTGGAAGGCTTTGAGGCCTCCACCGACTTCCGCCGTGGCGCAGGGACTTTCCGCCGCATCGAACAGGCCATGGCCATCTTGCGGGAGAAGCGTCTGCCCTTTGGCCTTTCCTGCTGCTACACCAGTCAAAATACCCAGGTCATCGGCAGCGAGGAATACTTCGACCAGATGATCCAGTGGGGTGCCAAGTTCTGCTGGCTGTTTACCTACATGCCGGTGGGCAAAGACGCCGTACCGGAGCTGATGGTTTCCGCCGAGCAGCGGAAATTCATGTATCAGCAGGTGCGGAAATTCCGGGAAACGAAGCCCATTTTTACCATGGACTTCTGGAATGATGGGGAATATGCCGGCGGCTGTATTGCCGGTGGACGGCGCTACCTGCACATCAACGCCAACGGCGACATGGACCCCTGCGCGTTCATCCACTACTCCGATTCCAGCATCCGGGAAAAAACACTGCTGGAGGGATTGCGCTCACCCCTGTTCATGGCCTACCACGACAACCAGCCATTCTCGGATAACCTGCTGCGCCCCTGTCCGCTGCTGGACAATCAGGGGGCACTGGCAAAAATGGTCAAGGCCTCCGGCGCCCACTCCACCGATCTGCAAAACCCTGAAGATGTGGAAGAACTGACGGACAAATGCATTCCCGCCGCAGACCGGCCCGATTTGCCAGCCCCCCCACCAACTGGCTGGACGGCAAACTGCAATGAGAAAGAGGACAAAAAGATGGATGCTGTCATGACTTGTTTGCGCCGGACGCTTCTGTCTTCCCCGAAACAGCGGGGCGTTTCGTATCCGATCCGGTATTCCACATTATTTTGGCTGTTTATGCTGGGCAGTGTGGCCGGTTTTGTGCTGGAGGGCCTGTGTGCGTCTTATGCAAGGGGCATTGGGAGCATCACTCCGCTACGGTCTGGGGGCCATTCTGCCTGATCTATGGCATTGGCGCCGTGGCGGTGTATTTGCTGTCGGTGGTGCTGAAAAGCAAAAATCTGCTGGTGCAATTCGGGGTGTTTACCGTATACGGCGCCGCCGTAGAATATTTTGGCAGCCTGTTCCAGGAACTGTGCTTCGGTTCTGTTTCCTGGGATTACAGTGAACACATGTTGAACCTGGGCGGCCGGGTCAGCCTGAAAATGGCGTTCATGTGGGGGGTGCTGGGTATTGTGTTTATGCGGTTTGCCTTCCCCTGGATCAGCCGCCTGTTGGAAAAGATGAAGGGAACGGGTTGGCGGATTGCCTGTGTGGCAATGACGGTCTTTATGGCAGTGAACTTGCTGGTCACTTCCGCCGCGATTACCCGGTGGAGAACACGGGCGGCAGGAGAGCCTGCCCACAATCCTGTTGCCCAATGGCTGGACGATACCTACGGCGATGAGACCATGACCCGCCTGTTTCCCAATATGCAGTTCACCGAATAATCCCCGGGCAGACAAATGCCGGGCTGACAGGCGTCAGTCCGGCATGATTTCCAATGTTTCGTTGTCATGGCTCATGGCTTTAAGCATCTGGATCGCTGCGGATTTCTGGCTGGGCGTCAGGCATACCCGGGAGACGAGCGTGGGTATCCATAGCATCACCAACTACCTCATCATGATTTTACTTCCAAGTTGAGCAGCAAGGGAAAATCCATCTGCCGGTGCCCTAAGGCCGGGGAACCCTAGTGCCATGGAAAATAGCTGGACGCCGGTCGGGATACAGAGTGTATCCAGATCGGCGTCCAAATATGGCAGGGGCACAAGGACTTGAACCCTGAGCCTACGGTTTTGGAGACCGCCGCTCTACCAATTGAGCTATACCCCTATCTGCAATCTATAAAAAAGCATAAGCTGAGTTGATGGTGGGCCTTCAGGGATTCGAACCCGGGACGATCCGGTTATGAGCCGGAGGCTCTAACCAACTGAGCTAAAGGCCCATAATCGGCACCACAGCGCCGGCACCGTTGCATGCGGTATGATACCACTTTTCCCATCGGTTGTCAACCCCTTTTTTCCGCCCGGCCTGGATTGCAGAATGTACCGTGGCGGCAGGGCATAACAGAGAACAGCACTTAGGGTGAATTCGTAAGGCGTAACAAATTTGCCATGGCACCACGCAGTTGCACCCGTAGACACGCAGCAAGTTTCAGCATGTCATTGCGAGGAGCGAAGCGACGGGACAATCCGCATCCCCTGCGGCAGTACATGACGAAAGGGAATACTTTGGGCGAATACGAGAGGTGCTGCGGATTTGCCCCAACGGCAGCCAACTTGTCAAGTATCTCTGCGGGGATGCGGATTGCCACACCAGTGTGCGCACTGGTTCGCAATGACATGCAGAAGACGGGTACGTGTTCGCGGGTGCAAGGCCGTTTGGCGCGCAAGGTGTGCGGAACGCGGGAGCGTGCCGGCGGGTGCAAGGACGTCCCCCCATTGTCATTGCGAGGAGCGGAGCGACGTGGCAATCCGTAACCCTGCGGCAGGACATGGCGAAAGGGAATACTTTGGGCGAATACGAGAGATGCTGCGGATTTGCCCAAAGTATTGCCAACTTGTTAGCTTTCCCTGCGGGGACGCGGATTGCCGCACCAGTGTGCGCACTGGTTCGCAATGACAAGTTTGGTAGGTGTGCGCGCGGCCGGGCAGTGGTGCAATGTACTACGTCTCAGCCAGGGGACGCGGATTGCCACGTCGCTGCGCTCCTCGCAATGACATGCAAAAACTTGTAAGGTGTCAGCGTGTGCAAGGACGCCCGGCGGCAAATTTGCGGTGGTTTTCCTCACTCCGCCGCTGCCATACCGGCGGCGTAGCCGGTGGACCAGGCAATTTGCAGGTTAAACCCGCCGGTATAGCCGTCGCAGTCCAGAATCTCCCCGGCAAAGTACAGCCCCGGCACCAGCCGGGATTCCATGGTCTTCGGGTTCACCTGGGCGGTTTTCACCCCGCCGGAGGTGACAATGGCCTCGGCCACCGGCCGTTTGCCGGTAATCTCCAGGGTAAACCCCTTCAGCACCGCCACCAACGCCCGGCGCTGCTGCCGGGTCAGGGCATTGGCCGGCAGGTCCCCGGCAATCCCCGCCCTGTCCAGGAGCACCGGGATGGCGGACCGGGGCAGCAGATCCGTCATGGCGTTGGCCATGGTTCTGTTTTTGTATATGTCCAAATCCCGGAGAAGCCGGGCGTCCAGCTTCCCCTCCTCCAGGGCGGGCTTAAAGTCGATGGCCAGCCGGTAGGGGCCGGCCTTGGCCAGGTGGGCGCTGGCGCTGAGCACCGTGGGGCCGGACAGGCCGAAGTGGGTAAACAGCAGCTCCCCAAAGTCCCGGTAGACGCACTTGCCCCGGCTGTCCAGGAGCTTCACCCCCACGTTCCGCAGGGACAACCCCTGCATCCTGGCGCAGTCCTCCCCGGCGGCAGTCAGGGGAACCAGGGAGCCAACCGGCTCCACAATCTCATGGCCCAGGGCCTTGGCCAGGGCATAGCCATCCCCGGTGGAGCCGGTAGCCGGGTAGGAGCAGCCCCCGGTGGCCAAAATCACCTTGGCCCCGGCGTACCGGCCGGACTGGGTCAACACCCCGGCCACCGCCCCGTTTTCCGTCTCCACCCCCTGGACCCGCGCATGGTAAATCACCTTTACCCCAGCCTGGGCCAGGCCCCGGTCCAGGGCTGCCTGTACGCTTAAGGCGCTGTCCGACTGGGGGAAGACCCGGTTGCCCCGCTCTACCTTTAACGGGCAGTCCAGCTGGGTAAAGAAAGCCATCACCTTCTCCGGGGGAAAGGCGGTTACCCCGCTGTACAAAAAGCGGCTGTTCCGGGGAATGTTCTCCAACACCGTTCCGGCGGAACAGCAGTTGGTCACGTTGCACCGGCCCTTGCCGGTGATCCGCAGCTTCCTGCCCAGCCGGTCCCCCCGCTCCAAGAGCAAAACCCGCCGGCCTGCCCGGCCAGCGGCAATGGCGGCAAACATCCCCGCCGGGCCGCCGCCAACCACAATGACATCATCCATATTCCGATCCCTTTCCTTCCGCCACAGCAGTAAGCCAAGCCCGGATCAGGCTGGCCGGGGCGGCCATTTCCCCGGCCTTGGCCGGGACGGTGAGCACCATGCCTGCCCGCTTAGCGGCCGGGGCGTCAGGCCGGTCGGTGATGGCCACCACCTTGGCGCCCTGCCGCCAGGCGGTTTCCGCCCCCAGGGCGCTGTCCGGGGCGTAGGGCGGAAAATCCAGAAGAATCACCATATCCCCCGGCCCGGCCCAGCCCAGGCGTTCCTCCTCTCCCCTGGGCACGGCAATCACGTCCGGCCGCAGCCGCCACAGGCCCTGGGCCAGCAGGGCAGCCAGGGGAAAGCCCAGGACATACACCCGCCTGGCCTTGCCTGCCGCCTCCGCCGACCGGCAAAACGCCCCCCGGTCAAGGCCGGCCATGACCTGGCGGATCTGCCGGATATCCGCCTCCATGGTTTGGGTCAGCCCGCCGGCGGGGGATGCCGGGGCCGTTCCGCTCAGAGCAACGCGCTGCAAATCCCGCTGCATCTCCGGATACCCGGCGTACCCCAGGGCGGCGGCAAACCGCACCGCTGTAGACGCCGAAACCCCGGCGCACCGGCTCAATTCCTCCGCCGTTTTCAGGGCCGCCTGCCGGGGATCCGCCAAAATATAGGCGGCCAGCCGCTTCTGCCCCTTGGAAAATCCGTCCATCCCCGCCTGCAAGCGGGAGAGAATATGCTCACCCATGGTTGCCTCCCTGTTCCAGCACCCCGGCCACCTCCGCCGGGGTCAGATACCGCCATTGGCCGGGCTTCAGCGAGCCCAAGGTCAGTTTCCCCTCCCCCAGGCGCACCAGCCGGGTGACCCCCATGCCGGCCATGGCGCACATCCGCCGGATCTGCCGGTTGCGTCCCTCGTGGATGGTCACGGCCAGGCAGGCCCGGCCGCCCTGGGCATGGAGCAGCCGGATCTCCGGCTTGGCAATTTGGTATCCGTCCAGCACCACCGGCCTGGCCAGGGCCGCCAGCCGGTCCGGCCCATAGCCCTGGACCCAGACCCGGTAGTGTTTATCCACCCGGCCCCGGGGATGGGCCACCGCCTGGGAAAAGCTGCCGTCATTGGTAAACAGCAATAGCCCCTCGGAGTCCATGTCCAACCGCCCCACCGGCCAAACCCGGCAGCCGCAGCCGGAAACCAGCTGGGCGGCATTTTTCCGGCCCTTCTCATCGGACAGGGTGGTCACCACCCCCCGGGGCTTGTTGAGCATAATGTACACAAAAGACCGGGCGGGCGGGAGCCTTCTCCCGTCCACCGTAATTTCATCTGCTGCCGGGTCGGCCCGGTCCCCCAGGGCGGCGGGGCGGCCATTGACCAGCACCCGGCCCTGGGCAATCATCTGCTCCGCCTGGCGGCGGGAGGCAATCCCCCGGGCAGAAAGCAGCTTTTGCAGCCGTTCACGCATTGGCTCCTCCAAATATCCGCCGGAACAGGCCCGGCTTCTCCGGCTCCGGGGGCAGCTCCGCCGTCTCCCCATACACCAGGGGCACTTTGCCCACCCCGACGCCGTCTACCAGAATGTGGGCAAAGCCCGCCTCCTGCCCGGCCTGCACCGGCGCGAACACAAAGCCGGGGCCGGGAATTTCCACTTCCACCTGCTCTCCCTGGGCCATGGGCCAGGCAAATTCCTGGGTGGCAATCAGATCCACGGTTTCCCGCTGGCCGGAGAATACGGTGAGGCTGCCCACCATCTGATCCCGGCTCACCAGGGTCTTTACCGCGAACTGGCTGAAGCCATAGTCCAGGAGCTTGGTGTGGTCGTTCCAGTCGTCCGGCGCGTTGATGGTCACCGCCACCAGCCGCCGTCCCCCCCGCACCGCCGCGGACACCAGCACCCGGCCGGCCGCTTTGGTGTAGCCGGTTTTCACCCCGTCGGCGCCGTCGTACCGCCACAGCAGCTTGTTGTGGTTGGTGAGCTGGCGGCCGCCCACCTGGATCTGCCGGGTGGAGACGGTCTTGGCAAATATCTCGTTTTCCATGGCATAGGCGGTGAGCACCGCCAGGTCCCGGGCAGAGGAATAGTGCTTCTCATTGTCCAGGCCGTTGGGGTTTTCAAAATGGGTGTTCTCCAGCCCCAAGCTCCTGGCCTTGTCGTTCATCAGGGCCACAAACCCCTCCACCGTACCGCCGCAGTAGATGGCCAGGGCCACCGCCGCATCGTTGCCGGAGTGGAGCATCAGGCCGTACAGCAGTTCCTGCACCGTGAGGATCTCCCCGGCCCGGAGGTACATGGACGAACCCTCCACCCCCACCGCCTCCTGGGGAATCTGCACCCGGTCCAGCACATTGCACTGCTCGCAAACCACCAGGGCGGTCATGATCTTGGTGGTGCTGGCAATCAGCTTCTCCGCGTCCGGGTTTTGGGCATAGAGGAGCCTGCCCGAGGCGGCGTCCATCAGCACGGCGCACTGGGCAGACAGCTCCACCGCCCCGGCCCGGGGCAGGCCGGGCAGCAGCAGAAATAGGGCGGCCAAAGCGGCGCTTATCCAACGTTTCATGTTTCATCACCGGCCATAGCTTGTCCGGCAATGGGGCATTTATGCACTTACTGGCCGTTTTTGCGGAATCCCGCCACCATGGCCTGGAGCTTGTCCACCAGGTCCGGCAGCTGCTCCACCACCCGGTCGGCGGTGGTGCTGGGGGGCGCGCCAATGGGCAGCAGCCGCACCGAGTCCCCTTTGATGATCAAAAAGGCGATGGGCGTGATCTTTGCCCCCACGCCGGCGCCGCCTCCAAAGGGATAATTGCCACTGGAGGCGGACTTGGGAATATCCGAGCCGCCGCCGCCCACACCGTAGCTCACCTTGCACACCGGCAGGATGGTCACCCCTTCCGGGGTGGTGATGGGATCCCCCACCACCGTGTTCACATCCATCAGCTCTTTCAGCTTTTTTAACGTGGTTTCCAGCATATTGGGGAGAGTTTGACTCATGCATCTGCACCGCCTTTCTTCTGATTCCAATAGATCTTCAGGAGCTGCCAGCCGTAGCGAATGGCCACCGCCAGCAGCCTGGCCGGGCAGGCCACAATGACCAGCTCGCCGTAAATCCGGGTTTCCTCCCCGGCAAAGTCACAGGCCACCTCCACCCGGCGTTGCCGGATGCGGAAGGCCCCCTCCAGCAGGGCCAGCCCGCTGCCCAGAGCCGCCCAGGTCCTGCCATAGTTTACCGCCAAATCGCAAGGATCATCCCCCGCCAGGTTCACCAGCAACGTAAGCCTGCGCACCGTGAGCCGCCGCCGGACCGCCCCCAGCATGGCCTTGGCGGTGGGCAGGTAAACCTTCAGCCCGGCCAGGGTTCCGCCGGACTCCGGCGGGGGAGCGTCCCCGGATTCCCCGCCGGGTTTGGCGGAGTGATTCCCCTTGGGGGGCTTTGGGGCCTTTCCCTTGGGGGCCTTCTCTTTGGCGGGCTTAGGGGGCTTTTTCTTGGGGGGCTTTTTCTTCCCCAGGCCCAGGCGGACCGGACCAAGGATCGCCCATGCCGCCAATCCCTCCCGGTCATACCGCAGCCGCAGGCCCACCGGCGCCAGGAGCACCGCCGCCACCAGGGCCGCCAGCGCCAGCAGGATATACAGGGCGGTCATTGGCCTTCCGGCTGATCCGCCAGGGTCAGCTGATCCGGGGTCCCCAGCTCCGCCAGCTGCAGCTCCGGCAGGTCGTCCAGGCTGGACAGCCCAAACGTCCGCAAAAAATCCGGGGTGGTCTTGTACTGAATCGGCCGGCCGGGGACATTCAGCCGGCCGCATTCGGCAATCAGCTTTTTGTTCAGCAGGGCGGACAAAGAGTAGCTGCTGTCCACCCCCCGGACCTGCTCCACCATGGCCTTGGTGGCCGGTTGGTAGTAGGCCACCACCGTCAGGGTTTCCAGCTGGGAAGCAGAGAGCTTGGGGGGCTTCCGGGTTTCCAGCACCCGGGCCACATAGTCCCCCATCTCCCCGGCGGAGCACATTTGGTATGCCCCGTCCAGCTTCACCACCCGCACGCCCCGGCGGGAAAAGGCCAGCTCGTCCATCAGGCGGTCTGCCGCCGCCTGGACCTGGGCCACTTCACAGCCGGCAGCCTGGCTCAGCCGCTTCAGCTCCACCGGCTCCCCGGCGGCAAACAGCAGCGCCTCCACAATCCGTTCAAGTTCCTCCATGGCTCTCCTCCTCCGGGTACAGGGCCGGGTCGTCCCCGTCCCCATCTTCCAGCCGGATGGCGTGGGTCCGGCACAGCTCCAGCACCGCCAGAAACCCGGCCACAATTTCCGACCGGCTGCGGCTGCCGGCCAGCAGCTGCCGCAGATGCATCATCCCCCACCGGGCCAACCGCCGGAGAATTTGTCCGGCCTTCTTGGTCACCGGGAAAGGCTCCTTGCCCACAATGCCCTGGAAGCTGGCCACCGGCGGCGGCAGCCGCCGCCGGGTGCGCTCCGCCGCCGCCGCCAGGGCCCGGGTCAGATCCCCCGGCTCATGGCGGTACTGGTAGCCCTGGGGCCGCCGGAGCTGCTCCGGCCCCTTGGTAAACAGGCACCGGCCAATCTCGTTGCGCCCCTCCAGGAACTGCACCGCCTGATGGAGCTGGTCCAGGTTTTCCTTCCGCTGCCGCTCCACCAGGCTCTGGCGGAGCTGATCCATCTCGCTCTCCGCCTCGGCCTGCTCGCTGGCCGACAGGAGCATCTTCGTCTTAATCACCATTAAGTGGGAGGCCATGGTGATAAATTCGCTGGCAATCTCCATGTCCATCCGCTTCATCTCATCCAGGTAGGCCAGGTACTGCTCCAGGATGGCGGTGATGCTCACCTGCTGAATCTCAATTTTATTTTTGCTCAGCAGCAGCAGAATCACATCCAGGGGGCCGTTAAAATCCTCCATTTCCTGGGATTTTGTCCGGATGACCCCCTCCAAATGGTAGCTTGGTTCCTTCATGCCCCACTCCTACCGCCCATAGACCAGGGCATTGAGCAAAGCCATGGGCCACCGGCAGATCTGGAGCAGCACCGTCAGCAGCTTGTCCAGCAAAAAGCGCATGGGTCCGTCCAGCACCCCGGTGATCAGCAGCACCGCCAGCACCAGAAAGCCAAAGCGCTCATACCGCAGCAGCCACTGGTACTGGCGCTCCGGCAGCAGGGAGTAGAGCACTTTGCTGCCGTCCAGCGGCGGGATGGGAAACAGGTTAAACACCGCCAGAGCCGCGCTCATCCCCCCGGTATAGTTCAAAAACAGCAGAATATAGTAAAGCCACTCCGGCTGCCCCAGATACCAATTAAGCCAGACCCCGGCGCAGTACAGGGTAAAGGCCACCACCGCCAGCACCAGATTGGATAGGGGCCCGGCCAGGGCGGTAATGGCGGTATCCCGGCGAAAATGCCGGAAATTCCCCGGATTGATGGGCACCGGCTTAGCCCAGCCGAAGTGGGCCACCGCCATGCACACCAGGCCCAGCAGGTCAATGTGCCGCAGCGGGTTCAGGGTGAGCCGCCCGGCTTGCTTGGCGGTGGGGTCCCCCAAGCGGTAGGCCGCCCAGCCGTGGCAAGTCTCATGGATGGTGATGCACAGCAGCGCCGCCGCCACCGTCACCACCAAGTCCAGCAGCCGTTCATATTGCAGCTGTTCCAGCCATGCGGAAAATCCGTTCATAACCCGCCTCATTCCGTCCGAGAATTTGCCAGGGCATACCCCGGCACTTTAGTACGGAGTATACCATATTTTTCCCCGCCGTGCAAGGCGTATTTCCCGCATATCCGCCGCCGGATGTTCATACAGTGTCCCATACAACTGGAATCAGAGGTGGAAGTATGGAACACGCAGCCAATCAAATTACCATACGGGGAAGTCTCCTGGAGCTTCCCCGGCTTTCTCACGAAAATCACGGCAGCCAGTTTTTCCGCTTCGTGCTGGAAGTGCCCCGGCTGTCCGGCGCGGTGGACCGGCTGCCGGTGATTGCCCGGGGAGATGTGCTGGAGCAGATGGATCTGTCCGGGGGCGGCATGATCACCGTCCAGGGGCAGATCCGCTCCTACAACAACCGGTCCGGCCAGGGGCAAAGGCTGGTGATCTTTGTCTTTGCCCAGGCCCTGAGCACCGGCGACCTGCCGCCCTGCAATGACGCCCAGCTCTCCGGCGCCATCTGCAAGCCGCCGGTTTACCGGCGGACGCCCCTGGGCCGGGAAATCTGCGATGTGATGCTGGCCGTCCCCCGCTCCTGCCGCCGGTCAGACTACTTACCCTGTATCCTGTGGGGACGAACCGCCCAGGAGATTGCCAAACTCTCTCCCGGGGATACCATCCAGCTCACCGGCCGGCTGCAAAGCCGCCTTTACCGCAAGGTGACGGAGGCCGGCCAGGAAATGCGCACCGCATACGAGGTCTCCGCCCTTACCGCAGCAGCGCTGTGATAAGCAAACATATCCCCGCCCCAATGGCGGTGGGCAGCACCGCCGCCAACACCGCCCACCGGCGTTTTCCCGTCTCTCGGACGATGGTGGCCAGGGTGGTGCCGCAGGGCCAGTGCAGAACCACAAAAATCATCACGCACATGGCCGTAGGCCAGGACCAGCCTGCGCCCAGCAGCAGCGGGCCGGTTTGCTCCAGCTCCGGCCCCAGGCCAACGCCGCCGGTGAGGAGCATGGTCAGCACCGGCAAAAACAGCTCGTTGGCCGGCAGGGCCAGCAGAAAGCTGAGGGCAATTGCCCCGTCCATCCCCAGGGCCCGGCCCACCGGCTCCAGCAGCGCCGCCCCCCAGGCCAGCAGGCTCCTGCCGTTCCAGGTTGCCGCCCCCAGGCACCAGGTGAGCAGCCCCGCCGGGGCGGCCACCAGCGCCGCCCGCCGGGCCACCAGAAGAGTCCTGTCCGTCAGGGAGCGAACCAGGATTTGCCCCACCCGGGGCTTGCGGAACGGCGGCAGCTCCAGGACAAAGGCGCTGGGTTGACCCCGGAGAATCGTCCGGCTCAGCAGCCAGGATGCAGCCATGGCAGCCCCGGTACCCAGGGCAATCAACGCCGTTACCGTCAGCGCCCCCAAAAATCCCCCGCCGCCAAAAAAAATGCTGCCCAGCAAAATCAGAGTGGGAAACCTGCCGTTGCAAGGCAAAAATCCGTTGGTGACCACGGCAATCAGCCGCTCTCTGGGCGAGTCGATAATCCGGCAGCCGGTAACCCCCACCGCATTACAGCCCAGGCCCATGCACATGGTCAGCGCCTGCTTGCCGCAGGCGCCGCACCGGGACAGTCCCCTGTCCAGGACAAAGGCCACCCGGGGCAGATAGCCCACATCCTCCAGCAAGGTAAACAAGGGGAAGAAAATGGCCATGGGCGGCAGCATCACCGCAATCACCCGGGCCACGGTGGCATAGACCCCATCCAGCAATGGCCCGGTCACGTACCAGGGCAGGCCGGACAGCCAGGCTGCCAACCGGGCCTGCACCCAGTCAAATCCCCATTTCAGCACCTGGGATGGGTAGTTTGCGCCGGAAATGGTCAACCAAATCACCGCCAGCAGCAAAAGCAGCAGCAGAGGAATTCCCAATCCTTTGCCGGTGAGCAAGCGGTCCAGCCGCAGCTGGCGCAGGTGGTAGGCGCTGCGCCCCCGAAGCACCGTTTTTTCCGTCACTTCCTCTGCCCATGCAATGTACTGGGCCGTGGTGGCGGTCAGGGGCAGCCGGTTCGGCCGGCCGGGTTGCCGGCACGCCCGGGCAATGGCCGCTTTCAGCCGGTCAAGGCCCTTGCCGCTGCCGGCGGCAGTGGCCACCACGGGAATGCCCAGGGCCTTTTCCAACCCGGCCCGGTCAATGTGAATGTTCCCCCGCTCTGCCTCGTCCATGAGGTTGAGGCAAAGCACCGCCTTGTCCTGCCGCTGCATGACTTGCTGGGCCAGGATCAAATTCCGCTCCAAGGCCGTGGCGTCGCAGACAATGACCACGCAGTCCGCCTCCCCGGAGGCAATGAACTCCAGGGTCACCCGCTCCTCCCCTGCGCTTCCGGCGAGGGTGTAGGTGCCCGGCAGGTCCACCAGCCGGTAGGTTTCCCCGGCAATGGTCAGCCGTCCCTGGGCCAGGGCCACGGTTTTCCCCGGCCAGTTGCCGGTGTGCTGGTTCAGCCCCGTCAGGCCGTTGAACACCGTACTTTTTCCCACGTTTGGGTTACCCACCAGGGCCACGGTTTTCCCCGCCGGGGCCGGCTTTCTTCTGCTCATGGCTCATTCCTCCACTTCGCATCGGATTTTCCCGGCGTCCCTGGCCCGGAGGGCAATCACCGTCCCCCGGAACCCATAGGCCAGGGGGTCGCCCCCCGGCGCAGTCATACGGCAAGTGACCTTTGTGCCCGGCACCATGCCCAGCTCCGCCAGCCGCCGGCGCAGGGCTTCGCCGGTCCCCACTGCCACCACCAGCCCCCGGCCGCCCACCGGCAGCCGGTCTAATGTTGTCATCTCCATCCCCCCTTGCTCTGACCCTATGACCAGTGTATCTGCCGGCCGGGGAAATGGTGCGGCCCGCCGGGGAAAAGATTTTCCCCCGGCGGTTGGACATGGCAGAAAGCAGTACTTCGGGCGAATACAAAACCCGTAACGAATTTAACCCGGGAGGACGTAGTTGCCTATGCGAACACGCAGCAGGTTTTTGCATGTCATTGCGAGGAGCGGAGCGACGCGGCAATCCGCTTCCCCGCAGAAAAGGGCAGGAAAAAGTAACACTTAAGGCGAATTCGTAGGCGGTTGCGGGCTTGCCCCGGCGGCACCCTCTTGCACACGTAGCAACGCGGCAATCTTTTGCATGTCATTGCGAACCACTGTGTTGCCACGCAAATGCCTGTCCAGTTTCTGCATGTCATTGCGAGCAACGTTCTTGCCCCCGCGCACACGTCCTTCCTTCTGCATGTCATTGCGAACCAGTGCGCACACTGGTGTGGCAATCCGCGTCCCCGCAGAAATGCCTGGCAAGTCAGTAGTACTTAGGGCAAA
>DVHJ01000052.1 GCA_018712145.1 Candidatus Faecousia faecigallinarum | reverse complement strand
GGGAGCGCCTCCGCCGGGAAAACGGGAAAGGATGATAAAAATGGCAAGCGTACATATTCTAAATCACCCACTGATTCAGCATAAGCTGACCATCCTGCGGAGCAAAGACACCAGCGTCAAGGAATTCCGGGAGCTGGTGCGGGAAATTTCCAGCCTCATGTGCTATGAGGCCACCCGGAATCTGCCCACCCAAGAGGTAGAGGTGCAGACGCCGGTGGGTGTGGCCAAGGCCCAGGTGCTGGCGGGGAAAAAGCTGGCCATTGTGCCGGTGCTCCGGGCTGGGCTGGGCATGGTGGACGCCATGGTTGACCTAATCCCCTCGGCCAAAATCGGCCACATTGGCCTGTACCGGGACCCGGACACCCATGAGCCGGTAAAATACTACTGTAAAATGCCCAACGACATTGCCCAGCGGCAGGTATTTGTGGTGGACCCCATGCTGGCCACCGGCGGCAGCGCCGTAGCGGCCATTTCGTTCATCAAAGAATACGGCTGCAAATACATCACCCTCATGGACATCATTGCCGCACCGGAGGGCATTGCCGCAGTGCGCAAGGCCCACCCGGACGTGGACATTTTTGTGGCGGCGGTAGATGAGGGGCTAAACGATCATGCCTACATCGTCCCCGGTTTGGGCGACGCCGGCGACCGGATCTTCGGCACGAAATAAAGCCTTGGCGGGGTACCCTGCCCGCACCAGATAGAAAGAAGGGGTAGATCATGAAGCTGTACCGGGCCGGGTACTGCAATCTCCGAGCCCTGCTCATGTATCTGGTGATCTATGGCCACCTGATTGAAGGGCGGCTGGGGGAGTCCCCTGCCCTACAGGTCCAGTACCGCTGGATCTATGCGGTACATATGCCTGCCTTCGCATTCCTGTCCGGCCTGTTTTGCAAGCAGCCGGAAAGCTGCCGGCGGCAAGCCGGCCGGGCCCTTTCCGTCTATCTGGCGGCGCAGCTTGCCGCCGTGGCCCTCCTAGATCAGACACCCTGGACGCCATACTGGCACTTATGGTATCTGCTGAGCCTGAGCATGTGGGGCTGGAGCTGCTGGGCCTGGCGCAGGCGGTGGATAATCCGGTGGTATTTCGTCCTGCTGGCCGGTCTGGCCGGATGTCTGGCCGGGTACCTGCCCTTTCTGGGCCGGGGGTTGTCCGCCTCCCGCACCCTGGTCTTTTTCCCCTACTTCTTGGCCGGGGTGTGCTGCCCGGTGGAAACGGATTGGCGGCAGCTGCGTCCCTGGGGCTTGGCCGGACTGGCCCTGGCGGCAGTGCTGCTGTGGCTGGTGGACATCCCACTGCCTTTTCTGTACCAGGCCGGGCCTTACGCCAGGCCCTCCGGCGGGCTGCTGCGGCTGGCCTGCTATGGTCTGGGCGGCTGCCTGGTGCTGTTCCTCCTGACTGCCGTGCCGGACCGGCCCCTGCCCATTTCCTGGATGGGGGCGGATACCCTGGGCGTATACTTATTTCACGGGCCGATGATACTCCTGCTGCGGAGGCTGCCTCTTCCTCTGCCGGCTTTTCTGGCCCTGTCGCCGCTACTCAGCGCCGGGGTAATGTGCAGCCTGTCTATCCTCACCGCCCGGCGGAGCACATGGTCAATGCGGCAGAATTGACTGGAAAGCCTCCCCCCACCAATCAGAAAGGATGAAACGTGATGATCTGCCCAAGATGCGGAAATTACCATGAAGGCGAGCCGGCATTCTGCCCCAGCTGCGGCGCGCCGAACCCCAGAAACCCTCAGCCCGGTGGCCCGGGCTACGGTACGCCGGGCGGTTTCCGTGCGCCCATCCGCTACCGGAACATTGCAGTGTGTATCCTGCTGAGCATTGTTACCTGCGGCATCTACGGCCTGTACTGGCTGGCGTGTATGGCAGACGACCTGAATACCGCCTGCGGCGTCCCCCAGGATACCTCCGGCGGCATGGTGGTGCTGCTGAGTATTGTCACTTGTGGCATTTATGAGCTGTTCTGGCTTTACCGGGCAGGAGAAAAGATCTCCTACATCAAGGCGAGAAACACCGGCTACCCGGACAACAGCGCTGCGGTATTGTACCTGGTATTGGGCATTCTCGGCGTGGGCATTGCATCTCTTTGCCTGATCCAGAATGAGCTGAACCAGGTGGCCAGTGTCTGAGGTTGCCCGCCGGCGGCAGGTACTGGGGCTATGCCTGGCCCTGGGGCTGGGGGGTCTGGCTTACGGACTGGTGTGCCGGTATCTGGGGTGGGGGCTTCCCTGCCTCATTTATGCACTCACCGGACTGCGGTGTCCCGGATGCGGCGTGAGCCGCATGGCCCTGTGCCTGATGCGGCTGGACTTTGCCGGAGCCTGGGAGGCAAATCCGGTTATTTTATGCCTGCTGCCCCTGGGTGCAGCCGTGGCAGCCGCGCTGGCCAGGCAGTATGTAAAAACCGGCAGCCGCCGCCTCGCCGGTTGGCCCCTGGCGGCCACTTGGCTAATGGTGGCGATTCTGGTAGGGTTTGGCGTGATCCGCAACCTGCCCCGGTGACCGGAAGGGCTGTGATGACATGCAGAGGACAGGCCGCCGCCCAACACCCCCTGGGCAAAACATCCCAGCACTGCACCCGGTTATTCCCACGCGCAAGTGTTGTCAGGCGCGTGGCAGCATGACCATAGTCTCCCGCAAAAGGCCCCGTGCATTCCCACTGCGTGGGAACAACCCGTGAAAAATGGGACAAACCTGAGCCTGGCAGTTGATCTGTGTAGTGCAATTTTTTAATGTTTGCTTAAGTATTGCCCTGCCCACTTGATTTTTTCCCGGGTTTCGGGTATAACCTTCCTCAGCAGCGAACGGCTGCGAAGGGAGGAGAAGCGATGTCTGAGCGAGTCGCCAATGTGAAGGCGTTTTTGCTGCGCAAGGAAAACCGGTACCTCTGGTACTCGTCTATCCTGCTGATTTATTTGCTGGGCTTCACCCTGGTGGAGGCGTTGATCCCCGCCGAGGCCTGCAAGCCCACCTACATTCCTTTGGACGATCATATCCCGTTTTTGGAGGGATTTGTGGTGCCGTACTTACTGTGGTTCCCCATGATTTTGGCCATGGGCGCTTACCTGGCCTGGTTCGATCACGAGGGGTTTAAGCGGTACATGGTCTTCCTGGGCTTGACGTTATACACCACCCTGATTCTCTATGTCCTGTTCCCCAACCGGCAGGATTTGCGGGTGCCGGTCTTTTCCCGGGATAATCTCTTTACCCGGTTGGTGGCTATAATTTACAGCCAGGATACCAACACCAACGTTTGCCCCAGTATTCACGTGATCGGCTCTGCTGCGGTGGCCTTTGCCGCCTGGCGGTGCCCCCGGCTTCGCCGCCGGCCGGTGGCGGTGATTGCCATTTGGATATTTTCCGCCGTGGTGGCGGTGTCAACGGTGTTTGTCAAGCAGCACTCTGCCCTGGATATCTTTGTGGCCATCCCCCTGTGTGTAGTTGCTTACCCCATTGCCTACCGGTTCATGTTCCGAAAAGCTAATCTCCGGCGAATTCCGGCAAAATCCTAAGGAAACGCTGATGAAACTGGGAACGCCGTGGGTAAAGATGATTTATTCAACGTTTCCCGAAGTTTGCCCCTTGTTTTTTTCCGGGGAACCGGGTATAATGTGGAGAGAAAAATAGACACGGAGGTCATTTTCCATGGCGGTTACCATTGAGAAAGATACCATTATCGGCGATGTTCTGGATATTGCTCCCCAGGCTGCTCCCCTGTTCCTGGCCATTGGCATGCACTGCCTGGGCTGCCCCTCTTCCCGTGGGGAAACGGTGGAGGAAGCCTGCATGGTACACGGCATCGACTGCGACGGGTTCCTGGCGCAGTTAAACCGGTTCCTGGAGGCCAGCGAAGCCGCTGCACAGTAAACATCCTGCCGGGGCTGCCGCTTTCACGCGGTAGCCCCCATTCTTTTCCGGGAGAGATGCACATGAAATTGCCCATTTCTCCCCGGCTGCTGGCCTGCGCAAGGCTGGTGGAGCCGGGGCAGCGGGTGGCGGATGTGGGCACGGACCACGGTTACCTGGCCATTTATCTGCTGCTTACCCACCGGACCAGCCAGGTATTTGCCGCAGATGTGGCGGAAAAGCCTCTGGCCCGGGCCAGAGAAAACGCCCGCCGCTTCGGCGTAACGGCGGGCCTTAGCTTTCACTTGTGCGACGGGGTGCAGGGCCTGCCCCAGGCGTTTGACGTACTGGTGATGGCCGGCATGGGCGCGGACACCATGGTGCACATTTTGTCCGGCGCGCCCTGGCTGCTGGCGGGGAACTACCGGCTGATTCTCCAGTGCCAGTCCACTCAGCACCGGCTGCGCCGGTATTTATCTCAATCCGGCTGGATCATCCGGCAGGAAATCCCGGTGAAAGACGGCCGCTTTCTCTACACCGTGATCTCCGCCGTATCCGGTCAGGCCGCCCTCACACCGGTGCAGGAGTTTGCCAGCCCGGCCTTGCTGGCCAGCGGCAGTCCCCTGGTGGCAGAATATCTGGCCCGGTGCCGGCGGTTCCTGCAACAGGCCGTTCTGGCCGGTGGCCCCGAGGGAGAATATTATGCCGCAGCCCTGGCCGGGCTGCAGGAAATGGAGGCAAAACCATGACGGCAGTAGCGGATATTTTGGCTCACTTGCAAACCATCGCCCCAGAGAGCATGAAAATGGATTGGGACAATGTTGGCCTGCTCTGCGGCCGCCGGGATAAGGCCGTGCGCCGGGTGCTGGTAGCGCTGGACCCCTTCTGGGGCGTGTGCCAGGAGGCTGCCCATCAGGGAACGGATATGATCCTGACCCATCATCCCCTGATTTTCCGGCCAATGAGCGCCGTGACCGAAGACACTGCCGCAGGCAAGTGTATTTTGTTTCTGGCAGCCCATGACATCGCCGCCGTCAACGCCCACACCAACCTGGACTGCGCCCCCGGTGGCGTGAATGACCGGCTGGCCGCCGGTCTGGGGCTGAACGGGGTGACGGTGATTCAGCCAACCGGTGTGGACAGCCAGGGCAGGCCCTGGGGCTTACTCCGGATGGGCCGGGTGGACCGGTCACCGTTGTCCGGCTTCCTGGCCCGGGTGCAGGCGGCGCTGGGCTGTCCTGGCCTGCGCTACGTGGACGCAGGCCGGCCGGTGCATCTGGTGGCGGTGGGTGGCGGCGCCTGTGCCGGCGAGCTGCCCACCGTGAAAGAAGCCGGCTGCGACACCTTTGTCACGGCGGACGTCAAATACAACCAATTTTGGGATGCCCAGGAGCTGGGGATCAACCTCATTGACGCCGGCCACTTCTGGACGGAAAATCCGGTGTGCCAGGTGCTGCGGGACAGCGTGCAGGCCGCCTTCCCGGAACTGACGGTGGAAATTTCTCAGGTTCACCGGGACTGCGCCCAATTTTTCTCCAACCACCCTACCCAAATATAATCTGGGGCAGTAAAAAGCACTTTTGTATCTGGGCAGGAAGTGGGCTGTCTCAACATGTTTGATATGTCCTCCTTGCCCTCTCGTACAGGCCCCTCCGGTTTATGGACTTCATGGTGGAAAACTGCCGGGGGCCAGCAAAGGAAAACCCTTGGCTTTGCGCTGCGGTGGTACACAGAAATCAGGCGAACGCCGGAAGGGCTTTTCGTCAGTCTTCGTCCCCATTGCCGGACACCGGCAATGGGGACTTTGCATAACATGGTGCGGGGAGCATCCCCAGAAGGAGGCAACACGGATGGGTGTTACAAATTCCAACAAAATCATTGATACGACGCAAATTGGCTGCGATGGGTCTGTGCAGGTGACACTGGCACTGACGGCTGCACCGGATATCGTTTCTCATCCAACGGACATCGTGCTGGTTCTGGACCGGTCCGGCAGCATGCAGGGCACGCCGTTGGCCAATATGAAAACCGGTGCAAAAACCTTTATCCGCATTATCCAGGAGGCAACAGGCGGTGTACCCACCGGCCAGATCGGCTTTGGCAGCCGGATTGGCATTGTCAGCTTTTCTGACACGGCGGTGGCCGATACCCAGCTCATCACCGATGTTGACACGCTGAATAGCGCGGTGGATGGATTGACCGCCGGGGGCAGAACCAACCATGCAGATGCGTTTACCAAGGCGGTGGAGCTGTTTGAACCCCAATCCGGCAGCGAGCAAATCATTGTCCTGTTCACCGACGGCAATACCACCGCCGGTGGCCCACCTGCCCCGGTGGCAGCCGCCGCCAAAGCCCAGGGGATCATTATCTACTGCATCGGTTTGGTGGGCACAGGCGGTGTGGATGTCAACGCGTTGAATGAATGGGCAAGCGACCCAGATGCGTCCCATGTGGCGGTTACGCCTGACGAGGCGGATCTGGAGCAGCTGTTTGCCGATTTGGCCGCCAACATCACAAAGCCCGGTGCAACGGATATTGTCATTCAGGAAGTGGTCAATGCCGATTTTGTGATTTCCAGCGTTTTGGCCCCCAGTAAAGGAACCGTCACCACCCTGAGCGCCAACGCCCTGCGGTGGAATATCCCGGCTCTGGGGGTATCCGCCAGCGAAAATGCCACGCTGGAGTTCATCATCCGGCACACCGCCCAAACCGGCGGCACAAAGCCTGTCAATGCCAGCATCACCTATGCCGATGCGGAAGGGAATACCGTGGATTTCCCTGCCCCCACCGTCACCGTGGACTGCGGCGTAGTCGTGCAGCCGGAAGCCTGCCCCACGCCTGTAGATTTTTCGGTTGGCGGTTGCTGCGATGCAATTCAGATCGGCGCCGGGGATGTTTCCCTTGGGGGCCTGGGACGAATCATTCAACTGGATGTGACCATCAAGCATGTCTGCCCCGGCAAACGGGTAGCGCTGGCGGCTATCCTCACGGAGGTGGATAGCCAGGGTACTGAGCACCAGCGGGGCATGAAAACCATGACCATTCCCGCCCACCACGGGCCGGCCTGCCGGGATGTGCTGGTCAACTGCATCCACTTTGTGGTTCCAGAGGATCTGGACGTATCCGGCTGTGCAAAACAATCGATCTGCAACCGGCGCAAATTTCAGGTCCGGTGGATCGCCCACTATATCGATACCGATTACTGCTGCTGTTGTTCTGCTCCGGTCAATTAAGCATAAAAACCGGCCAGCCCAAAAGGGGTTGGCCGGTTTGTTTTTCTCTGCCGGATTGGCGCTTAGCCTTCAATTGCGATATACTTTTTCTCTTCCACCGCAGGCTTGGCATTTTGCTTGGGGATCATCAGTTTCAGCACGCCGTGCTTAAACTCGCCCCGGATATCCGTCTCCGTGAGGTAAGCCCCAACGTAGAAACTGCGCTCGCAAACCCCGGTGTAACGCTCCCGGCGGATATACCGGTTGTTCCGATCCTGCTCCAGTCCCTTCTCCGCCCGGATGGTAAGATAGCCGTCGCTGAGGGAGACCTGAATCTCCTCTTTCTTAAAGCCGGGCAAATCCATCTCCAGCACATAGCCGGTATCGGATTCCTGTACATCGGTTTTCATCAAATTCTTGCCGTGGTGACCGTAGAGCTTACGCTCTGCCTTCTGCATATCCCGGTCATCAAAAAACGGGAAATCAAAGAAATCATCAAAAAAATCGCGGCCAAAAACAGTGGGTAACATAATCAATTCCTCCTAATTTGGAAAATAAATCGTCCGTGGTTGATGTGTTGGGGAAAGCGGGCGGCGCTGAAGCCTTAGCCCTCAATGGCAATATACTTCTTCTCCGGCAGCTCGGGAGCCGGATCTTTCTTGGGGATCAGCAAGGTAAGCGTACCATCGGTAAACTTCGCCTGGATATCCGATTCCTTGACCCCGTCGCCCACGTAGAAATTACGGCTGAAGGATCCGGCGTAACGCTCCCGGCGGATATACCGGCCTTCGCTGTCCTTTTGGTCATTGTTGTAGCCGGTGGTGGCGCTGATGGTCAGGTATCCATCCTTCAGCTCGGCCTTCAGGTCTTCCTTCTTTACACCGGGCAGATCCATGGTCACGGTGTAATTGTCCTTGTTCTCCACCACGTCAGTGCGCATCAGGCCGCTGGCCTGCCGGGTGCTGAAGGGCAGATCGAACATTTCATCAAACAAATCTCTACCAAAAATACTAGGCATCAACATAACTTAATCGCTCCTTTTTCAACCATTTGTTGAATTGTCATTGAGAACTCCGGAAGGGCGCCGGCCCTGGTGGGCCGCCTGCCGCTTCATCCGGTGCTCTTCTTTCGTTCTGCCTTAAGTATACCACGATTTTTAGCACTGTCAAGGTGTGAGTGCTAAAAAAATCTTGTAATATTTTGTGAACGAATCTTGGCATTTGGGTTGCCATCTTTCCTGGCGCAAGCCCACCGGGGGAAAACACAGCCCCAAAGTCCCGGCCGGGACTTTGGGGCTGTGTTTTCATTATTTCAAAACCTCCCGCTCGGTCATGACTCCGGCGTCCATTTCATGGAGGGTGTCGCAGAGGATACGGGTATCCTCCGGATTGTGGGAGGCAATCAGCAGCGTTTTTCCTGCTGCCTTCCACTGCAAAAACAGGTTCCGCATTTCCTCCACCCCATGCCGGTCTAAGCCGTTCATGGGTTCGTCCAGAATGAGCAGTTCCGGGTCCTCCATAATTGCTTGGGCCAGGCCCAGGCGCTGGCGCATCCCCAGGGAGTACTTCCCCACGTGCTTTTTGCTGTCCGGATCCAGGCCCACCAGGGTGATGGCAGACCGGATTTTTTCTTTGTCCACTTTACCGGAGAGCTCCATGAGGTACCGCAAATTCTGGTAGCCGGAGCAGTTGGGCAGGAAGCCCGGCGTCTCAATGATGCCGCCTACCCCCTTGGGCACCCGCTTGCCGTCCCCCATTTTCTGGCCCAGCACGTCGATTTTCCCCTCGGTCACCGGGAACAGGCCGTAGATGCACTTGAACAGCACCGTTTTGCCCGAGCCGTTCCGGCCAATAATGCCGTGGATTTTTCCCTTTTCAAAGCGCACCGATACATGATCCACCGCCACGGTTTCCTTGAATTTTTTCGTCACATTTTCTATGGTGATGGCGTACTCCATTTTCTCACTCCTTATCCGTCTCCAGGTTGCACCGGTGGATGGTGCAGATGATCACGATACCCAGCAGGATGCACAGCCCCACCGTCATCCCTGCGGCGTAGCCGTAGGAGGGCAGCCCCTGATTGGCACTGCCCATCAGGCTCCGGTCCAGCCAGGACAGGGGAGAGATCCACAGCAGCATTCTCCCGGCGTAGGGGGTATCCACCAGCGAGGAAAGCAAATACGGCAGCAAGGCAAACCCGGTGACCACCACATTGCCCACTCCTTTTTTCAGCCACAGGTTACACAGGATCATAATCTCCCCTAGCAGGAAGCTGACCCCCACCATCATGGGGAACACCCAGGCCATGGCCTCCAGGGGGGTCGCCCCCTGCATACACCCGTAACGCAGCCCAGAAATACCATATTCTTGATAGGGGGGAGGGGCGTTGGCCACGGTGGTGATCACCGGGCCCCAGTCCATCCCCCACTCCAGGACCGGCAGCTGGAACAGCCAGGAGAATAGCCAGACCACGGCGGTGAAGATCAGGCAAGTCAGGAACAGGTATGCCAGCTGCCCGGCAATCCAGCTGCGCTTGCCCACCCGCTGGAGGACAAACTGCTGCTGCCGGTTCCGGAACGGCGCGTCGGACAAAAGCAGGACAAAGGCCATGTAGATAAGCAGAAAAAACCGGCGGTCGCCAGGCAGCAGGGGGAACAGCCAGGGGCGGATGGGATACCCCACATCCCGGCAGTACTCCACATAGCCCTGAGTGCCGTTCCACATGTACAGCCCGATGTAGAGGAAAACGGCCAGATATTTTGGGTTAATCCGCCATTGAATAAAATTGATTTTGCAAAGGCGAAGCAGCTTCATCTTCCATCCTCCTTTTTGATCCGCCAGAGAAACAGCCTGCCGCACAGCGCCATCAAGGTCAGGAGGAACACCACTGCCCACAGGAGGCTAAAACCGGCATCGGGCAGGGGCTGTCCAAACAGAATAGAATCCAGGCTGAACAATCTGCTGTTGGGAATGAAGCCCAGCAAAATCTGATAGGCGTAAAAAACCAACAGAGGCGAGAGCAGCGCCACATAGGCGTTGTGCACAAAGGCGCTGACGGTCAGAGCAAAGACGGCAGCCAAAGCGGCGCCCAAACCGGCCAAAACAATGTGCGCCAGGTAGTAAGGGAGCACGCCAAACTCAGTGGCCAAGCTATAGTACAGGGAATTGTCCAGGGGATGGTGGGGAAACTCCGCCATGCCCCCTAGGTAGAGGATAGCAATGAACAGGACAATGGCCACTGCCGCCGCCAGGAAGGCGGACAGGCCGGTGCTCACCACCTTGGCCACCCCATAGGCCCGGGCGCCAACCCGCTCCACCGCCTGGGTTTCAAAGCCGCTCTCCCGGTCCTGGAGGAAGCTCCAGGCATAGGGGACAGCGCCGATGGGCAGCAGCAGTACGGCAAAGGCGGCGCCATCGGTGAGGGCATAGGCCAGAACGTAGACAATACTGCTGTTGGACCAGAAGAAAGTGCTAGGCATAATCCCAGTGCAGTTCAGGAATTGCCAGGCCAGAAAAAGGAGGATAGCCAGGAAAAAGGACTTTGCCAAAATGGCCCGGCGGAGGTCCACCCGCAAAGCGCGGCCAAAGGCCCTCATGGTAAGCCCCCCTTTGCCGCTGCTGTAGAGACCAGATGCATGTGATATTTCTCCTCTCTTTTGCATAATTTGGGGACAGCCCTTGCCGCCGGAGTGAATGCCAGCCGCTTGCCCTTATTGCCTGTCATTGCGAGGAGCGGAGCAACAGAACAATGACAGGCAGAAGACAGCGATGTGTCCGCACAACAAGGACATTGCCCGGTTGCACTTCGGCCTTGCCATGCCCACTGCCGCGCACCGGCATAGCAATCTGCCCATTCCGTTTTTTGGGAGAAGCCCCTGGCCCATGGGGCCAGGGGCAGGGGACATTGGCGGCTTATGGCCACCAAATGCCGGAGAAGCCACCGCCGGAGCCGGAAGTTAAAGTAGCGGTCAGATCCACGTAAGCGTTCGTTGCCAAACTGCCTGTGTAGTAGTAAAGATACTTGGTACAGGTACCAGTGACTGTCTCGTTATCCGTTACGCGAGTTCCGTTTGTTCTCTCCACATGCATGGATGCGCTTCCGCCGCCGCTAAAATAAGCGCCGGTCACGTTGACCTGGGCGTAGTAGCCCGAGGAGCTGCCCACGTCGGACTTATAGGCCCGGTCATAATCCGTGTCATTGACATAGTTAAAGCTGAAACTAAACTCCGAGCTGGACGAGCCAGCATAGACGGCCAGCGCCACCATGGGCACCAGAATCAAAACCAGGGTCAGCAGGGATACCACTCTCCGCCGGAATTTCCGGTTGTGTTTACTCTTTTGCATATTTTTCCCTCCTTTCATTGTCAATTTTGCTGGGGCTTCAGAAAACTGCCGGTTGGCAGAGACCCGACTACAGTTCCTCCCCGGTGATGGCGTCCACGCCCACATACTGGAAGGTATCGAAGGGTACCGTATCGGTGGCTTTCAGCCGGATTTTCACTTCCCACACCGGCCGCAGGAGCCAGCCGTCCCCATCCTGCCGGTAGACATAGGCCAGATTCACGCTTTCGATAATCCGGTTCTGGGATGAGATGATGTTAGTGTATTTTGCCTTGGCCACCGCCAGGGCCTCCCCGGCAGAGACGGTATCCTCCGGCGACTCCGCCACCTGGCCAAAGATCCAGGGATGAAGAATATTCAGTTCAATGATGCCGTCTTTGGTATACCAAACCACAATGCTATTGGGGGAATAGGAAACGGTACTGCTGTCCCAGAACCGGTAGGTCATGGGGACGCCATCGGCGGCGGAAAAAAACTCAAACATATAGCAGTCGTCTCCCTCATCCCAGTCGTCCCACTGAGGGTAGGTGACGGTATTCCCCTTGACCTCGCTGGCCCATTCGTCGCCCTGGAGCATTTCCCCGGCCTGGGCCATCCGGTCATGGCTGATGTACAAGGTGCGGTTCAGCTTCAGCTCCCCCAGGTTCAGGGTGGCCAGACCCTCCCGCACCTGGGTCTCAGCCTCCACTGCAGTGGCAAAGGACAGATCCACTGGTTCCGCAAACAGGTCCGCAATGTAGAGGGATGTATCTTGTTCATACATAAATTGTGTTGTGTATATTTGATAACATGAATATCTTTTGTTTAGATCGTAATTTACATACGAAAAAATTGGTGGATATAAGTTATTCAAACTATATTCTAACGCAAACGTGCTTCCGCTTTGGCAATTGCCCGCATATGCGTGGCTTTGGTCCTGGGTATCATCCCGGGTCACCTCTGCAATCCCGTCCCCATTCCAGGCCAGGAATGCATCAATTTCTTCCTTGGTGAAGGTTTTCATCTCCCCCACATAGACCTTGGGTGTGGATCCCTCCGGCGGGGCGATAATCTCCGCATCGATGAGCAAATTTTCCTGCACCTGCTCATAGACGTGGTTGGGATCGGTGGGGACCGTTTCCGCCAACCCACTGGCCGGCGCAGTGGTCTGTTGGGGTGCGGTGGAATCCGCCGGGGTGTGCTGGCAGCCCGGCAGGGCCAACAATAGCGCCAACGCAAGTGCACCCAAGGTTTTTGTTTGTTTCATGTTAAATCCTCCTCTTCATGTTTTAAGTTGTTTGTTTTTTTCTGGAGAAATCTGGAAAAAGCTGGAAATTTTTTTCCACTTCTTCCCTCCGAAGTCATTTTCTACATAATATCATATCCGCTTACGATTGTCAACAAACAAATTGGATAAAATTCTCCATTTATTGTAACGATTATAACAAAAAATTACATATTTTTATCTTTTCGGTAACAAAAAAGAACCGAATTGAAACCGGCATCGCAGGTTCAATTCGGCGAAAAGGCGCAAGAAAGTTTGCAATCTGCACCGTTTATTCCACCGGCATAAAAAACACCGGAGCAAAGCGGACTTTGCTCCGGCGTGGTGCAAGAGAGGAGACTCGAACTCCCACGGCGGTTGCCACACGCACCTCAAACGTGCTTGTCTACCGATTCCAACACTCTTGCATAACAGCTTAGTCATTATACCGAACCCGGGGATTTTTGTCAACTCCTTTTTTCGGGGCCAGGCGGATTGCCTGGCCCCAAAGCAGGGTTAACCATGATCAAAGCATAAGGTATACCGGGCGAAGGCCTTTCCATCCTCGGAAATCACCGCAATCACCTGCTTGCCCCCCGCCGGGGGCAGCACCGACACCGCCCCGTGGTCAACCGCCGTGGCGGACACCCGCTCCGGCGCGGCGGCCAGGTGGTATTCCCGGCACGCCGGGGAAAAGCCCGGCAGCGGCGCTCCGTCAATCCGGATTTCCTGCAAGGCGGCTGCCGTGCCCGCCGCCACGGCCCCAAAAACCGATACAATCCGGATCCCTTCCGGCAGGTTGTCCCCGGTAATGCGCAGGGCGATGGGATTTACGGTTTGCCCAAAGGCATACACCCCGCCGGATCTCTTAGCCGGTAGGGGCAGATAATCCGTGCCGTTCAGAGAATAGGCAAAGGTGCCGTCCCCCGGCATTTCCACCCGGCTGAGATTCTGGGCGGTATCCCAGTGGTAAGTCAGGGACCCGGGCAGCCTGTCCACCTGGGCGGCGGCCGGGGCCACATCCCCCTCGATGGCGCTGGTTTCCTCCGTCACCCGGATCTGGGCAGTCACCGGCATTGGGGCAAAATACACCATGGCCCGGCCGGAAACCCGGCCATCGCTTCCCGGTTCCCACTGCACCGGGAATTCCCCCCAGTGGCTGCCGCCGGCCAGCAGGCCCCGGACAGTGGCCGGCAGATTGGGCAAAGTGCCCGGCGCCACTGCCACTGCCACATTTTGCAGAGCCACCACCGGCGCGGCCACATGTACCCGCCCGGTGACCGGAACGGGAGAAATATCCGGGCAGTACACCTGCCCCGCCACTGGATAGTCCCCCGGCACGGCGGTGTCCGGCATCGCTGCCCACTGGATCCTGTGCCCTTCCGCCGTCTTCTGGGGCAGCGCCGGGATCTGGCCCGGCAGCACGGTCACATCCCGAACCAGGGTGAAGGTCGGGGAAGGGGCGGGCGGCTGGGCCGTTACCGTTTCTACGCTGGTTTCCAACCCTGGGCTCTCCACCGTCAGGCGAATTTCCCCGGGCCCCGCCGCTCGGAAGATCACCAGGGCTTTCCCCGCCCAGGCCCGAATCCGGCCCCGGTCCGGCCCCAGCAGCACGCTGGGCTGCTGGTACTTTTCCGTGGTGGCCGGGTCGCCGTTGTCCAACCCCAGCAGCTCTCCCGGCCCGGAAAGGCCCACCTGGAGCAGGGGCGCGGCGGTGGTATCCAGGTTACCCTGGCAGTCGGTGATGGTAATTTCTCCGTAAATGGGCTGATCGTCCCAGGCAGTTTGGCAGCTGCAGGTCAGCCGGATTTTCGCCGCCGGGCCGGGGGTGACCACCCGGTGCCGGCCCTGGGCCTTAAGGGGCGCCCCGTCCTCGCCAAAGGCCAGGGCGGTAAGCTCCCCAGGGACATACGTCAGGGAGAAGGCGGCAAACAACCCCCTTGCCCCTTCACCGGTGGCGGTCCGGCAGCAGGGCGCCAGGCTTTCGGTTTCATAGGTATGGTACCGGTGGCCGGCCGGGGTGACGTGATCCCGGCGCAGGGCCCTGCCCACCGGCTGGCCGTTGCACAGCAGCTCCACCTGAAAGGCATTGCTGTATATCCACACCGGGTTGCCCGGGGCCATATTCCGGCTGTCCCAAGCGGTGACCAGGTGCAGGGTGTTTGCGGCCCGGTTCCACTGGCTGCGGTAGAACCAGTAGGTGTCCTTGGGGAAGCCGGTGGTCTCCACCACCCCAAAATAGCTGCTGTTCGGCGCAGCCCCCAGGGAGGTGACCGGCCCGGGGGAAACCCCATTCCAGGGGGTGGGCTCCCCCAGGTAGTCAAAGCCGGTCCACACAAATTCCCCGGCCACAAAATCCCGCACCATGGTGGCATACAGGCTTTCGTGGGCAGTGGTGCCCCAGGGGACGGCGGTAGTGTCATAGGCGGTGAGGTGATAGTTGCCGTCATCCCCCTGGGTCACCCGGTACACCCCACGGCTGTTGATGGAGGATGAGGTCTCCGAGCTGAGCAGCACCGGATATGCCCTTTCGTCCAACTGCTGGGGACTGGCATAGTTGTAGCCCACAACGCCCCCGGCTTGGTACACGATCCGGGCCACCTGGGCCATCACCGGATCCCGGCCCTTGGTGTTGTCGCTGACGGTGGCCGGGCGGGTGGGATCCTCCTGGCCCACCCACGCCACTAAGTCCCGGGCAATGGCCGGGAACTGGGGGCTGGGGCCGGTGCCTCCCTCCTGCACCTCATTGGCCAGGGACCACAGAATGAGGCAGGGGTGGTTTCTGTCCCGGCGAATCATGGTGCGCAGGGCGTGCTCGCTCCAGGTCATCTCCGGCGTGCCGTCCAAAATCCGGTTGTCCTTGCCCAGGGGCTGCAAAAAATAGCGGCTGAAATCGTTGAGGTTACCGTTTCTCGGCTTGCTCCAGCAGTCAAAGGAGTCCTCCACCACCAGCAAACCCAGCCGGTCGCAGATGTCCAGGAAGGCCGGCTCCGGGGCGTGATGGCTGGTGCGCACGGCGTTGGCCCCCATGTCCTTCATCAACCGCAGCTGCCGGGCAATGGCCCCGGGGTAGGCCGCAGCGCCTAGGGCGCCTTGGTCGGCGTGCAGGCACATGCCCTTGAGCTTTGCCGGCTCCCCGTTCAGGTAAAATCCAGACTCGGTAAAGCGGAACCACCGGAAGCCAAAGGGGGTCTCCACCCGGTCCAGCACTTCCCCGGCGCTGGTGAGTTCGGTGGCCAGGGTGTACATGGCCGGGGAATCCGGGGACCAGAGCCGGGGCTCAGGCAGATGAAGGCTGGCCGTAACCTGGCGCCGGCCGTCCAAGGGGAAGCCGCTCTCCCACTGGGCCAGGGGGGCATCCCCATCCAGAATGGTGTGGCGGAGGGTGATTTCCGCCGGATTGGCGCCGGCATTGCCCAGGCGGGCGGCCACAGCCACCCTGCCTTTTTCCGGGGTGGTCACGGTGATACCGTAGCGGTCAATGTACACCGGCCCGGTTACCGTGAGCCAGGCCCGGCGGTACAGGCCGCTGCCGGAATACCACCGGCTGGTGGGGATGGGATTTTCCACCCGGACGGCAATCACCGTTTCCCCGCCGAACTGGACATAGCCGGAGATGTCCAGGGCAAAGCTGCCGTAGCCATAGTGGTTTTCCCCCAAATACTGGCCGTTAACATAGACCCAGGCGCTGGCATACGCGCCGCCGAATTCCAGCAGCACCCGTTTGCCCGCCCAGCCGGCAGGAAGATGGCAGCTGCGCCGGTACCAGCCCACACCGCCGGGCAGGAAAGCGCTCTCCGCCTCCCAGGCGGCGGAAAAAGGCTGGCAGATACTGAAATCATGGGGAAGGCACACGTCCTGCCAGCCAGAGTCATCCAGCCAGGGCTCTTTGGCGCTGGCGTAGTCCCCCAGGAAAAATTTCCATCCCTGGGTAAGGGGAATTTCCCGGCTCAGGGGAAAATGCGCTTCCGTGGCCACCGGTTGGCCCAATTTTTGCTGTTCTGTCATGACAAATGCTCCTTATGGGTAAGTTTGCGGGAATGGACAGGTATGCCACCCGAATTGCCAGTACGCCAACGCCGGAGTTTATGTATGCGCTTGCAGATGGCGCTTTGGCAACCACCCGGCAGCATGTATCGGAATTAGCATAACAAAAATCAGGCAAAAAGCAAGCCTCCTTGGGAAAAATGGAAAAGATTCTAACCATAAAGGCCGGCCGCAACCAGAATAAAGTCCGACAAAGAAAAGCCCACCGCAAGCCTGGCAGCATTACGGTAGGCTTATGGGAAGCGTTGACAAATCAAGATGCCCGGCAACGCACTTTACCGCAGAAAGTTGGTGGTGACAGCGAACCGCCGCAAGTACCTGGATGGCCTGCATCATGCTACACAGGCTGTCGGTACAGAACAAGTAAACATCCAAAACGTCCCAGCTTTTCGGGTCATTCAGTTCATCCAACCAAAATTTGCTGCTCTCATGGATCTTCGCTGTGCTGGCGCTAAACATACGGCTTCAATAATTCCTGTTGTGCGCATGGCTGGCTACTTTGTCGTAAATACTTGTGGGTATTCCTGACTTTTCCGCCAGTGCTCGTACCATAATACTTCGTCGTTTACACAGAATTTCATGAGATCCGAGGCTGTTCAGCACCTTCTACTCGACTGGCGCAGGGGGCTGCTGGTGCAATTCTTCCCCCCCAACTCCCGCCTCAGGAATTTTTCAGCCAATCAAGAACATGGCAGGCAATTTTCTCAATTTCCGCAAGGTTGGTGCTATAAAAGCTTCTGGCGCTGGAGTCATCCACCAGAAGGAGCCGGGCGTTGCGCATGGTGTTGATATCTCTGGATACGGCACCCACGTTGAGATTCAGCTGCTTGGATACCTCCTGCACCGCCATTGGCTTGTCCCGCATAGCCCGAAGCATAGACAGCCTGGCAGGATTCATCACCAGGCGCAGAGCGGAAAGCTCCCATTCCTCCGGACACTGGGGTACGCACATATCCATGCTTGGTACTTTGCTGACGCCCATCATGCACCTGATGATTCTGTTGTTGCCCATTGTCGTATTCGGGCAAAGATCCGGAAAGAAAAAAGGGTTGACATCTTTTTTGTCAACCCTTCTATGGTGGACCCGAGGAGATTCGAACTCCCGACCCCTACAATGCGAATGTAATGCGCTCCCAGCTGCGCTACGGGCCCAGACGAAACATAATGGATTGTACACCCTTTTCCGGCAAATGTCAAGCAAAAACTTCCCCTCCTCCCCTACCCCGGCTTTTTGTGCAGATTGACCGCCAATACCGGAAAACTATCCCTGCCGGGCGGACAAATTTGTAATCAACGACCGCGTGTAGCAGTATATAGAATATCTTTATGCAGTCTTATAATTCCTCTTGACAGTCAAGTAACTGCGTGGTATAATCTCACCATCTCGAGATGTAGAGGAGTGATCGCCATGAATTGGACATTGCCCGGTACCGTGCTCACCGCAGACAGTCCCCAAGCCGCCGAAGCCCTGTTTTCCTCCCTGTTTGCTGCCGGGGGGCTGGTACTGAGCCAGGTCTGCCAGATCACCGGCTTGGAGCCTCACACCGTGCAGAACTGGATCAAGCGAGGCTTCCTCACCCCGCCGGAGAAGAAAAAGTACAACCGCCGCCAGCTGGGGCGGATTGCCATCATCCATATGCTGAAGGCTGCCCTGCCCATGGAGTCCATCTGCCGGCTCCTGTCCTACGTCAACGGCAGCTTGGCAGACGAAAGCGATGACATCATTGACGATGGCCTACTGTACCTAATCTTCCTCCGCCTGGCAGGAACGAATCTCTATCCGGATTTTGCCGCTGCCCTGGACGCAGCAATGGCCGACTATCGGGCCCCCACTCCCGGTGCCCGGGAACGGGTGGCCGCCGCCCTGGAAATTATGCTTATCGCCTGGCATTCTTCCCGGTTAAAACAGCAGGCGGAGGAAAAAATGCAGGCCCTGGGCCTGCAGCCAGATACGCAGAAAGGAAAAAACAGATGAATTTTGGTTCACATGACGGGAAATACCGCTGGTCTAAGGACGGCGGCGCTAAGTTCCCCTCCGGAAAAAAAGTCAAACGCATTGTGCTGATTGTGGTGGCGGCAGTACTGCTGATCATCGCCGGTAGCACCTGCTGGTACACCGTGGATGATAAGCAGCAGGCAGTGGTTACCACCTTCGGAAAGGTGACTGACGTCACCGGCGCAGGGGTCCACTTCATGCTCCCCTTCGGCATTCAGCAGGCCCATAAGGTGGACGTGAACGTGTATCAGAGCCTTGAGCTGGGCTACCGCACCGATAGTTCCGCCGAAGGCGGCTACCAGGTGGTGGAAGACGAGTGCAAAATGATCACCGGCGACTACAACATTGTCAACGTGGAATTTTTCGTGGAATACAAGGTCACCAATCCGGAGCGCTACCTGTTCGGCTCCTATGCGCCGGAGGAAATTCTGCGGAACCTGATCCAAAGTCAGGTGCGCAACGTGGTTGGCTCCACCCAGGTAGACAGCGTCCTCACCGACGGAAAAGAGTCCATCCAAATGCAGGTGAAGGATCTGGTCACGCAAGTGCTGCAGGAATACGACATCGGCCTGACCCTGGTAGACGTGAAAATCCAGGATGCCGAGCCCCCTACCCAGGAGGTGATCGAAGCCTTCAAGGCGGTGGAAACCGCCAAGCAGCAGGCAGAGACGGTGGTTAACCAGGCCAAAGCTTACCAGAATGCCCAAATTCCCAATGCAGAAGCCCAGGTAGATCAGCTCATCCAAAATGCAGAATACTTGAAGCAGGCCCGGATCAACGAAGCCTACGAGCAGGTGGCCATGTTCACCGCCATGTACCAGGAGTATCAACTGAATCCGGAAATTACCCGCTCCCGAATGTATTATGAGGCCATTGCCCAGGTGCTGCCTGGGGTAAAGCTGTACATCAACACCGGCGACGGCAGCGGCGTGGACATGGTGCTGCCCCTGGAAAGCTTTGTGGACGGCGGCACGACGGAGCCCACGGAACCGGCAGAAGAAGGAGGAAACTAAACCGTGAAAAAGAAAATCATTCTGGGCGCCCTGGTCCTGCTGGCGGTGATCTGCCTGGCCAATTCCATGTATGTGGTGGAGGAGAACGACTATGCCTGCACCGTCCGGTTCTCCAGAATCACCAGCACCACCGATACCCGGGCCTGCACTTCAAAGTGCCCTTCCTGGACAGCGTCAAATACTTCCCCAAGGCCATTATGCTCTACGACATTCCCCCGTCCGAGGTGCTCACCTCCGACAAGCAGAACATGACCGTGGACAACTATATTCTCTGGCGGGTGGCCGACCCCAAGCTGTTTTACCAGTCCCTGGGCAGCACCACCGTGGCCGAAGAGCGGCTGAACGCCCTGACCTACAACACCCTGAAAACGGTGATGGGCACCTTGTCCCAGACGGACATCATCAACATGGACGACGCCGGGGAGCGGAACGCCATTTACGACGGCATCGCCCAGGACGTGAACCAGCTGGCCCAGAACTACGGCATTGAAGTGGTGGATGTGAAAATCAAGCGGTTTGACCTGCCGGAATCCAATGAAACCGCGGTCTATAACCGGATGATTTCCGAGCGGAGCCAAATCGCGGAAAAATACACCGCCGATGGAGAGTACGAAGCCTCCATTATCCGCAACGATGTAGATAAGCAGGTGAACATCATGCTCTCCAACGCTCAGGCCCAAGCCGCCCAGCTGGAAGCCGAGGGCGAGGCCGAGTATATGCGGCTGCTGGCGGAGGCCTACGACACCGAGGACAAGAAAAGCTTCTATGAATTTACCCTGGCCCTGGATGCCTTGAAGCAGTCCCTCAGCGGCGATGAGAAAACCATTATCCTGGATCAGGATTCGCCCCTGGCCCAAATTTTGCTCAACCCATAACCCAGGGAAATATTTCCGTTGACCTTTGGCAAGCGGTGGGTTATGATGATAACATCCGGAAAAGAAAGGACTGATTCCATGGAAATTGCCCTTTGGTTTGCCGCAATGGTGATCTTCGGCATTGTGGAGGCGGCCACCGTCGCCCTGGTGTCCGTCTGGTTCATGGGCGGAGCCCTGGGGGGAATGATCACCGCCCTGGCCGGCGGCGAGGTCTGGCTCCAGGTGACGGTATTCCTGGTGGTCTCCGGGCTGCTGCTGGCTTGCCTGCGGCCTCTGGCCCAACGGTACGTGAAGCCGAAGACCGTGGCCACCAACGCCGGAGCCCTGGTGGGCAAACTGGCGGTGGTCACGGAGTCCATCGACAACCTGGATGGCCAGGGCGCCGTGAAGATCAACGGCGTGATCTGGACCGCCAGGAGCGAAAATGGCCAGGACATCCCCCAGGGCGCCACGGTGCGCATCACCGGAATTGAAGGCGCGAAGCTGTTTGTCACCCCGGCGGAGGTTGCCGCCGGGCAGAGAAATTAAGGAGGAGTTTGTATATGGAAGCGTGGATTTGGATTGCCGCCGTGGTTGTGCTGGCTCTGCTGGTGGTTGCCCGGAACGTGCGGGTGGTGCAGCAGTCCCAAGCCTATGTGGTGGAGCGGCTGGGGGCCTTTAACGTGGTATGGAACGTAGGCGTGCACCTGAAATGGCCCTTCGTGGAGCGGGTGGCCAGCCGGGTAAGCCTGAAAGAGCAGGTGCTGGATTACCCGCCCCAGCCGGTGATCACCAAGGATAATGTCACCATGCAAATTGATACTGTAGTCTATTTCCAGATTACCGATCCCAAGCTGTATACTTACGGCGTGGAGCAGCCCATGGTGGCCATGGAGACCCTCACCGCCACCACCCTGCGGAACATCATCGGCGACCTGGAGCTGGACCAGACCCTCACCTCTCGGGACGCGATCAACACCCGGATGCGGGCCATTTTGGACGAAGCCACGGACCCCTGGGGAATTAAGGTCAACCGGGTGGAATTGAAAAACATTCTGCCGCCCCAGGACATCCAGAGCTCCATGGAAAAGCAGATGAAAGCGGAGCGGGACCGCCGCCAGGCCATTTTGCAGGCAGAAGGCACAAAAAAATCTGCCATCCTCATTGCCGAGGGTGAGCGGGAGTCTGCGGTGCTTCGGGCCGACGCGGAAAAGCAGGCAGCAATCCTCCGGGCTGAGGCAGAGCAGCAAGCGGCAATCCTGCGGGCCGACGGCGAAGCCCAGGCCATCCTAGCCGTGCAGAAGGCCCTGGCCGACTCTCTGGCCCTGTTGAATGAGGCCGCCCCCAACGACCAGGTAATCAAGCTCAAAGCCCTGGAAACCATGCAAAAGGTGGCCGACGGTAAGGCCACGAAAGTCATCATCCCCAGCGAAATTCAAGGCTTGGCGGGGCTTGCCGCCGGGCTGGTGGAGACAGCAAAACAGTAAACGGTTGGGCCTACTGCAAACAGTAAACGTTTGCAGTAGGCCCTAATTTTCTACTGTTCTTGCCTAAGCATTTTCGGCTCCCTGCTCCGGGACCAAAACAATAAACATGGCCCATTGCAAAACCGGCGTTTTGCAATGGGCCACAGAAATTCAATTTTCGTGGCGGCCGGTGATGGAGAACATCACCCACTCCGCAATGTTGGTGGCGTGGTCGGCAATCCGCTCCAGATACTTGGCAATCATGAGCAGATCCAGGTAGTACTCCCCTTTGCTGGGGTCCTGGGCAATAAAGCCGATGAGCTGCTCCTTGGTATCGGTAAACAGGCTGTCCACCAGGTCGTCGTCGGCGATCACCTTCCGGGCCAGCTCCATATCCCGACGGACGAAGCTGTCCACCGCTTCCCGCACCATGGAAGTGGCGGCGGAAGCCATGGTGTGCAGAGTGGCATTGGTCTGCTCGTGCATGCCCTGGATAAACTGGGCAATCTCGGCAATGTCCGTAGCCTGGTCACCAATGCGCTCCATGTCGGAGATCATCTTCAGGGCGGAGGAAATCGTCCGAAGATCCCGGGCCACCGGCTGCTGCTGCAGCAGCAGCTTCAGGCACAGGTGCTCAATGGAGCGCTCCATCTCGTCAATTTTGCTGTCATCCTCCATGGCCCGCCGGGCCATCTCTCCATCGCCTTTGGTTACCGCGTCCACCGCCGCAGAAATGGCCGTTTCGCAGAGATTGCCCATGATAATCAGGTCTTCATGCAGCTTGCTCAGCTGCTGGTCAAAATGATTTCGCATTTAACCAAACCTCCCGGTAATATAATCTTCCGTCCGTTTGTCTTTCGGCATGGAGAACAGGCCCTCGGTTTTGCCCATCTCCACCAGGTCGCCCAGGAGGAAGAAGGCAGTGTTGTCGGAAACACGGGCGGCCTGCTGCATATTGTGGGTAACCATGACGATGGTGTATTGTTTCTTCAGCTCCATCACCAGGTCTTCGATTTTGCTGGTGGAAATGGGATCCAGGGCAGAGGTGGACTCGTCCATCAGCAGCACCTCCGGCTCCACCGCCAGGGCCCGGGCGATACACAGCCGCTGCTGCTGGCCGCCGGACATGCCCAGGGCGCTTTTCTTCAGCCGGTCCTTGGCCTCGTCCCAGATGGCCGCCTGACGCAGGCTCCGCTCCACGATCTCGTCCAGCTTGGCCCGGGAGCGGATGCCATGGGTGCGGGGACCGTAGGCAATGTTGTCGTAGATGCTCATGGGAAAGGGATTGGGCTTCTGGAACACCATACCCACCCGCTTACGCAGGATATTCACGTCCAGTTTGCCATATACCTCTGCATCGTCCAGCCTTACCGAGCCGGTGATGCGGCAGCCTTCCACCAAGTCGTTCATCCGGTTCAGGCTCTTGAGCAAGGTGCTCTTCCCGCAGCCGGAGGGGCCGATGAGGGCAGTAATCTCATTGGCCGGGATACGCATGTTGATGTCCTTCAATGCATGAAAATCGCCGTAATATAGATTCAGTCCAGATACGGTAATCTTTGGCTGGACGGTTTTTCCCTGCTGGAGATTACTTTTCTGCTGTTTATTTTGATTATCCATTTTCCTTCCCCTTTGTCAATTTTTTCGCCAGGAAGCTGGAGCCTGCGTTAATCACCAGTACCAGTACCAGCAGCACCACAGCGGTAGCCTGGGCTTCCTTAGTATGCAAGCCCTCGCTCATCAGGTTGTACATATGCACCGACAGGGTGCGGGTGGACTGGAACAGGGGAGCAAACAGGTTAAAGCTGCCGTCCTGTCCGATAAAGGTCAGGTTCTCCTTGCCGGAGCCGGAGGTGAAAATCAAGGCGGCGGATTCGCCCACAATCCGGCCGATGGCCAGGATAATGCCAGAGAGAATACCCGGCATGGCCGAAGGCAGAATGATCCGGAATACCGTACGCAGCTTACCGGCGCCAAGGCCGAAGGAACCTTCCCGGTAGCTGTCCGGCACGGACATGAGAGCTTCCTCCGTGGTGCGCAGAATCAAGGGCAGCACCATAATGGCCAAAGTCATACAGCCGGCCAGCATGGAAAAACCCCAGTGGGCGGCGATGTTAAAGAACATGAAGCCGAACAGGCCATAGACAATGGAGGGGATGCCGGAGAGGGTCTCTGCCGCCAGGCGCACCACCTTCACCAGTTTGTTACCCCGCTTGGCATATTCCGCCAGGTAGATGGCAGAGAAAATGCCGATAGGCGCCGCCATCAGGAGAGTCAGCACCGTCATGCACAGGGTGTTGACCAAGGCCGGCATCATGGACTGATTGTCCGTGGTGAATTTCCAGGCGAAGAGACTGGGGGTCAGGTTAGGAATGCCGGTGATGAGAATATAGCCCACCAGCAGAAGCACAACCCCGCCCGTGAGAATGGCGCCTAGGTGAACCAGCAGAAATTCCACCAGGGCCATGGGGTGGCTGCAGAAGGCCCGGCAGCGGTCCCGGAAGGTGGTGTTGTTGATGGCTTTCCCTTCCATACTATGCCTCCTTCCGCTTCATCAGAGAGAAGCAAGTGTTAATGATTAAAATGAACACGAATAGAACAACACCGGTAGCGATAAGGGCGCGGCGGTGCAGGCCTGTGGAATAGCCCATTTCCAGCACAATGTTGGAAGTCATGGTACGCAAGCCGTCCAACAGGCCGCCGGGCATCCGAGTCTGGTTGCCGGCAATCATAATCACAGCCATGGTCTCGCCAATGGCCCGGCCGATGCCCAGGATCACTCCGGACATAACGCCGGATTTGGCGGCAGGCACTACGGCGGTAAAGGTACTGCGCTCATGGGTGGCGCCCAAAGCCAGGGCGCCTTCATAGTAGGACCGGGGTACGGCCCGGATGGCCGGCTCGGCAGTGCCGATGATGGTGGGCAGAATCATGATACCCAGAAGCAAGGAGGCAGTGAGCCAACTCTTGCCGGAGGTGCCGGTGAGGTCCTGGATCAGGGGCACAATCACCATCAGGCCGAAAAAGCCGTAGATAATGGAGGGAATACCCGCCATCAGGCGAACTGCCGGATTCAGCACCCGGTATACGCCCTTGGGGCAGAAGTAGGCCAGGTAGATGGCGGTGAGTAGGCCGATGGGTACGCCTACCACAATGGCCCCGGCGGTGACGTAGATGGAACCAATGATGAAGGGAAAAATGCCGTACAAGTCCTGGCCAGGTCTCCAGACCTTGCCAAAGAAATTATCCAGGCCGATCTCCCCGATGGTAGGGATGCCGTTCCCCAGGAGATAAACGCAAATTAGCGCCACGCAAGCAATAGAAACACAGGCAGCCAACAAAAACACATAGCGCATGGCGGTTTCCTTGAATTTTGCCATATCAGCTTTCCTCTTTCTCAAACAGGTGGGGATTTTGAAGAAAACCGTGGGTTTTCTGGGAAAACCCACGGTCAGAGTTTGTACCGCCGCAGGCGGAACGCTTGCGGAAATGTTGTTAGCCCACTTCGCTCCAGTTGGTCACCTCACCGACATAGATCTGGCGGATCTGCTCAGAGGTGATGTTAGTGATGGGGTTCTCCAGGTTGACAATCACCGCAATGCCGTCCATGGCGATGGTCACCGGGGTCAGGCCCTCGGCCTGCTCCTCGTCTGTAATGGCCCGGGAGCTCATGCCCAGCTCGCAGGAACCGTCAATGGCGGAGGTGATGCCGGTGCCGGAACCGGTCTGCTGGATGTCGATGGTCACGCCGCTGTTCAGGCCCATATACGCCTCAGCCAGAACTTCCATCACAGGGCCCACGGAGGTGGAGCCGTTGACGCTCAGGTTGCCGGTCAGGCCAGCGGGGGTGTAGGCGGCGGCGTTGTCATCGGTGGAGATGTAGCCTTCCTCGGTGAGGATAGCCTGGCCGTCGGCGCTCATGATGAAGTTCACAAAGTCCTGGCCCAGCTCGGACAGGTTTTCTTCCTTGTAGCACACCACGAAGGGACGGGACACCGCATAACTGCCGGCCTTGATGTTGTCCACCGTGGCTTCCACGCCGTCCACCATCACCGCCTTGACGGCAGAGGAATCATAAGAACCCAGGGAGATATAACCGATGGCGTTCACGTTGCCAGCCACGGTGCTCTGCACCAGAGAGGTGGAGTTGAGGATTTCCGCATCCACCGTGGTCATGTCCCCCTCATCGGTTTCCACGCCCATCAGTTCCACAAAAGCGCCCCGGGTGCCGGAGCCCTCTTCACGGGAGATCACGGTGATGGCCGAATCCAGGGTCTCGCCGCCGGTGGTCTCTTCGTTACCGGTAGTTTCATTGCCGCCAGTGGCCTCTGTGACGCCGGCAGGCTCCGTATTGCCGGAGGATTCAGGCGCTTCCTCATTGGTGGAGCAACCGGCCAGCAGGCCCAGGGCCAACACGCCAGACAGCGCCAGAGCAGCAAATTTCTTATACGTGTTCATGGTTTCATTTTCCTTTCTTGCTTTGCAAATCAATATGTAGTTTCCCCGATTTGCCCAATGCTATTAGATTTCCGGGTTACGGGCATCATTATAGAAATCCCCCGTAAAGTTTCCAAGCGCGGCGGTGTAAAGACTTTGTAAAATTCCCGGGCGACCGCCCCCGCACCCCAGTAATCCATAACCCGTTGCGGCGCAAAGCGGCGGGCAGCGCCTAAGGCAAATGCACAGCGCCTGACATATTTGCCCAAACGGGAGTAATTTGCTCCCCTCACCCCAATGACATACAGCGGAAAAAATCCACTAGGAAAAGCAGGAAAAGTGTGATAAAATAACCAGCACATAACACACTGGGAGGAACCATTCCATGAATGAGATTTTCCTGCTCAAGCTGGGCGAAATCGTCCTAAAAGGGCAGAACCGGAAACAGTTTGAGGGCAAGCTGCGGCAAAACGTCCGCCGCCGCATGAGCAAGTACGGCGAATTTGATGTATACATCATCCAATCCACGGTGTATGTGGAACCAAAAAGCCCGGACTGCGACCTGGAGGGGGCCTGGGAGGCTTGCCACTATATTTTCGGCGCGGTGTCTTTGTGCCGGTGCCGGCCCTGTGAAAAGAAGTTAGAAGCCATTTTTGACGCGGTGCAGGCCTACCTGGGCAGCAGCCTGGATTGCGCAGCCTCCTTTAAGGTGGAATCCAAACGCTCGGACAAAACCTTCCCCTTAAACTCTATCCAAATCTCCCAGGAAATCGGCGGCCGGCTGGCGGAAGCCCATCCCCAACTGAAGGTCGACGTCCACCATCCGGACTATACCGTCTATGTGGAAATCCGGGACCTGGCCGCCTATGTCCACGGCCCGGCGGAGCCCGGGGCCGGCGGGCTGCCCACCGGCGTGGGGGGCCGGGCGGCGGTGCTCCTGTCCGGAGGCATTGATTCCCCGGTGGCGGCATATATGATTGCCAAGCGGGGAGTGGAAATTGAGTGCGTCCACTTCTTCTCCTATCCCTATACCTCCGAGCAGGCCCGGGAAAAGGTCCTGGAGCTGGCCCGGCTGCTCACCCGGTTCTGCGGCCGCATGACCGTAAACGTGGTGGGCTTCACCGAAATTCAGGAGGCCATTCGGGATCACTGCCCGGAGGGTTATTTCACCCTGATCATGCGCCGGTTTATGATGCGCATTGCTCAGCGCATCGCCCGAAGCCACGGCTGCCTGAGCCTGGTCACTGGGGAAAACCTGGGTCAAGTGGCCTCCCAAACCATGGAGGCCATGGCCGTCACGGGGGCAGTGGTGGATTTGCCCATTTTTACCCCCCTGATCGGCATGGACAAGGAGGAAATCGTCACCATTGCCCGGCGGATCGGTACCCTGGACACCTCCATCTTGCCCTATGAGGACTGCTGCACCGTGTTTACCCCCAAGCATCCCAAAACCAAGCCCCACCTGCCAGAGGTGGAGCAGGCAGAGGCCAAGCTGGATGTGGAGGCGCTGATTGCCCGGGCCCTGGAACAGACAGAAAAAGTGATGGTGCGTTATGACGGCGGCTGCTGAAGTGATCCGCCGCCTCGCCGCCTGGAGGCTGACCCTGGCCACGGCAGAGAGCTGCACCGGAGGTCTGCTGGGAGCTGCCCTCACCGATGTACCCGGTAGTTCTGCCGTTTACCGGGGTGGCATCATCAGTTACGCCACGGAAATTAAGCACCAGGTGCTGGGGGTGCCTGCTCAAGTGCTGGACACCCTTGGACCAGTATCGCAACCGGTGGCAGAGGCCATGGCCCTGGGTGCCTGCCGGGTGCTGGGGGCGCGGGTGGCCCTGTCCACCACTGGGCTGGCCGGGCCGGGTGGAGACAGCTTTGGCAACCCGGTGGGCAGGGTGTGGATCGCCTGCGCCTGGGACGGTCACGTTCGTGCCCGGTGCTGCCACTTCCCCGGGGCCCGGCAACAGGTGCGCCAGGCCGCCGTAGAGCAGGCCCTGGCCATGATCCTAACATGGGAGGTAGAGCAACCATGAATTTGGAAGCCGTGAAGGCTCACTGCCTGGAAAAGGCAGGGGCATATGCAGACTGCCCCTTTGGAGAATTTCCTGTCTGCTGCAAAGTGGGCGGCAGGATCTTTGCCCAGCTGTACCCGGATGGCAGGGTCACCCTAAAGTGTGGCGCAGAGGAAGCCGCCGCCGACCGGGCCGCTTATCCGGAAGCAGTGGTCCAGGCCGGCGGCGCCCAGTGGACCCACTGGAATACCGTACATGGCGGAAAGCTGCCGGAAGCGGTGTTGTTGGCCATGCTGGACCGGTCATACCAGCGGGTGTTCGCCGGCCTGCCCCGGTGGCAGCAACAGGAGATCCTTACCCCTGAACCAGAGGACGAAGCGCCCCGCCGCCGTTGGCGCCGGCGCAATCCAACATAACGCCGGGACAATCCGGCAGCGGGCTTGCTGCAGACTAGGCCTTTCGCAGCAGGCCCGCTGCCTTTTCGGATGACCGATTTGCTTGCAAAGAATATCCTATTCTGGGGCGGACGTGGCATATCGAGCAAATAAATAATCCGAACCCATCTCCTCTCGGAAATAAGTTCGGATTACACTGACTGGTGCGCGAGGCGGGACTTGAACCCGCACGTGCGTAATGCACACTAGAACCTGAATCTAGCGAGTCTGCCAATTCCACCACTCGCGCATCTTGTTTTGGCGGCCTCACCTGACCGCCTCCATATACTACCACGGCTTTTCCCATTTGTCAACAGATTTTTTTCGCTTTCCGGCGGGATTTTTCTGCCGCTCAGGTGAGGTCCCAGAACAAAAACCCCAGTATTTTCAGCCGGGTACAACTAGTGAAAATAGTTTTCCAAGCGGACGCCGCGATAGTAGTGGGTGAGGATATCGGTATAGCTGCTGCCCTGAACGGCCATGGCTTCCGCGCCGTATTGGCTCATGCCCACCCGGTGCCCGAACCCCCTGGTTCGGAAAACAATCTGACCGCCTTCCACCGCAACCGTAAATATGGTGGAGCGCAGGCCCAGCAGGCTGCGCAATTCTTTTCCGGTCAGGCTGACGCCGCCCACAGCGATGGTTTCTACGCCGCCGCCTACCGTTTCGGTAACGGCGCCAAACCAGGTGTCCGGGCTACCAGACAGGTTGGCCTGGGGGGCAATGGTGTAAATCAGCCCGGCAAACTCCTCTGGTGAGAAGGTTACTTGCTCGTCATTGTAGGGTGCCTCGGCCTCAGGGCTGTCCACCGACTGCAGGTAGGGGACATCGGACCCCCATACCTCCACGGCAGCCTCGGTTTGTCCCCCGGCGCTGGAAAAATAAGTGGCGTCAATTAAACTGCCGTCATAGGTCAGCACTTCTCCATCCGTATCCCGAACGGCCTGAAAGACAGCCTGAATTTTCTCGTCGCTGCTGGTGAGATTGTTTTCCAAGCAGTAGGCGTCCAGATCGGTCCACCCCTGGCAACAGGCAGAATTGGTGCAGATGTCCGCCTCATCGTGTTTCCCGGCACTGAGGCGGCGCAAGGTATACGTGCGGGACACCACCGCTTGGGCTTTCAGGGCCTCCGGGTGAAATGAGGTGGGCATTTCCGCCAACAGTACGCCGGACAGATAGGTGTTTAACGGCAGCGCTTTTACGCTGCCGTTTGACATGAGTACCTGTAAGGTCAGGCTGCTGTCCAAGCAGCCCTCCGCAGTTTCGTCTACGATTCGTGTTCCTTCCGTGCCGGAGGGTTGGGCGGATTGGCGGTCAGGGGAAGGTTGCGGCCGCTGCTGGAGGATCAGGGCAGGGATGCCTATGCCCACAGCCAGGGCGGCCAAAGTCAATGCGGCGGAACGTTTCATGCCTCGTCACTCCTTAGTAAGATTGGCCTCCATCATACCATGCCGGCAAAAGAAAATTTGTCTAAGGCCTGCTTGCGCACATTGTCTATTTACATCGGTTTGCGGATGTGTCCTTCCGTAAATACAATTTTTCCATGGAACGGTGGCGGCGGTATGGCGAAAATTCACCGGAAAGGCATTATCCGGGAGGAAAGTGCTTTTCCCACCGGACCGGTTCTCTGCGGCGCACATTGGCTGGACGGTGAGGGGGACGTGGGGAAACTGCAGCGCAGGGCCGCGCTTTGGCTGCTGCCTTGCTGATTTGCTTTGCCTGCATGTTCTGGATGAAAGCGGTCAACGGCGTGGTATTTGCCGCCGGGGCGGTGGGCATCTGCAGCATATACCCGGATCTATAATAATGTGGCCATGGCGTGCCGCCATGTTCCCCAAGGTGAGACGGTGCCGAACTCCGGCAGGGAAACATATTACCGGCAAAGCGCCCCATTCCCCCAAAACTTGACACGGATGCTGCAGAGAAGTATAATGAAACCAGCTTTTTGGAACGGAGTGGCCATATGAAACGAGCCTTAAAACGATTGCTGATATTGCTGGTGGTCCTGGGCCTATTGGGCGGTGCCGCTTGGTATTTTCTGTCCTACAACCCAGAGCTGACCGCCGGTTTTCTGACCGGCCGGGGCGCCAGCGCCTTGGCCCATGGGAATTATGACAGTGCTGTGAACTGGTATACGCTCGCCCACCGGCTCACCGGAGAGGACGAAGAAATCGCCCTGGGCCTGGCGGAGGCCTACCGGGGCGCAGGAAACTATACCAAGGCCGAATATGTACTGGCTAACGCCATTGCTGACGGAGGCAGCGCCCAAGTGTATCTGGCCCTGTGTAAAACCTATATAGAGCAGGATAAGCTGCTGGATGCGGTGACCATGCTGGATCAAATTGCCGATCCGGAGATCCGTGCCCAGCTGGACGCCCAGCGCCCGGCCGCCCCCACTGCCAGCTTGGAGTCCGGTTTTTACAATGCATACATGGATGTGACCTTGTCTGCTCCAGCCGGTACGCTGTATGTCAGCGTGGGGGAAGAGTACCCCTCCACGGCCCAAAGCTATTCCGGCCCGATTTCCCTGGACTTGGGGGAGACCACTGTGCGGGCGGTGGCAGTAGCGGATAACGGCCTGGTCAGCCCCTTGTCGGTGTTTGGCTACACCATTTCCGGGGTGGTAGAGGATGTTCAGTTGACGGACAGCGCCTTGGACGCCTATGTCCGGCAGCTGCTCAGCCGGGGAGATAACTCCACCCTCACCACGGCGGACCTGTGGAGCATTACCGAAATGGTGATTCCAGCAGAGGTGACAGATTTTTCGGATCTATCCTATTTCGCCGGCCTGACCAGCCTGACCATTCAAAATCAGCCCAGCTTGGACCTGCAGTTCCTGGCGGCCACCACGTCCCTGACCACCTTGAACCTGTCCGGCAGCACAGTCAGCACCGAGGGTTTGGCCCTGATCGGCCAGCTGCCCCAGCTGACCGAGTTGAATCTGTCCGGCTGCAGCCTGTCCACCCTGTCGGGACTGGAGAACCTAACTGCCCTGACCACGGTGGATATTTCGGCCAACAGCATTTCTGATTTGACGCCGTTGAGCGGAAACACTGGCATCACTACCTTGAATATCCAGGGCAATGCAGTGGCCAGCTTGTCGCCCCTGTCTGGTTTGACTGAACTGACCTGGCTGGACGCGTCCAACAATGCCATCGCGGACCTGTCTCCGATTTCCGCCTGTCTGAAGCTTCAATATCTAGACGTGTCCAACAATAACTTAACTGCTCTGTCCGGCATTGGGCAGCTGACCGAGCTGCAGAGCTTAAACGCCTCGGCCAACGCCTTGGCAGATACCTCCGGCATTGGCGCCTGCACTTTGCTCACAGATCTGAATTTGTCCAACAACGTGCTAACCACCATGGACGAAATGGCGTCCTTGACCCAGCTGGTGAATTTGGATGTGTCTTACAATGACATTGTATCGGTACCGGACTTTCCCGACGATGCAGCGCTGTCAACGTTCAACGGCTGTCACAACTTTTTTGAAGATGTGAGCGGACTGGCTGGGCTGGACACTTTGAATTATGTCTACCTGGACTATAATAACGTTTCCGACGTCAATGTCCTGTCCAGCTGCCGCAACCTGATTCAGGTGAATGTATTCCGCACCAATGTCACCGATGTATCGGCATTGCAGGATATGGACGTAATCATCAGCTATAATCCCACCTGACGGAAGTTAAGTGCAATTTCTTGCATAGTTTGTCCAAGGGCTTGCTGCAAAGATAGCTTGCAGCAAGCCCTTGGCATTGCCGAAACCCTGCCCTAGTTACCAGCCGGCCGGGGACAGCCGCGCTCCACTGCTCCAGGCAGCTCCTAAGGCGAAAAAAATCCCCGGAAACATTACGTTTCCGGGGATTTGGTGGAGATAAGCGGGATCGAACCGCTGACCTCTTGAATGCCATTCAAGCGCTCTCCCAGCTGAGCTATACCCCCATATTTCTCGCAGCCTGCTGAGTTCCTCTCGCAAACTGCCCTGCAATTATAGCATATCTCTCAGGAATGTCAAGGGGTTTGGCAAAAATTTTTTCTGTTTTTTGCGGAAAAAATGTTCCGGCCGGCGCAACCGGAGGCAGTGGCTTCAGTGTGGGGCGGAGCTTCCGCCCCACACTGAAGGCCCTCCATTGACCTGATTCAGCGCGGATAAACCGTCAAGAGGGCTTTTAGCTCTGTTCCGCCAGCTTGCCGTCCTGCATATGCAGAACCACGTCCGCAGCCTCGGCCACCGTGGGGTCGTGGGTGACCACAATGACGCACCGGTTCTCTTCCCGGGCCAGACGGCCCAAAATTTCAATAATATTCTTGCCGTTGGTTTGATCCAGGTTGCCGGTAGGCTCGTCGGCCAGGATCACCTCGCTGCCGGAGGCCAGAGCCCGGGCAATGGCAACCCGCTGCTGTTCGCCGCCGGAGAGCATATTGGGGAAACGCCGCAGCTGATCCTCCGTCAGCCCAACAGACAGCAGCTTTTCCCGGGCGGTGGCGTCCGCTTCTTTTTTCGCCATTTTTCGCATGTATAGCGGATAAGCCCCATTTTCCAGCACCGTCAGGTGGGCAAACAGGTTGAAATTCTGATAAATCACCGACACGTGCTCCATCCGGTATTTGTCCCGGTCCATCCGGCGGGTTGGCTCGCCGTTAAACGTAATCTCCCCCTGGGCAGGCACGTCCAGCCCCGCCAACAGGGATAGAAACGTGGTTTTCCCGCTGCCGGAGGCCCCCATAATGGCATACATCTGCCCGGGGTCAAAGGTACAGCTGACGCCGTTGACTGCATACACGGTCTGATAGGCGTTTCGATAGACATAGGTTACATCGGTTGCAGTTAACATGGCTTACTCCTCCGCTTTCATGAGTTTAATGACGTTTACTCTGGTCACCCCCAGGGCAGCCAGCGCCGCGCCCAGCAAAATCACCCCGCAAACCAGGGCGGCCCGGCCCAGGGCAGGCACTCCCCCCTCCAGGGCCATGGCCAGCCCCAGGCCAATCAGGCCGCCGGGGATAGTCAGCATGGCCTGCTGGGCAAAGGCCAGGACAAATACCTGCCGCCGCTTCATCCCCAAGCAGCGCATGACCGCAAACTCCCTGCGCCGGCCTTTGGCAGACAGGTAGGCCCCAAAGAAGCCCACGCAGCCCATCAGACCCATGAGCAGGGGCAGCAGCAGACGCAGCAGGCGCAGATTTTCCAGAATTTCCTGCCGGGTGCTGAGGTATACCTCATCCTGCACCAGCACGCCAAAGGGAAGATAGGGGTCAGGCTGGGACAAACTGGGCTGGGAGAAATACCGGTAGATTTCCGCTTTGCACTCGTCCAGCCGGGCATTGTCCCCGATGGCAAAGGAGCAGGCGTCCACTGGGAAGGCCTCCGTAATTTCCGCCTGCCACTTGGCATAGAAGGGGCAATAGAATACGTTCCCCGGTCCCCCGGACACGGTGCCGATAATCTCCAATTCCGCCGCCACCCCGGTAATCTCGGCGGTCATGGTTACCTTCCCCTCCGGCCACAGCGCTAAGCTGTCCGCCGGGACCAGGCATACCAGCGCCTCCGTATCCAGCACCGATTCATCCCAACCGGGGTAGAAGGTGACGCTGGCGCCGTTCACCGCTTCCAATGCCGGGTCCGAATCCAGGGTAAGAATCCGCCGGAGGGTGAAATCCTCGGGACTGGTCAGGGGAACGGTGGCCCTGGCCCGGACGTCTTTTACATATTCGCCCAGGGTGCAGCCGGATTCCAGCCGCCGGCCGGTGAGCATATCCACCATGGCGGAAATCATGTTCAGATTTTCCATATTCATGCCTTTGCCGTCGGTGACCACGCAGGAAATGACGGTGGAGGTTTCCATTTCCGCCAGGGCCGCCACCTGCCGGGCCTCCAGGCCGCTGAGGGACAGCACAGCAAATACACCTCCGGCGGACAGGGCCGCCAGCAGGAGGCACACTCCCCGGCGGCGGAGCAGCGCCAGTAGATTCACCCACAGTAATGCACATTTGCCCATCATTACCCCTCCTGTTTATTTCCTGCCCATCAGCTTTTTCCCGGCGGACAGGCGGCAGGCCAGTGCCGCCCCGGCGGCCAGCACCAATAACTGCGCCAGGGCCATCCCCACCGCCGGCTGCCACCGGAAGCTCAGGGAGGCGGACAGCAGCAGGGCCGTCACCTGCCGGAACAGTACCGCCGCCAGCACAACCCCCAGGACGATGCC